>CANBUA010000146.1 GCA_947372535.1 Burkholderiales bacterium
CCGCTGCTTGAGCCGGTCAGCCGCTTCGCCCGTGCCGTGGCCCTCATCGGCCGTGACGCGGGGCCTCTCGATTCGGCCTTGACGGCCAAAGGCGTGCTGCAAAACGCTGCTGGGCAGGCCATCCCCATCGCCCGCCACGACACGCTGGAGGCCGCCACGCGCTGGGCTTTCACCCAGGCGCACGCGGGTGACGCCGTACTGCTCAGCCCGGCCTGCGCCAGCCTGGACATGTTCCGAAACTACGGCCACCGCGCGCAAGTCTTCATCGACACCGTGCGCGAGATCGCCGCAGACCAAGGGGAGATCGCATGAGCGAATCCAGCGCCACCACCTCATCCTCAGTGCCAAGCAAAGGCTGGCTGGGCCAGCAACTGGACCGCCTGCTCCAGCGTGGCGAAGGCGGTGGCCTGCCCGTGCGCGACTGGGTCAGCGTGGGCTCCAACACCAATCAGGTGATGGGCTTCGACCAGGCCTTGTTGTGGGTGATCATGGGTTTGTTGGCCCTGGGCCTGGTGATGGTCTATTCGGCCTCGATCGCCTTGCCCGACAGCCCCAAGTTCGCCAATTACGCGACAACGCATTTCGTGTCGCGCCACGTGTTTTCGCTGGTGCTGTCCATTTGCACGGCGGCCATCGTCACGCAGATTCCCCTGTCGGTCTGGGAGCGCGCGGCGCCCTGGTTGTTCGTCTCGGCCCTGGTGCTGCTGATGCTGGTGCTCATCCCGCACGTGGGCAAGGGCGTCAATGGTGCACGCCGCTGGCTGCCGCTGGGCGTGATGAACTTCCAGCCGTCCGAGTTGGCCAAGCTGGCCATCACCCTGTATGCGGCCGACTACATGGTGCGCAAGATGGACGTGAAGGAGCACTTCTTCCGTGCTGTCGCGCCCATGGCCGTGGCTGTCGGCGTGGTGGGCCTCTTGCTGCTGGCCGAGCCCGACATGGGCGCCTTCATGGTGATCGCTGCGATCGCCATGAGCATCCTGTTCCTGGGTGGCGTCAATGGCCGCATGTTCTTCATGATCACCGCGGTGCTGGTCGGCGCTTTCGTGCTCATGGTCTCGCTCAGTCCATGGCGGCGCGAGCGCATCTTTGCCTACCTCGACCCGTGGAGCGAGAAGAATGCTTTGGGCAAGGCCTATCAGCTCACGCACTCCTTGATCGCTTTCGGGCGTGGCGAGATCTTTGGCGAAGGCCTGGGCTCCAGCCTGGAAAAGCTCCACTACCTGCCCGAGGCCCACACCGATTTCCTGCTGGCCGTGATCGGCGAAGAGTTGGGCTTCATCGGCGTGGCCATCGTGATCTTTGCCTTCTTCTGGATGGTGCGCCGGCTCTTTCACATCGGACGCCAGGCCATCGCGCTGGACCGCGTGTTCTCGGGCCTCGTCGCCCAAGGCGTGGGTGTCTGGATGGGCGGCCAGGCCTTCATCAACATGGGTGTGAACCTGGGTGTGCTGCCGACCAAGGGGCTCACCTTGCCCCTGATGAGCTATGGCGGATCGGGCGTGCTGCTCAACTGCGTGGCCTTGGCCATCTGTTTGCGCGTCGACATCGAGAACCGCCAGCTCATGCGCGGAGGCCGAGCATGAAACACCTCGTCATCATGGCCGCAGGCACGGGTGGGCACATCATGCCCGGCCTGGCCGTGGCCGACGAGATGAAGCGTCGCGGCTGGTCCGTGAGCTGGCTGGGCACGACCTCGGGCATGGAAAACCGCCTGGTGCCGCCCACCGGCATCCCCATGGACACCATCGGTTTCAACGGCCTGCGCGGCAAAGGCTTGCTGCACACCCTGACCGGTGGCTTGCGCCTGGTCAAGGCCTTTGCTGAATGTTTCAACATCCTGGGTCGCCGTCGCGCCGACGCCGTGCTGGGCATGGGCGGCTATGTTTGCTTCCCCGGTGGCCTGATGGCCTCTTTGCGCAGCCGCCCGTTGGTGCTGGTCAACGCCGATGCGTCCTTGTTGATGAGCAACAAGGCGCTGCTGCCCGTGGCCGACGCGATTGAGTTCGGCTTCGACGGCCCCGACGTGGCACGCTTGAACACCCGCCACCGCAGCGCCCGCGTCACCGGCAACCCCGTGCGCGCCGAGATCGAAAAATTGCCTGTGCCCGCTGAGCGATTCGCCGCCCGAAGCGGCCCCTTGCGGGTGCTGGTCGTCGGCGGCAGCCTGGGCGCCAAAGTGCTCAACGACACCTTGCCGCAAGCCCTGGCCCTGCTCAAGCCCGAGCAACGCCCACGCCTGATTCACCAGACCGGCCTGGCGCAGTTCGAGGCCGTGCGCGCCAACTATGGCCGCCTGGGGATCGAGTTGGGCCGCGAGGTCGAGGTTCTGCCCTTCATCAACCACATGGCCGAGCAACTGGCCGATTGCGACCTCATCGTGTGCCGCGCAGGGGCCATCACCGTGAGCGAGCTGTGCGCTGCTGGCGTGGCCAGCCTGTTGGTGCCGCTGGTGGTCTCAACCACGGCGCATCAACGCGACAATGCCAAGTGGATGGCCGGCCAAGGCGCCGCCATTCACTTGCCGCAAACCGAATTCACAGCCCAATCGCTGGCCGATCGCTTGCAGCAACTCAACCGCACGGCCCTGCTGGCCATGGCCACCCAGGCCCGCGAACTGGCCCGCCCCAAGGCAGCCAGCGCCGTGGCCGACGACATCGAACGACTGACCTCATGAAGCACGCTGTCAAACACATCCATTTCGTGGGCATCGGCGGTGCGGGCATGAGCGGCATCGCCGAGATCCTGCACAACCTGGGCTACGTGGTCTCCGGCTCCGACCAGTCCGAGAGCGCGACCTCGCGCCGCCTCGCTTCACTGGGCATCAATGTGTTCGTGGGCCATGAAGCCGCCCACATCGAAGGCGCGCAAGCCGTGGTCACGTCAACCGCCGTCAAAGGCGACAACCCCGAGGTCATCGCCGCACGCGCCAAGCGCATCCCCGTCGTGCCGCGTGCCGTCATGCTGGCCGAGCTGATGCGCCTCAAGCGCGGCATCGCCATTGCCGGCACCCACGGCAAGACCACGACCACCTCGCTGGTCACCGCCATCCTGGCCGAAGCCGGTGTCGATCCAACCTTTGTGATTGGTGGCAAGCTCAACAGCGCGGGCGCCAACTCGGCCCTGGGCAAGGGCGACTACATCGTGGTCGAGGCCGACGAGTCCGATGCCTCCTTCCTGAACCTGCTGCCCATCCTGGCCGTCGTCACCAACATCGACGCCGACCACATGGACACCTATGGCCACGATTTCGCGCGGCTCAAGCAAGCCTTCGTGGATTTCTTGCACCGCATGCCCTTTTACGGCTCGGCCATCCTGTGTGGTGACGACCCCGGGGTGCGCTCCATCATCCCACTGGTTTCGCGCCCCGTCATCACCTACGGTTTCGGTGAAGACGTGCAAGTGCGCGCGGTGGACGTCGAAGCGCTGCCTGGTGGCCAGATGCGCTTCGTGGTCCAGCGTCGCAACGGGGTGGTCATGCCCGACCTGCCCATCACCCTGAACTCACCCGGCCGCCACAATGTGCTCAACGCCTTGGCCGCCATCGCCGTGGCCACGGAGATCGAGCTGCCTGACGAGCCCATGGCACGTGCCCTGGCTTCGTTCAGCGGCGTGGGCCGGCGCTTCCAGCGCCATGGCGATTTCAAGGCCACCGACGGCGGACGCTTCACCCTGATCGATGACTACGGCCACCACCCGGTCGAGATGGCGGCCGTCATCAGCGCGGCCCGTGGCGCTTTCCCCGGTCAGCGCCTGGTCCTGGCCTTCCAGCCGCACCGCTACACCCGCACCCGCGATTGTTTCGAGGATTTCGTCAAGGTGCTGGGCACGGCCGATGCCGTCCTGCTGACGGAGGTCTACTCGGCGGGCGAGACGCCCATCGTCGCCGCCGACGGGCGCGCCCTGACGCGGGCCGTGCGCGTGGCCGGCCGCATCGAGCCCTTGTTCGTGGACGATGTCGCCGACCTGCCGCAGGCCATTGCCCAAGGCACGCGCGACGGCGATGTCGTCATCTGCATGGGCGCCGGCTCCATCGGCGCCGTGGCCACCAAAGTGGCCGACCTCCTCAAACCCTGATCGACCTGTACCCCACATCGAGCACGCCATGAGCACGCCCCTTCACCTTCAGCCTTCGAGCATCGACCCCAAGACCTTGGGCAAGGTCGCCGTGCTCTTTGGCGGCACCTCGGCCGAGCGCGAAGTCTCCATCATGTCTGGCAGCGGCGTGTTGGAGGCCTTGACCTCGCAAGGCGTGGATGCGCATGCCTTCGATCCAGCCGGGCGCCCCCTGGCCGATCTCAAGGTGGAAGGTTTCGACCGCTGCTTCATTGCCTTGCACGGACGCGGCGGTGAAGACGGCACCTTGCAGCGCGAGCTTGAAGCCCTGGGCCTGCCCTACACCGGCTCGGGCGTGCTGGCCTCCAGCCAGGCCATCGACAAAAGCGCGACCAAGGTGATCTGGCGCGATCAGGGCGTGTCCACACCCGCCTGGCGGACCGTCAGCAGTGCACAAGCCTGTGAAGAGGCTTTCGCCGTGCTGGGCGCCCCGATGATCGTCAAGCCCGCCCGTGAGGGCTCGTCCATCGGCCTGACCAAAGTGCTTGATGCGGCCCAATGCCGGCAGGCCTACGAAGCGGCTTCCAGGCACGATCCGGACGTGCTGTGCGAGCAGTTCATTGCCGGCCCCGAGACCACCTGCCCCGTGCTCGACATCGACGGCACGCCGACGGCCCTGCCGCTGATCCGCATCGCCGCGCCCGATGGCAACTACGACTACCAGCACAAGTACTTCACCAACGACACGCAATACCACTGCCCGAGCGGCTTGCCCGCCGACGAGGAAGCCGCCATCCAGCGCCTGGTCGTCAAGGCTTACGAGACCCTGGGCTGCCGTGGCTGGGCCCGCGTCGATGTGATGATCGACCAGAAAGACCGGCGCCCTTACGCGCTGGAGCTCAACACCGCGCCCGGCATGACCTCGCACTCGCTGGTGCCCATGTCGGCCAAGGTGGCCGGCCTGAGCTATGCGCAGCTTTGTGTTTACCTCCTGACCACCGCCGCCCTGGATGGCGCCCCGGCCTGAGCGCCGTAACGACCCGATCACCATGAGCTCCCTCAACGCCCTCCACACCATGGACGCCCCCACCGAGATGCCGCAAGACATCCAGTGGATGAACGCGGCCACGGTTGGCCTGGGCGTGGTGCTGGCCGTGCTGCTGGTGGCGGCCATCCTGGGTGTGATCGCCAGGCAACAGACCTTTGCGATCCGCCAGCTCACCCTTCAAGGTGATCTGCAGCGCAATAACCTGGCCACGGTGCGCGCCAACGCTGTGCCACGCGTGACCGGTGGTTTCTTCACGGTGGACCTGCGCAAGGCCCGCGATGTTTTCGAGACCGTGCCTTGGGTGCGCCACGCCATCGTGCGCCGTGTCTGGCCGGGCGAGTTGCGCGTCACGTTGGAAGAGCACCAGCCCGCGGCGTACTGGCACCACGATGATCGCGATGACCAGATGGTGAACGTGCAAGGCGAAATCTTCGATGCCAATACCGGCGATGTCGAGGACGAGCCCATGCCCACACTGCACGCGCCGACCCACGCCACGCCCGACCAGGCCCGCCTGATGCTGGCCATGCTGCGGCGCTTGAGCCCCGTGCTGGCCTCGATGGACGCCGAGATCGACACACTCAAGCTCACTGACCGGGGCTCCTGGAGTGTGCAACTGGACAACGAATCGCTCATCGAACTGGGCCGTGGCGACACCGAAGAAGTGGTGTCCCGCGCCGAGCGTTTCATCAAGACCCTGCCCCAGCTCAAGCACCAATACCCCTCCGCTTTGGCCTATGCGGACCTTCGTTATCCCAAGGGCTACGCCGTGCGTTTCAAAGGCATGACCACCATGCAGGAAAATTCTGCTGGCCATGTCGGTGCAAAGGCACGTCAATGACCTTAAACTTGTCAAAACCAGCGTAAACAATGGCCAAGGATTACAAAGACCTTGTTGTCGGATTGGACATCGGCACCGCCAAAGTCATGGTGGTCGTCGCGGAAGTCCTCCCTGGTGGCGATCTTCGACTCGCCGGCCTGGGTGTCGCTCCCAGTCACGGCCTCAAGCGCGGCGTGGTCGTCAACATCGACGCCACCGTTCAATCGATTCAACAGGCCCTCAAAGAAGCCGAGCTCATGGCCGACTGCAAGATCAGTCGGGTGTGGACGGGCATCACCGGCAGCCACATCCGTGGTCAGAACAGCACCGGCATGGTGATCGTTCGCGACAAGGAAGTCGCCCCGATCGACGTGCAGCGCGTTGTCGAGACGGCCAAGGCCATCAACATCCCCAACGACCAGCGCTTGTTGCTGGTCGAGCCGCAAGAGTTCATCATCGATGGGCACGAGGTCAAAGAGCCCATCGGCATGAGCGGTGGACGCCTGGAAGTCAAGGTGCACATCGTGACCGGCGCCCAGAGCGCGGCCGAGAACATCGTCAAGTGCGTGCGCCGTTGCGGGCTGGAAGCCGAGCAGCTCGTGCTCAACCCCAGCGCCTCCAGCGCCTCCGTGTTGACCGAGGACGAAAAAGACCTGGGTGTGGCCTTGGTGGACATTGGCGCGGGCACCACCGACGTGGCCATTTTCGCGGGCGGCTCCATCCGCCACACGGCGGTCATCCCGATCGCGGGCGATTTGATCACCAGCGACATCGCGATGGCCTTGCGCACGCCCACGAAGGACGCCGAGGACATCAAGGTGGACCACGGTGTGGCCAAGCAATTGCTGGCCGATCCGAACGAGCAGGTCGAGGTACCAGGCCTGGGCGACCGCGCCCCGCGCATGCTCTCGCGCCAGGCCCTGGCCGGCGTGATCGAGCCGCGCGTCGAAGAAATCTTCTCGCTGGTCCACCAGGTGATCCGCGAGTCGGGCTACGAAGAATTGTTGTCCTCGGGCATCGTGCTCACCGGCGGCTCGGCAGTGATGCCAGGCATGGTCGAGCTGGCCGAGGACATCTTTTTAAAGCCGGTGCGCAAGGGGACGCCCTTGTACGCCGGTGCACTTCACGACATGGTGGCCAGCCCTCGGTCGGCCACCGTCATGGGCTTGCTCGAAGAAGCAAGGATGTCGCGCATGCGGGGCATGAAAGCCTCTCAGAAGGCCGGGTCGGTACAGACCCTGTTCTCCCGCGTGCGTGATTGGTTCATAGGTAATTTCTGATTCACCCCGTTTATTCACTGGCAACTGCTTGAGACACTTTGGAGGTAATGACATGCCGATCGAAATGATTGAAAACTTCGACTTGGGAACGCAGATCAAGGTCATCGGTGTGGGCGGCGGCGGCGGTAACGCTGTCGACCACATGATTGCCCAAGGTGTGCAGGGCGTTCAATTCATCAACGCGAACACGGACGCTCAGGCCCTGAGCCGCTCCACCGCCGAGCAGAACCTGCAACTGGGCGTCACCGGCCTGGGCGCAGGTTCCAAACCGGAGGCAGGTCGCATCGCCGCTGAAGAGGCGGTCGAGCAGATCCGCGCTTCGCTCGATGGCTCGCACATGGTCTTCATCACGGCCGGCATGGGCGGCGGCACCGGCACGGGCGCCGCGCCCGTGATCGCACGCGTGGCCAAGGAGATGGGCATCCTGACCGTGGGCGTGGTCACCAAGCCGTTCGAGTTCGAAGGCAACCGCCGCATGAAGCAGGCCGAAGCCGGCCTGGCCGAGCTGGAAGCCAACGTCGATTCGCTGATCGTGGTGCTCAACGAGAAGCTGCTGGACGTGCTGGGCGATGACGTCACGCAAGACGAGGCCTTCAAGGAAGCCAACGACGTGCTCAAGAACGCCGTCGGCGGCATCAGCGACATCATCCACATCCCCGGTCTGGTCAACGTCGACTTCGAAGACGTCAAGACGGTGATGAGCGAGCCTGGCAAGGCCATGATGGGCACGGCCACGTCGTCCGGCCCGGACCGCGCCACCAAGGCCGCCGAAGCCGCCGTGGCCTGCCCGCTGCTCGAAGGCATCGACCTGTCGGGCGCGCGTGGCGTGCTGGTGCTGATCGCCGCGAGCAAGGCCAACTTCAAGCTGGCCGAATCGCGCAACGCGATGAACACCATCCGCCGCTACGCCTCGGAAGATGCGCACGTGATCTATGGCACCGCCTATGACGAGACCCTGGGCGACCAGTTGCGCGTCACGGTGATCGCCACGGGTTTGTGCTCCAAGCATCAGCAACGCATGACCGTGGTGCACAGCGCGCCTCAGACGGCCGCGCAGATGTTCGGCCGCACCGGCACCGACAACCTGCCCATCCTGAACAACCCGGTTCACCCCGGCGCGTCCATGGGGCACACGGGTCACCACGCGGTTCAAGGCGGCAATGACTTCAGCGGTCTGAACACCCCGAGCGTGTGGCGCAGTGGCCGCACGCAAGCGGCTCAGAAGGTTGATGCCCTGGCCAGCAACGGCATGGACGAGCTGGAAATCCCGGCTTTCCTGCGCAAGCAGGCGGACTGAGAACGACGCCAAGGCCAGGGCACTTCATCGCGACGTGCCTTGCCCCTTGCTCCGTCGATGTCGTATGGTCAGTGATTCAATGACGGCTGGGTGAAGCGGTCAGGATGAGTTGACGGCGTCGCTCGCGCAGCATCTTGCGCGCCACCATGAAGTGCCAGTGCGACCAATGCGCCTGGGCATGGTGCGATAGCCTCAAGAGGCCCCAGGCGCTGCCGGCAAGCAAGGGCATGGGCCACCACCATTGACCTGGCGGCACCAGCACCGAGGCGAGCAGCCCGGCGGCCACGGCCGCCTGATCGAGCGGGGACAACCAGCCGCTGTCAGCCCCCAGATTGGCGTGCCATTGTGCGACCAGTTGACGGTGCACCAGCCACAGCAAGGTGCCCGCGGACAGCAGGGCCATTGAGGTCATCCATTGCTCATCCCAGCTGTGCCAGGCCAGTTGCGCGCCAAAGCTCATGAGGATGACGCTCATGCCGAAGGTACCCCACAGCTTGTGCCAGCGGCTGTCAAGCTGATCCATCACTTGGCGCCGGATCTCCTCGTGCATCGAGGCCGGACGCGGCGCTGATCCGGGGGGGGAGGGCATGGTGAGGCGTCGGTGAGGTTGGGCGTACCAAAACATCAGGCGAGTGTCCCCCATGTTACGGAAGCACCATCCCCCCGTCATGCGGGGTAACGTGGCGCATATCCGCCGATCCAGCCCACCCATTCAAGGGGCCATCACATCACGTTCAACGCGTTCAATTCGAGCCTTGTGGATGGCCTTGGCGATGTCTGCGCCTTTGTAGCCGCGCTCGGTGGCGGCCTTGGCGATCTCGGCCGTGTCCACTTGGCTGGCAATCGACAGGGCTTGCATCAAATGGGCAGTTTGGGGGTAAGGGCGGGTCGGGAAATCGCCGCCGCGGCCTCGGGCATCGCACTCGCAGGCTTGCAGGATCAGGGGCAAGCGCTGGGGCTTGCGGAAGGCGTCCAGCCGCTCCAGCAGGCGCACCAGCGCGGTGGCCGTGAAGCCGGTGGATTGGTGGATGTTGCCGTGTTCTCGGGCCACGACTTCAGCCAGCTCGCGGCAATCGGTGGGCACGCGCAGTCGCTCGCTCATGACCTTGAGCAGGTCCACACTGCGCGCTTCGTGACCGACATGGCGGGGCAAGGTGGTGGTCGGCGTGTTGCCCTTGCCCAGGTCGTGACACAGGCAGGCATAGCGCACGTTCAAGGGGGCCTCCAAGTGGGCGGCCATGTCCAGCACCATCATCAGGTGCACGCCGGTGTCCACCTCGGGGTGGTAGTCGGCGCGCTGGGCCACGCCCCACAGGCGGTCGACCTCGGGCATGAGACGCTCAAGCGCCCCGCAGGCGCGCAGCACCTCGAACATGCGCGAGGGGTGGCGCTCCATCAGCCCACGCGAGACCTCCTGCCAGACGCGCTCGGCCACCAGGTGATCGGCCTCGCCGCTTTGCACCATCTGTTGCATCAGCGTGGCGGTTTCAGGCGCGACGCTGAACGTGTCGAAACGGGCCGCGAACCGCGCCAGGCGCAGGATGCGCACCGGGTCTTCCGCGAAGGCGGGCGAGACGTGACGCAGCACGCGGGCCTGGATGTCGGCCTGGCCGCCATGCGGATCCACCAGCGTGCCGTCTTCATCCTGGGCGATGGCGTTGATGGTCAGGTCGCGCCGGGCCAGGTCTTCATCGAGTGTGACCTCGGGCGAGGTCAGGACGGTGAAGCCGTGGTAGCCCCGGCCTGACTTGCGTTCGGTGCGCGCCAGGGCGTGTTCTTCGTGGGTCTGCGGGTGCAGGAAGACGGGGAAGTCCTTGCCGACCGGGGTGTAGCCCAGCTCGACCATGCGCTCTGGCGTGGCGCCCACGACCACCCAGTCGTGGTCCTGCGTGGCCAGGCCCAGCAGGCGGTCACGCACTGCACCGCCGACCAGGTAGGTTTTCATCGCTGGGCTTCGCAGGCCTTGGCCAGCGCCAGGTACTCAGCCACGGGGACCTCTTCGGCCCGCCTTTGCACGTCGAAGGGCAATTCGATGCCCTCCTGCTGCATCCATGCGCCCAGCGTGTGGCGAAGGATCTTGCGCCGCTGCGAAAACGCGATGGTGACCAGCTTGCCCAGCAGTTCCACGTTCACATCGCCCGCATCGGGCAGGGGCGTCATGCGCACCACGGCCGAGTCCACGCGCGGCGGCGGATCGAAGGCCTCGGGCGGCACATCGACGATGGATTCCATGCTGTAGCGCCACTGCAGCATCACCGTCAGGCGGCCGAAGTCCTTGTTGCCGGGCTTGGCCACCATGCGGTCGACCACTTCCTTTTGCAGCATGAAGTGCTGATCCACCACGCGGCTGGCAAAAGGCAGCAGGTGAAAGAGGATGGGCGTGGAAATGTTGTAGGGCAGGTTGCCGATGATGCGCAGCTTCTGGCCGGCCTCATCGGCCATGGCGCCGAAATCGACGCGCAGTACGTCGGACTCGGTCACGTCGAGCTCGGGGCGCAGGCGCAGGCGGGCAGCCAGGTCGCGGTCGAGTTCGACCACGCGCAGGCGCTCGCAGCGGGCCACGATCGGGTCGGTCAGGGCGCCCAGGCCGGGG
>CANBUA010000147.1 GCA_947372535.1 Burkholderiales bacterium
TGACCAGTTGGGCCATGTCCTTGTCGCCCGTGGAGACGACGACCTGGTGCCCGCTGCTGACGGCCACGCAGCACAAGGTGCCGATGGCGTCGTCGGCCTCGATGCCGGGCACCTCCAGGATGGGCCAGCCCAGCAGGCGCACCACCTCGTGGATGGGCTCGATTTGTAGCGCCAGGTCCTCGGGCATGGAGGCGCGGTTGGCCTTGTAGAGCGGGTACCACTCGTCGCGGAAAGTCGGGCCCTTGGCGTCGAACACGCAGACCGCGTGCTCCGCATTGATCTGCTCGCGCAGGCGCTTGAGCATGTTGACCATGCCGTGGATGGCGCCCGTGGGCTCGCCCTGTGGCCCACGCAGGTCGGGCATGGCATGGAAGGCACGGTAGAGGTAGCTGGAGCCGTCCACCAGCAGCATGGTGGGTTTCGGGCTGGTCGTGGTGCTGGCGGCTGTATCGATCGTCATGCCTGCATTGTGCCGCCTGCCGCTCAGCTCATGACCGGGCGATGCGGCTCCGCAAAAGGATGCCCGCTGGGCGCCCATGAAAAAGGCCACCTCGCGGTGGCCTGATCTAACCTCTGTTGAGGGCGCTGTCGCTAATCAGCGCTCGACACCCACGCCGAAAGAGAACATGTGGAAGTTCTCGTTGCGCTTGTTGCGCATGGTGTCGTAGCTGGAATAAAGGCGGATGTATTCGGTGACTTGGTAGGACAGGCCCAGGCCCAGGAAAGGCACGACCTTGTGCTCGCTGAACTCTTCGGGGCCAGCGCCAAAAGATTGGGTACCACGGGTGGTCACACGGGCTACCCCAAAACGAATGTGCTGGCGCAGGATGCCGAACATCTCGTTGGACCAATCGATGCCCAGCGATACCGCGTGGTCATCCGAATTCACGGCGGTGCGCGTACCCAGCGATGGGTTGATGAAGTTCGAACCCTGCGTGGCGTTGAACTTGCCCAAGTAATAAAAGCCGACTTCAGCCGCCAGATTGGGGGTGAAGCGGTAACCGCCGAACACCTTGCCGCCAATGCGTTGTTTTTCGCAGACCAGCGTGCCATCGCAATCCTGGCCGGAGTACATCAAGCCCAGCGAACTGGCAGCGTAGATTGATCCGGGTTTGAACATGTCCTGCAATTGGGCTTGAGCAGGCGTCACCGAACCGATGGCGGCCACCACGGCAGCAGCGGTGAACAGGCGGCGGGCGATGGGGGCAGAGCGTGTCGCGAGGAAATTCATGGCGGTCTTCGAAAGGGGCAAAAACGAGGCCGTGATCTGTGACGATAAATTGCGGCCAACCTCCGGAGTCTGCCACAGCGAAACCTACAATCACACACTCCGTCGCCCGCATCCGCTGAGGGTTTACACGCAATCATGGCCGTTTTCACCGAAGTCTCGTCCCAAGAAGCTCAGGGTCTGTTGACCCAGCTGCACCTGGGCCAACTGCAATCCCTTCACGGGTCCACCTCAGGCATCGAGAACACCAACTACTTTGTCGCCACCGACCAGGGCGATTACGTGCTGACCCTGTTCGAGCGTTTGAGCTTCGAGCAACTGCCCTTTTACCTGAACCTGATGCGCCACCTGGCCAGCCACGGCATCCCCGTGCCTGCCCCCCAGCCGGATCAGCAAGGTGACATCCTGCTGTCGCTCAAGGGCAAGCCTGCTGCCGTGGTGAACCGCCTGGCCGGGCGCAACCAGCTCGATCCGCAGGTGCCCGATGTCGAACAGGTGGGCGCCATGCTGGCCCGCATGCACCTGGCCGGACAGAGCTTTGACATGCAGCAGCCCAATCTGCGGGGGCTGGACTGGTGGATCAGCACCATCCCGGTTGTCCTCCCCCACCTGGCTGCCGCCCAGGCCGCGCTGATCTCGACCGAGCTTCGGGATCAGCAGGCGCTGGCCGCCACGCCCCAACACCAGGGCCTGCCGCATGGCCCTATCCACGCCGACCTGTTCCGCGACAACGTCATGTTCGATGGCCCCGCGCTGTCGGGCTTCTTCGACTTCTACTTCGCGGGCTGCGACGCTTTTCTCTTCGACATCGCCGTGTGCCTCAACGACTGGTGCATCGACCTGGCCACGGGTGAGTTGGACACCGCACGGGCGCAAGCCATGGTCGCAGCCTACGACCAGGTGCGCGCCTTGACCGACGACGAAATCGCCCTGCTGCCCATGGCCTTGCGGGCCGCGGCCCTGCGCTTCTGGACCTCGCGGCTGTGGGATTTTCACCTGCCGCGCGACGCCAGCATGCTCAAACCGCACGACCCGACGCATTTCGAACGCGTGCTGCGTGCCCGTGTCGAGCGTCCCTGGCGCTACACACGCGCCACCACGAGATCGGCGGGCGCATGAAGTTACGTGTGCTGCCCGCCTCGCGCGGGTGGGTCTGGGCTCGCCAAGGTGTGTTGCTTTGCCGTCAGCAGACCCTGGGCTTCGTCAGCCTGCTGGGCCTGTTCATCACGGGCGCCATGGTGCTGATGGCCATCCCGGCCATCGGGCCGCTGCTGGTGATCGCCGCCATGCCAGCAGCCTGGATGGCCTTCATGCTGGCCTCGCGTCGCGTGATGTTGGGTCAGCGCATCACGCCAGGCGTGATGATCGAGGCGCTCAAGGACCCCGTCACGCGCCAGCAATGGTGGCGCCTGGGCTCGCTCTATGCCATGGCCACCGTGCTGGTGATGGTGCTGGCCAGCCTCCTGGGGCCGGACATGGACAGCCTGGTCAAGGCGCTGGAAGCAGCCAAGGATTCAGAAGACGCGCTGGGCGATCCGGTGCTGATCCAGAGCATGCTCTGGCGCATCGGCCTGACCTTGCCCGTGAGCCTGGTGTTCTGGCACGTGCCGGCGTTGATCCACTGGGCACGCTTGCCGCTGGGCAAGGCCTTGTTCTTCAGCGCGGTGGCTTGCTGGCGCAACCTGGGCGCTTTCACCGTCTATGGCGCTTGCTGGGTGGCCATGATCCTGCTGGTGGGCGTGCCCATTCAACTGATCGCGGCCATCATCCCCGAGCCGACCATCGCCACCATGTTCGCGGCCGCCGCAGGCCTGTGGGTGGCCTCGGCCTTTTACGCCTCGCTGTATTTCTCGGTGGTCGAGTGCTTCGATGCCAGCCGGGACGATGGCTCGCAAGATTGGTCCGTGGAAGAAGACCAAGGCAAGGACAAACCAGCCCTCGATCAGGCAGAGCCGCCGCTCGAGCCCTGAATCAAGCTGCTCAAGCCCTTCAAGCTGTTAGCTTGGTCGTGCCTTCCAACGGGCAGGCGTAAACCGCATTGCGCAGCGCAGCGATCGCCTCGTAGCGCGTGAAGCTGCGGCGCCAGACCAGCACCACCCTGCGCGTGGGCACATCCTGCGCCTCAAACGGGATGTAGACGATGTGCGGCTGCGGCTCCTTGGGCACGCTCAGGCGCGGCACCACGGTCACGCCCATCCCCGAGGCCACCATGTACTTGATGGTCTCCAGGGACGATCCCTCGAAGTTCTTGCGGATGCCTTCGGCGTCGCTTGAAAAGCGCGCGAATTCGGGGCAGACCTCCAGCACGTGGTCGCGGAAGCAATGGCCGGTGCCCAGCAGCAGCATGGTCTCCTGCTTGAGTTCATCGGCGCTGATGGCCGTGCGCGTGGCCAGTGGGTGGTCATGCGGCACGGCCACCATGAAGGGCTCTTCGTACAGCGGCGCCACGGCCAGGCCAGCGTCGGTGAAGGGCTCGGCCAGGATGGCGCAGTCGAGCTCGCCGGTGCGCAGCATCTCCAGCAGCTTGACCGTGAAGTTTTCCTGCAGCATCAGAGGCATTTGCGGCACGTGGGTGATGACGTGGCGCACCAGGTCGGGCAGCAGGTAGGGGCCAATCGTGTAGATCACACCCAAGCGCAGGGAACCGGCCAGCGGGTCCTTGCCGCGCTTGGCGATCTCCTTGATGGTGGCCGCCTGATCGAGCACCGTCTGGGCCTGGCGCACGATGTCCTCACCCAGCGGGGTCACGGTGACTTCGCTGCTGCCGCGCTCGAAGAGCTTGACGTCGAGCTCTTCTTCGAGCTTCTTGACGGCCGATGACAGCGTGGGCTGGGCCACAAAGCAGGCTTCGGCGGCACGGCCAAAGTGTCTTTCGCGGGCCACGGCCACGATGTAGCGCAGTTCGGTGAGGGTCATGGGGCCCGATCTTAAGCCTGCGGCCCTAGGCCTTGAGGTACTGGGCTTTTGAACCCAGCCAGCGGGCGATGTGCTGGGCGGCGGCTTCGGGGTACTGCTCAAGCAGGACCTTGGCGGAAGCCTGGGCCTTGTCCAACAGCGCCAGGTCCTGCCCGAAATCGGCGAAACGCAGCAGCGCTGCGCCCGATTGGCGCGCGCCCATGAACTCGCCAGGGCCACGGATGTCCAGGTCGCGGCGGGCAATCTCGAAGCCGTCCGTCGTCTCGGACATGGCCTTGAGGCGCGCCTTGCCCTGGTCCGACAAAGGGCTGCTGTAGAGCAGCACGCACACGCTGGCCACGGCTCCGCGCCCCACCCGGCCACGCAACTGGTGCAACTGGCTCAAGCCGAATCGCTCGGCGTGCTCAATCACCATCAGGCTGGCATTGGGCACGTCCACGCCCACTTCGATCACGGTGGTGGCCACCAGCACAGAAACCTCGTTGGCGGCGAATTGCGCCATCACCGCGGTCTTGTCCGCCGTGGGCAGTCGCCCGTGCAGCAGGCCGACCGCATGGCCGGTCAGAGACTCGGCCAGCTCTTCGTGCGTCTGGGTGACGTTGCTCAGGTCCAGCGGCGGGCGCTTGGTGGTGGCGGCACGGCCGGCCTTGGCATCAGCCAGTTCATCTGCCTCTTCGGTCTCGTCGATGAGGGGGCAGACCCAGTAGACTTGGCTGCCCTTGGCCACCTCGTCTCGGATGCGCTCGATGACCTCGGCGCGGCGACCATCGCCGAACACCTTGGTGACGATGGGTGTGCGCCCGGGCGGCAGTTCGTCGATGGTGCTCACGTCCAGGTCGGCCAGGTAGGTCATGGCCAGGGTGCGCGGGATGGGGGTGGCGCTCATCATCAAGGAATGCGCCTCCAGCCCGTCGGGGCTTTGCAGCTTGTGGCGCAGTTGCAGGCGCTGGGCCACGCCGAAGCGATGCTGCTCGTCGATCAGGGCCAGACCCAGCTTGGCAAAACTCACCTGATCCTGGATCACGGCGTGCGTGCCGACGATCAGTTGCGCCTCGCCGCTGGCCACCGATTCAAGCTGCGCGCGTTTGGCTTTGGCCTTGAGGCTGCCCGTGAGCCAGGCCACCTTCACGCCCAGCGGCTCCAGCCAGCTCACCAGCTTGCGGAAGTGCTGCTCGGCCAGGATCTCCGTGGGCGCCATGAGGGCGCACTGCCAGCCGTTGTCGATGGCGACCGCCGCGGCCAGCGCGGCCACCACCGTCTTGCCCGAGCCCACGTCGCCTTGCAACAACCGATGCATGGGGATGGGGCGGGCGATGTCGAGCGCGACCTCTTCGACCACGCGGCGCTGGGCATCGGTCAAGGCAAAGGGCAGCACAGCCAGTAGGCGTTCGTGCAGACCACCAGGGCGTGTCACCAAGGCGGGCGCACGCAACTGCGCACGCTCCTGGCGGGCCAGCAGTTGCGAGGCCTGCTGGGCCAGCAGCTCCTCGTATTTCAGCCTTTGCCAGGCGGGGTGGCTGTGGTCTGCCAGCGCCTCGCTGGAGACCTGCGGGCTGGGGTGGTGCAGAAAATTCAAGGCCTCGCGCAGGCTGGGCAAGCCGCGCGGCAGCAAAGGCGGCGGGATGATGTCGCTCAAAGGCGCGCGTTGCAGGCCGCCGGCCACCGCCTTGCGCAGGTAGGCTTGGGGCAGCATCGCCGAGGTCGGGTAGACCGGTGTGAGCGAGGTCGCCAAAGGGGTGTCCTCGTTCACCAGCCGCACGGCGGGGTGGACCATCTCCCGACCGAAAAAACCGATGCGTGATTCGCCCCGCACCCGCAATCTTGCCCCTGGGATCCAGGCCTTTTGCTGGGTGCCGTAGAAATTGAGGAAGCGCAGGAGCAGCACGCCGCTGCCATCGTCCAGCTTGATGACCAATTGGCGGCGCTGGCGCAGGTCCACGCGGCTCTCGCGCACCACGCCCTCGACCTGGGCCGTCTGGCCATCGCGCAGGTCGGCGACGCGGATCAGGCGGGTTTCATCTTCGTAGCGCAGGGGCAAGTGCAAGGCCAGGTCAATGTCACGCGCCAAGCCCAGCTTGAGCATGGCCTTGGCGGGCGCGGACAGGGCGGAGGTGGCGGTCGAGGCTGGCACGTGGGCGTGAGGAGGCGACAAAGGTCAGTGGCCATTGTGCCGCCTGTCACCGCCCAGCCAGGCCGCCGGCGACTCCCCCATCGTTGTGATGGACAATCGCGGGTTTTATCAAATTGGCACGGGGCCTGTCCGCCCCTCAATGACATGCTTGAGCACCCTACGTCCATCGCCCGCGCCTACACCGTCAGCGATTTCGACTTCGATTTGCCCGATGCCCTCATCGCGCAGACCCCCGCCCTGGAACGCACCGCCTCACGCCTGCTCGACGGCCTGAACCCTCAGCCCGTGGACCGGACCTTCAAGGACCTGCCCGACCTGCTCCAGCCTGGCGATTTGCTGGTGTTCAACAACACCAAGGTGATCAAGGCGCGGCTCTACGGCGCCAAGCTCAGCGGCGGTGCGGTCGAGGCGCTGGTCGAGCGCGTGCTGCCCGGCCAGGAGGTGCTGGCCCACCTGCGCGCCAGCAAATCGCCCAAGCCCGGCAGCACCGTGCGCTTTGCCGAAGCCTTCGATGCCAAGGTGCTGGGCCGCTGCGGCCCGGACGGCGGCATGTTCCACCTGCGTTTTGACGGCGACCCGTTGACCTTGCTGCAAGCGCACGGCCATGTGCCCCTGCCGCCCTACATCACCCACTCGGACACCGCCGAGGACGAGCGCCGCTACCAAAGCGTGTTCGCCAGCCAGCCCGGTGCCGTGGCCGCGCCGACCGCCTCGCTGCACTTTGACGAAGCGCTACTGGACCAATTGCGCAGCCGTGGCATCCACACCGCCGAGGTGACCCTGCACGTGGGCGCCGGCACCTTCCAGCCCGTGCGCACCGAGAACCTGGCCGAGCACAAGATGCACAGCGAGTGGTTCGACGTGCCCGAGGCCACCGCCCAGGCCATCGCCGCGGCCAAGGCCCGGGGCGGCCGCGTGGTCTGCGTCGGCACGACCAGCCTGCGCGCCGTCGAATCGGCCGCCTTGAACGCTCCGGTGGGGCAATGGGTCCAGGTGGGCAGCCGCGACACCGACATCTTCATCACCCCCGGCTTTCAGTTCAAGGTGGTCGATGTGCTGTTGACCAACTTCCACCTGCCCAAAAGCACTTTGATGATGCTGGTCAGCGCGCTGGCGGGCTTCGACCACATCCGCACCTTGTACGGGCATGCCATTGCGCAGGGTTACCGCTTCTTCAGCTATGGTGATGCCATGCTGATCCAGCGGACCGATCAGCCCAAAACGACAGGGGACGCGCATTGAACGACGCAGGCAGGACGCGAGACACGGGCCGGTGGCGAGTCGCCCTCGGCCTGCCCGGCCTGCGCATGGTGTTGGCGCTGATGGTGATCATGTGGTGCGGGATCATCCCTGCGTGGGCGGCTGGCTCGGCGACCATGGGCGATTCTGGTGTGCAGGTGCTCCAGCAAGCCAGCCTGAGCAACGGGCCCTGTGGCCCACAGCAGCACGGTGAATCACGGCAAGTTGCCCTGCCTGACGACTGGCGCCTGCTCGGCCTCAAGCCGCCTGTCAACGCTTGCTACGACTTCACCCTGCCCTTGTCGTCCGCGCCCAACCTGCCCTGGGCCCTGCGCCTGGACCGCCTGCCGGGCAACCACCGCATCACCGTCAACGGCGTGACCCTGCGCACCCACCACATGGACGGCCCGCAGGCCACCAGCGTCGGCACCCTGCCCTACTTGGTCGAGGTGCCAGCCGGCCTGTTGCACTTGGGCCAGAACGCCGTGCAGATCGAGGTGCGCATGGGCCCCTTCCGCAAGCCGGGCATCTCGCCCCTGCAGGCCGGCCCGCACGAGGGCATGCAGCCCGACTTCGAGCGCTGGTCCGCCTGGACGGTCGAGTTGCCACGCACCATCAACCTGTGCGTCGCCGGCATCGCCCTGTTCCTGATGATGGTCTGGCGCGTGCGCCCGTCGGACAACCGCTTTGGCTACTTCTACGGCCTGATGGTGGTCATGTGCTCGCGCAACGCGCTGTACATGACCGAGACCATGAGCTGGCCCATCCCGGTGATGGACTGGTTGTTCTTCTCGGCCCAGGCCCTGGGCACCTATTTCCTCATCGGCTTTGGCCTGACCTACGCCGACTACGACGTCAAAAAGGTGATCTGGCCGATGCGGCTGATGGGCTTTGGCCTGCCGGTGGTGGCCTTGGGCGCACTCGGTGGCAACAGCCTGGATCTGCTGCGCCTGATCGCCTACCCGGTGATGATGCTGTGCGGCGTGCTGGTGGTGATCAAGGTGGTGCAAAAAGCCTTGCGCCAGCACTGGCAGGAGGCCACCGCCATGTCGCTGGGGCCCATCGCCACGCTGGTCAGCGTCGCGCACGACTACCTCTTTTTGACCTCGGTGCTGCCCGTCACCGACCTGTACTGGACGCCGTACACCACGCCCATCATCTTCATGGGTTACGCGGTCACGTTGATGCGCAACTTCGTTGACAACATGATCGTGGCCGAGCGCATGAACATCACATTGGAAGAGCGGGTGGCCGAGCGCACCCTGGCGTTGGAATCGGCCAACCAATCCAAGACGCGCTTCCTGGCCGCTGCCAGCCACGACCTGCGCCAGCCCACCGCCGCCATCGGCCTGCTGGTCAGCCTGCTGCGCCAACAACCCAGCGCCACCACCGAGACACGCGAACTCACCAACATGCTGGACGAGGCCGTGGCCTCCATGGAATCGCTGCTGGTGGGCCTGCTGGACATCTCCCGGCTCGATGCCGGCGCCGTCCAGCCACAGTTCCAGGCCGTGTCCCTGCAAGACGTTTTTCAGGCCGTGAAGGTGCACGAGCAAAGCGCCGCGCAAGCCAAGGGCCTGCACTTGCGCTTTCGACTGCCACGTGGCTGGCACGCTGCCCAATTGGTCGTGATGACCGACCCGCTGCTCATCCACAGCGTGCTGCGCAATCTGGTCTCCAACGCCCTGCGCTACACCCAGCGCGGCGGTGTGCTGGTGGCTGTGCGCCGCCAAGGCAACCGCCGCATCCGCATCGAGGTCTGGGACACCGGCATCGGCATCGCGGCCGACCAGTTGGGCCGCATCTTCGAAGAGTTCTACCAGGTGGGCAATGCCGCCCGCGACCGCAGCCGTGGCATCGGCCTGGGCCTGGCCATCGTGCGGCGCACCGCGAGCGTGATGGGCGAAGAAGTCAAGGTGCGCTCACGCTTGGGCCGCGGCTCCGTGTTCACCATGGAGCTCCCGCTGCACCACGCCCAGCCGGCCGTCGAGTCGGTCTGGGTCTCGCCCGCCCAGCCGCTCAAAGGCCGCACGCTCTGGCTGGTGGAGGACGACATGCTGCTGCGCCGCGCCATGAACGAGCTGCTGGTGAGCTGGGGCGCCCAAGTGCGCCATTGGGAAGACGGCGAATCACTGCTGGGTGAGCTGAACCTGCTCCTGGGCATGGACGACGGGAACGGCCAATGGCCCGATGCCTTGGTCACTGACTATCGACTGCCCGGCGTGGATGGCGTTTCCCTCAGCCAGGCTCTGGCTTTGCAAATGTCCATCCAGGGCCAGGTCATTCCCAGCCTGATCGTTTCCGGCGACACTGACCCCGCCGAGATCGCCCGCCTGAGCGCCTCGGGCCTGCACGTGCTGGCCAAGCCCTTCCGCAGCGAACGCCTGCTCGCTCAAATCCTGGGGCTGCTGCAACAAGCGCCGGCCCTGGCCACCTCGCCCCCCAACATCCAACCGACCTGAGCCCCGCTCGCCATGCTGAATTTCGAACTCCTGACCACCGAGGGCAACGCCCGCCGCGGCCGCCTGACCCTCAACCACGGCGTGGTCGAGACGCCCATCTTCATGCCCGTGGGCACCTATGGCACGGTCAAGGGCGTGATGCCCAGCTCGCTGCACGAGATGAAGGCCCAGATCATCCTGGGCAACACCTTCCACCTGTGGATGCGCCCGGGACTGGACATCATGAAACAGTTCGGCGGGCTGCACCAGTTCGAGAACTGGCAAAAACCCATCCTGACCGACTCCGGCGGCTTCCAGGTCTGGTCCCTGGGCGACATGCGCAAGATCAGCGAGGAAGGTGTGCGTTTTGCATCCCCCGTCAACGGCGACAAGCTTTTCTTGACGCCCGAGATCAGCATGCAGATCCAGACCATCCTGAACTCCGACATCGTCATGCAGTTCGACGAGTGCACGCCCTATTGGAAAGGCGACAAATCGCTGGGCCACATCACCACCGAGAAAGAAGCGCGCACCTCGATGGAACTGAGCCTGCGCTGGGCTGGCCGCTGCAAGAGCGAATTCGACAAGCTGGAAAACCCCAACGCGCTCTTTGGCATCGTGCAGGGCGGCATGTTCGAGCACCTGCGCGAAGAATCGCTGGCCGGCCTGGTGGCCATGGACTTCCCCGGTTATGCGATTGGCGGCGTGAGCGTGGGCGAGCCCAAGGACGAGATGCTGCGCGTGATGGACCACATCTCGCCCAAGCTGCCGCCGCACAAGCCGCGATACCTGATGGGCGTGGGCACGCCGGAGGACCTGGTGGCCGGCGTGGCCGCGGGCGTGGACATGTTCGACTGTGTGATGCCCACCCGCAATGCACGCAATGGCCACTTGTTCACGCGCTTTGGCGACCTGCGCCTGCGAAACGCGCGCAACAAATCGGACGAGAAACCGCTGGATGTGACCTGCACCTGCTACACCTGCAAGGGTGGGCCTGGCGGTGGTGGGTTCAGCCGAGCCTACCTGCACCACCTGGACCGCTGCGGCGAGATGCTCAGCCCCATGCTCAACACCATCCACAACCTGCACTACTACCTCAACCTGATGAGCGA
>CANBUA010000148.1 GCA_947372535.1 Burkholderiales bacterium
GGGTAGCCGGACATGGTCAGCAGTTCGAGCGCGTTGTCGAAGGTGGCCGTGTCGGACTGGCCATCCATGCTGATGGGGTAGAGCTTCTTCAGGTCATCGCCCAGCACGGGCGACTTCATCACGCCTTCGCGGGCGCGCATCCAGTTGAAGTTGCCCTTCACCGTGTTGATTTCGCCGTTGTGGGCCACCATGCGATAGGGGTGGGCCAGCGGCCATTCGGGGAAGGTGTTGGTGGAGAAGCGCTGGTGCACCAGGGCCAGGGCCGAGGTCACACGCTCATCGCCCAGATCCAGGTAGTACTTGCCCACTTGGTCGGCCAGCAGCAAGCCCTTGTAGATGATGGTGCGGCACGACATGCTGGGCACGTAGTACTCACCACCGTGGGTCAGGTTCAGGCTGGAGATCTTGGAGGACGCCGTCTTGCGGATGACGTAGAGCTTGCGCTCCAGGGCATCGGGCACCAGGATGTCGGGGCCACGGCCCACGAAGACCTGGCGGATGACGGGCTCTTTTTCTCGCACGGTGGGCGACATGGGCATGTCGCGGTCGACCGGCACATCGCGCCAGCCCAGCAGCACCTGGCCTTCGGCCTTGATGGCGCGCTCGAGCTCTTGCGCGCAGGCCTGGCGGGAAGCGTTTTCCTTGGGCAGGACGATCATGCCGACGCCGTATTCGCCGGGCGGAGGCAGCTCCACGCCCTGGCGGGCCATTTCGGCACGGTAGAACTCGTCGGGGATCTGGATCAGCAGACCCGCACCGTCACCCATCAGCGGGTCGGCGCCCACGGCGCCGCGGTGGTCGATGTTTTCCAGGATCTTCAGGCCCTGCTGCACGATGCTGTGCGCCTTCTGGCCTTTGATGTGCGCGACGAAGCCCACGCCGCAGGCGTCGTGCTCGGCGCTGGCGTACAGGCCGGTGTCGGCCGCAGCCTGGATTTCTTCGCGCGTGGCCGTGACCAGGTGGTCAGCGATGGCAGGGGTAGGGAACGAGGTTCCCGAAGTCGCCTGAGACATGTGGGCGCTCCAGTGGTGAGTGTGTGAGGACAACGAGACGAGCAAGGATAAACCCCGAGCACCGCAAAATCAACCCGAATAAATCAGGGTCAGATCGCAATTAATCGTCAAGAACGGGTGAGCAGCAAAACAAATAGGGACAGATCATCAGCTGAAGTCAATCGGTGGTTTGCGCGGGCGTCCGCGAGGGCGGGGCAAGATGCGGCGCCCCGCCAGCTTCTCCAGTTGGGGCGCCTCATCCTGTGGCACCAGCGCCCAACCTTTGTGCACAGCCTGCGCCAGGGTGTCGCGCTGCTGGGGCGCCAAACCCTGGTCCATCCGGCGGCGCCAGACCAGTTCGCGGTCAAAAGGGGTGTTGCCCAAGGCCCAGAAGGCAGGCGCATCGGTCACCAGGGCATCGCTGCCGGCGCCCAGGTGGTGGCTGAGGCTGCAGACGCGGGTCCCGGCGTCGGCGGCCGACGGCCAGGCCGGCTGCTCGACCCATTGCATGGCATCAAGCAAATACCGGGCCGCATCCAGCACCGTCGATCGGTATCGTCCGGCCCACAGGCTGCCCTGCCGCGCATGGCGACGGTTGTAGGCTGCCACATAACGCCGCCCCACTGCTTGCATGAAGGCCCCCAGCGCCTCGTCGGTCGGGGGCGTCAGCACCAGCGCCAGGGCTGGATGGGGTGCCGTCGCATCGCCGCTGAGCCGATAGGCGTGAACTGCCACACCGTGAAGGCGCGCCGCCTCGACCAGGGCTGCATGCAAGGCCAGGGCATCGTGCGCGTCGCGCCACAGGCATTGACCGCCCTGTACCGGCTGCACCACCAGATGAGGCCAGCCGCCCACGCCGAGTCGCGTCAATCTCGCCACCGCACGCCCTTCCCATTCCGCCACACCGTTGATCTGACCCCATTATGTGACTTGCCGATGGCCTTGGGCAAACCGTCGACATTGCCCATTCAGCCCCCCTCATTCGAGGGTCTTGGCCTGCATGCGGGGACTTCCCCCGTTGTTGACCAGGAGCAGTGCCGGATATCCTGCACACATAACAATACAAGTGTCCTGCAATTGCCAATTCCGTCACACAACGAAGGCAAATCAGTCACTTGTACGTCCCTTGCAGTTTCTGGAGATCCCGTTCATGTCCGACCCCACCGCCTCGCCGGTAGCCACCGCCAAGCTCTCCAGCTGGCTGACTCACCTGGGCGTGAGCCCCGAGGCGTTTGACGACACGATCAGCCTGATCAACCCTTTGCTGACGGTGAACCGCCTTCACGCCAAAGTGGTCGAACGCATCCAGGAAACACCCACAGCCCTGACCCTGATCCTGCAAACCGGCAGCGCCTTCCGCGCGCCCCGCCCGGGCCAGTTTCTTCTGGTGGATGTGAGCATCCGCGGGTCGCGCCATCGCCGCGCCTATTCCCCGCGGGCGGTCGCCGGTCAGCCGGATCGGATCGCCATCACGGTGCAACGCCAGCCAGGTGGCCTGGTGTCGGGCCACCTCAACGACGAGATCCGGGTCGGCCAGATCATCGAGATCGAGCAGCCCAGCGGCGACTTCACGCTGCCTGCCCAAACTCCCGATCAGGTGTTGCTGATCGCCGGCGGCAGCGGCATCACCCCCGGCATGGCCATGTTGCAGCACCTGCAAGCCATCCAGGCCCGCACCCGCGTGACCTTGCTCTACTTTGCCCGCAGCGCCCAGGACCGCATCTTCGGCAAGCAGCTCGACGCCCTGGCCAAGAGCTGGCCTCAATTGCGTTATGTGCCGCTGGACAGCGTGGCCAACACCCAGGGCGAGCCGGGCCGCACGGCCTCGAACGCCCCGACGGCCCAGGCCGTGGTGCTGGATCGCACCCTGCTGGATGCCCAGTTGCCCAACTGGGCTCAGGCCGAAACCTTTGTCTGTGGCCCATCCCAGCTGATGGATGCCGCCCGGGAGCTGTGGCAACAGGCAGGCGCCCAAGGCCGCCTGCACCTGGAAGCTTTCTCGGCGCCCAAGCCCAACGGTGACCCGAATGCGCGACACGCCGTGCGCATCCAGCGCGACACCCAGACCCAGCGCTTTGAAGCCTCCGGCAACCTGACTCTGCTGGTGGCCGGCGAGCAAGCCGGACTGACCATCAAGCATGGCTGTCGCCAAGGCATCTGCCATGAGTGCACGTGCCGCCTGGAACAAGGTGCCGTCAAGGATCTGACCAATGGCCAGGTCATGACCGCCGATGGCCAGACCATCCGGCTGTGCGTCACCGCCGCGCTGACCGACGTCGAGCTGCATTCGCTGACCTGAGCCCCGCATCACCCGCCTTCCCTTCTTCGCCGCATTCCCGCAGTCCCCACCCGCAAGACCACCATGAACACCAAGACCATCACCGTCGGCCCTCGGAGCATGGAAGAGATGGCCGCTTTCGAGCGCGACATCGACGCCATCAAGGAGGAGGTCTGGCGCAAGGTGGGCGACGAGGACGCCCGCTACATCAAGCGCATCCTCACCACCATGCGCGTGCTGGAAACGGCTGGACGCGCGCTGATGATGTTCGGCTGGTTTCCCCCCACCTGGCTGCTGGGCGCCTTCCTGCTGGGCGTGGCCAAGATCATCGACAACATGGAGTTGGGCCACAACGTGATGCACGGGCAGTTCAACTTCATGAACGACCCGCGCTTCCAGGGCGACACCTTCGAGTGGGACAACGCCTGCCCCCGTGAAGGCTGGCGCCACGTGCACAACTATGTGCACCACACCTACACCAACATCATCGGCAAGGACCGCGACTTCGGCTACGGCATGCTGCGCCTGTCCAGCGACCTGCGCTGGCGCTGGTTCTACCACCCGGTCCAGTTCTTCTACATGCTGATGCTGCTGTTCTTCTTCGAATGGTTCGTGGCCCTGCACGAGATCCAGACCGACAAGCTGTTCGCCGGCAAGATCAAGCTGTCGGACATGCAGAAGCAATGGAACCTGATCAAGGCCAAGATGGGGCGCCAGGTGCGCAAGGACTACATCGTGTGGCCCCTGTTCGCCGCCGCTGTGGCCGCACCGTTTGGGCATGCGCTGGATGTGGGCATGGCCGTGCTGGTGGGCAACATCGTGTCCAACCTGATCCGCAACGTGTGGGCCGGCGCCATCATCTTCTGTGGCCACTTCACCGATGACATCTACACCTTCGACAAGAAGTGCCTGGAGAACGAAACCAAGGGCCAGTGGTACCTGCGCCAGGTGCTGGGCTCCAGCAACATCAAGGGCAGCAAGCTGATGCACCTGATGAGCGGCAACCTGAGCCACCAGGTCGAGCACCACCTCTTCCCCGACATGCCCGCCAACCGCTACAGCGAGGTGGCACCCCAGATCCAGGCCGTCTGCGCCAAGTACAACATCCCCTACAACACGGGCTATTTCATCCCGCAATTGCTGACGGTGTTCAAGCGCGTGCTGCGCTACAGCCTGCCGGGCGGCTCGCAAAAGGCCATGGCCATCGAGGTGGAGTCCATCCTCCCCGAGCACGCCTGAGCTCCGGCTCTCGCTCCCTCCCAAGGCGCCCATGTGGCGCCTTTTTCTTTGTCTGTACCGGCCAGCCCCCGTTCTTGTCGCGATCGGTCGCCGTTTGTCAGGTTTTTTCTGACATGCCACTCATCCTGCGGCCGACGCGCCTTACAGCGCCGTCCCTATTCAGAGAAACGGGGCATCTGTCCAGAATTCAATCCATGCCGACGACATCCAAAGCCGGCACAAAAAACAGACCCTGCTACCGACCTCTCCAAACCGCTTCCAAGGACACAGACATGAACGCCGACCAGATCCTCGTTGAAATCCGCGAAACGAACCTGTCTTACCTGATGCTGGCGCAAAGCCTGGTGCGTGCAGACCGCGAACAGGCCCTCTTCCGCCTGGGCATCTCGGAAGACACCGCCAACCTGCTGACCCTGCTGACGCCGGCCCAGATCATGAAGATCGCTTCCAGCAACACCCTGCTGTGCCGCATGCGTGTGGACGACGATCTGGTCTGGAGCCTGCTGACCAACCACGGCAAGTCCAGCAACGACAGCGTCACCCGCCTGCATGCCAACATCCTGATGGCCGGTCGCCATCAAGAGGCGGCATGAGCGCGCTGCCCAGCACCGCCCGCCGCCCCCTCACCCCTTTCGGAAAGCCCCATCATGCGCAACAAGAGCCTGCTCACCGAAGCCAAGCAGATCGACCGCGCCGTCACCCTGATCAACCTGGGTGCCCGCCTGCAAGTGCTGGAAAGCGAAACTGACTTGTCGTATGAACGCCTGCTGCGCCTGTACAAGGAAGTGGCCGGCAAGTCGCCTTCGAAGGGGCAGCTGCCGTTCTCGACGGACTGGTTCATGACCTGGCAGCCCAACATCCACGCCAGCCTCTTCCTGAACATCCACGAGTACCTGAACAAGGCCGCCGAGATGGACGAGATCGACACCGTCATCAAGGCCTATCAGCTGTACCTGGAACAAACGAGCACCGAAGGGCTGGAGCCGCTGTTGTCCGTCACCCGCGCCTGGCGCCTGGTGAAGTTCATCGACAACGGCATGCTCACCCTCACCGCCTGCTCGCATTGCGGTGGCCACTTCGTGACCCATCCGCATGAAATCTCCCGCCACTTCGTGTGTGGCCTGTGCAACCCGCCGGCCCGCGCCGGCAAGGGCAAGGCCGCTGGCGCCCTGCACATGCACTGAGCTCACCTCACCTCGGCTCTGGCAGGTCCCGCTGCAAAGGGGCCAGTCGTGACGGGTTTCACGCCCGCCCCGACTGCCCCACGCCCGCCGGTGAAGTTGGACTCAAGTTCGGTCGCCGAACTGCCGATACACCGAGCGAGCGGTTTGCCTGCAAATCGTTCTTGCTTGTCTCCTCCTGGCACTGAACCGTGCTTTCAAGCGGACCCCTCACCGGGTCCGCCTTTTTTTGCCCGGCCACCCGGACGCTGCAATGTGAAAAAGAGCGGGGGGGCTGAGGTGTTGTTCACGGTTTAGGCCTGGCCGTGCTCACCGAAGATCAGCACAAGGCCCAAGCTGCTTGGTCCCCTTGCGCGTTCCCTCCTTACCCTGACCCTGGCCACCCATCCACCATGAACCTCGCCATCGGATACATCGTTGCGCTAGGGTGCATCTTTGGCGCCTACATCCTCCACCACGGCAACATGGAGGTCATCATCGAGGCCCTGCCTCTGGAGTTGATGGCCATTCTGGGCGGTGCCATGGGCGCCTTCGTGGTGAACAACCAGACCAAGACCCTCAAGGCCGTGGCCGCCAGCCTGGGCCCGCTGGTGAAGGGATCGAAGTACACCAAGGATCGCTACATGGAACTCATGGCGATGATGTACGAGATCCTTCAGAAGGTGCGCAAGGAAGGGCTGATGTCCATCGAAAAGGACGTCGAAGACCCGCACAACTCCGCCCTCTTTCAGAAGTACCCGACCCTGGGTCATGACCACCATGTGGTGGAGTTCATCACCGACTACCTGCGCATGATGGTCTCCGGCAACCTCAATGCCCACGAGATCGAGACCCTCATGGACAACGAGATCGACACCCACCATCACGAGGGCCACAACGCCTGCGCCGCCATGGCGCGCCTGGCGGGTGCCCTGCCTGCCTTCGGGATCGTGGCGGCCGTGCTGGGCGTGGTCAACACCATGGGCTCGGTGGGCCAGCCGCCTGCGGTGCTGGGCGGGATGATCGGCTCGGCCCTGGTGGGCACCTTCCTGGGCATCCTGCTGGCCTACGGCGTGGTGGAGCCGCTGGCCGGCCTGATGGAACAAAAGCTCGACGAAGGGACCAAGGAGTTCCAGGTCGTCAAGACGGTGCTGCTGGCCTCCATGCAGGGCTATGCCCCGCAAGTCGCCATCGAATTCGGCCGCAAGGTGCTGTACTCCACGGAGCGCCCCACCTTTGCCGAGCTCGAAGCCCACGTGAAGAAGAAGTGAGGACACACCATGGCCGGCGATTCGAAGAAGGTTCAACCGATCATCATCAAGCGCATCAAGAAGGCGGGTCACTCCGCCCATGGTGGCGCCTGGAAGATCGCCTATGCCGACTTCGTGACGGCCATGATGGCCTTCTTCCTGCTGATGTGGCTGCTGGGTTCGACCACCGAAGGCGACAAGAAGGGCATCGCGGACTACTTCAACAGCCCATTGAAGGTGGCCTTCTTTGGCGGCAGTGGCGCGGGTGATGCCAGCTCAGTCATCAAGGGTGGCGGCAACAACCTGTCGGAATCGGTGGGCCAGGTCAAGAAGGGCAGCGCGTCCGAGACGGCGGCAGAAAAAGCCCGCAAGAAGGCCATCCGGCAAGAACAGGCCCGCGCCGAACAGGATCGCCTGCGTGTGCTCAAGGCCAAGGTGGAAGAGGTCATCGCCAACGACGACCGCCTGGCCAAGTACAAGACCCAGATCCGGCTGGACATGACTGCCGAAGGCCTGCGCATCCAGATCGTCGACGACCAGAACCGCGCCATGTTCGACAGTGGCGCTTCAGCCGTGAATGGCTACATGCAGGACATCCTGCGCTCCATTGGCCACGTGCTCGAAGAGGTGCCCAACAAGCTGACCATCGAAGGCCACACCGACGCCAAACCCTTCAGTGCGGGCGACAAGGGCTACAGCAACTGGGAGCTGTCGGCCGATCGGGCCAATGCCTCCCGACGCGAACTGACGGCGGGCGGCCTTTCGGGCGGCAAGATCCTGCGGGTGCAGGGCCTGGCCTCCAGCGTGCCCTACGAGAAAGACGACCCGCTCAGCCCCATGAACCGGCGCATCAGCATCATCGTGATGAACCGCGAAGCCGAAGACCGCTTCTTCCAGTCGGCCAACGCCGAGCAAGTACCAGCCGAAGGTGTGGAGGACGCCGAAGAAGCGCCCGCCATCAAGCCCTCAAGACCCGAGGTGGTCGGCCGATAAGGCTCAGGTGACAGCCGACGTGTGTCGACATTCACTCCCAACGCCGCCACATGGCGAAACAAGGACCCGTCATGAGCAACCCTGCCGACATGAAATTTCTCATCGTGGACGACTTCTCCACCATGCGCCGGATCGTCCGGGGCCTGCTCAAGGAGATTGGCTACATCAACGCCGAAGAGGCCGAAGACGGCGCGGTGGCCCTGAACATGCTCAAGGGCACCAAGTTCGACTTTGTCGTCAGCGACATCAACATGCCCAACATGAACGGCTTCGAGCTGCTCAAGGCCATCAAGGCCGATGACAGCCTCAAGCACCTGCCCGTTCTGATGGTCACGGCCGAAGCGCGCAAGGAAGACATCGTGCTGGCCGCCCAATCGGGCGCCGCCGGCTACATCGTGAAGCCCTTCACCAAGGCCACCTTGGAAGAGAAGGTGCAGAAGATCATGCAAAAACTGGCCGCCACGGCCTGACGCCTCTAAAGGGAGTGAGTCATGACCGTCCAGATGCCAGAAAACATGCAGATGCCGCAGGCATCCCCCGAGATCTTTCAACAGCTGGGCACCCTCACCCGGCAGTTGCACGACACACTCAACATGCTGGGCGTGCTGCCCGACCTGAAGAACCATGTCGACAACCTGCCGGATGCGCGCAGCCGGCTGAACTACATCGCCACGAAAACGGCGGATGCGGCCGAAAAGGTGCTGAACCTGGTGGACACGGCCAAGGCCGACCAGGAACACATCGCCGAGCAGACCCGCAAGCTGGCCAGCCTGATCACGGCCGACCCGGTGAAAGCCGTGGCCAGTGGCGCGGTGTTCAACTTCGTGCAGGACGTGGAAAACACCACCCACCGCGTGGACGGCCACCTGACCGACATCATGATGGCCCAGGACTTCCATGACCTGACGGGCCAGGTGGTGGCCAAGGTGGTGCGCCTGGCCAATGACCTGGAAAACCAGCTGGTCAAGCTGCTGGTGCAGGCCGCCCCGCTCGAACATTCGCAAAAGGTGGAAGCCGCCCTCACAGCCCACCTGCTGGAACACGAGCCGCGCCTGGAAGGCCCGGTGGTGGACGCCGATGGCCGCACCGATGTGGTGGCCAACCAGGGCGAAGTGGACGATCTGCTGGCCAGCCTGGGCTTTTGAAGCCAGGCCCCACGCCCGCGTTCAACACGTGGCCGGACGGCGTCAAGCCGTGCCGGCCATCGCTTCTTTCACGGCCGCCACCTGGCGCCGCGACACCGCGATCCATTCGAGCGTGGGCAGCACCTGCACCGACCAGGACTCGCCGCCATCGCCCTCTTCCGCCCGCAGCTCCAGCGCGCGCATCACGTGGCGCGCCACCAGGGCATTGCGGTGCACGCGGATGAAGCGATCGCCCACCCGCTCTTCCAGCTCGGTCAATGAATCGTCGATGACGTGCGTGCCCTGGGCTGTGCGCAAGGTGACGTACTTCTGCTCGGCCTTGAAGTACAGGATGGACGACAGCGGGATGCGCTCGACCCTGCCGCGGTCCTGCACGATGAACAGGTCTTCGCCCTCCAGCGATGCAGGCAGTTCGGGTTGCGCTGGTGCCAGGGCGGCACGCAAGGCCTGCACGCGCTCCAGCGAGGCCTGCAGGCGCTCCAGGCGAACCGGCTTGGTCAGGTAGTCGGCCGCGGCCAGGTCGAAGGCGCGCAAGGCGTGTTCGGCGTGGGCCGTGAGGAACACCACCGTGGGCGGGCGGATCAGGTCACGCAGCCGGGCCGCCAGCACCATGCCGTCCAGGCCGGGCATCTGGATGTCCAGCAGGACCAGATCCGGGCCTTGCCCCGCCGCATCCCGCTCGCGCAGCCACATCAGCGCCGACACAGGCTCGCCAAAATCGGCGATCACCTGAGTGGCTACGGCCGCCTGCGCCAGCAGCGACTGGATGCGCATGCGGGCCAGGGGCTCGTCGTCGATCACCACCACCTTGAGTGCATCAGTCATGAGAAGGGCTCCTCAGGGGCACCGCCACCTTGACCATGTAGACCGAGGGCTGCCCGGCCACGGTGGCGCGCTGCAAGCCGGCATCGAACTCGGCCTCCACATCGTGCATGAGCTTGAGGCGCTGGCGGACATTGCGCAAGGCCATGCCATGGCCCGGCAGGCCACCGCCCTGGGCCTGCACCGGCACCGAGTTACTGACCATGAGCACGGCCCGTCCGGCCTGCACCTTGGTGCGCACCACGATCCAGCCGCCATCAGGTGACACCTCCACCCCATGGCGCACGGCGTTTTCCACCAGCGGCTGCAGCACCAGCGCCGGCACACGGGCCAGGCCGGCTTCCGGATCCAGCTCCCAGCGCACCTGCACCCTTTCGCCAAAGCGCAGCTGCTCGATGCCCAGGTAACGGCGCGCCAGTTCCACCTCCTCGTTCAGGGTGGTGACCACATGAGGCGAAGTCAGGGCCTGGCGGAACAGCTCAGCCAGGTCTTCCAGCACCACTTCGGCCCGTTGCGGGTCGATTTGCACCAGGGCGATGGCGGTGTTGAGCGTGTTGAACAGGAAATGGGGCCGGATGCGGGCCTGCAGCTCGGACAAACGGGCCGCCGCATGGGCAGGCAGCTCGCTGTGGGCGCGTTGGCGCAACCAGGCCAGGCCCACGGCGGCCATGGCCCCGCCCGTCAGCATGGGCGGCAACCAGGCCCAGCTCAGGCCCACCGCGCCGCCCGCCAGCCAAGCGTTCAAGGCCTGATCCTGTGCGGCACTCAACAAGCCACAGAGCGCGCCCAGGACCACCGCGCAAGCCGCCTGAACGCCCTCGCTGCGGGTGCGCAACCAGCCCTTGGCCGAGCAGGCCACCACCAGCCACAAAAGGCTGGCCGGCAGGGTCATCAAGGTGGATTGCGCCCAGGCCTGGAGCAGCAAGGCGGGCGAGCTGACGGCATGGGCCACGCCCAATGCCACCACCAGTTGCACCCCCAGCACCACGCGCAGCACCACCCCCACATGGCACACGTCAAAAGCCGAGGGCGGCAAGGCGCGGCCCTCACCCTGCCCAGGCCCATTCGGGCTCGGTGCAAACTGTGTGGATTGGGCCCAGGCCGGCTGCGAAGATGCGCCAGATGACGCGGACGAAGGAGGATCTTTAGAATCCATGGTTTGCGCATTTTGCTTGAAGCGC
>CANBUA010000149.1 GCA_947372535.1 Burkholderiales bacterium
GCGCGCACCGACCTGGCCTCCATGGCCAAAGCGCACTGGCCGGAGTGCGTGCTGGCGCTGGCATTGACCATCGCTCTGCAAGCCAGCGGCACGCACCACCCCGCGCTGGCCTTGGCCTTGGGCCTGGCCTGGACCGCCTCGCCCCTGTGGAGCTGGTGGGTCAGCCGGCTTCGCCCGCTGCCAACAGAGGCAGCGCTGTCGGCCACCGACCGCCTCTACCTGCAAGGCATCGCGCGGGACACCTGGCGCTACTTCGAGCACTGCGTGACCGAGCAAGATCGACACTTGCCGCCGGACAACTTCCAGACGATGCCGCACGACCTGTTAGCGCACCGCACCTCGCCCACCAACATCGGGCTCTACTTGTTGAGCGTGGCCTGCGCCCGCCGCTTCGGCTGGATCGGTACGGACGAGTTGCTCAAGCGCCTGGAGGCCACCATGGCCAGCCTGGACACCATGCAGCGCTACCGTGGCCACTTCCTGAACTGGTACGACACGCAAACCGGTGAGCCCCTGCTGCCCATGTACGTCTCGACCGTGGACAGCGGCAACTTGAGCGGGCACCTGCTGGCCGTGGCCCAGGCCTGCCTGGAGATCACGCGCCTGAGCGGTGATGCCGCGCCGTCCGTGGACCAGCGCGCACGTCTGTTGGCCATGGCGGCTGCCTGCGAGGCCATGGCCTGGTCGGCCGATTTCAGCTTTTTGTACCACCGCAAGCGCCACCTCTTTCACCTGGGCTACCTGGTAGCGGCCCAGCAGCTGGACACGGGCTTCTACGATCTGCTGGCCTCTGAATCGCGCTTGACCGGGCTGCTGGCCATCGCCCGGGGTGATGTGCCCGTGAACCACTGGAGCCTGCTGGGCCGGCCCTTCTACGCCATGGGCACACAGGTCGGGCTACGGTCATGGTCGGGCTCGATGTTCGAATACCTCATGCCCAGCCTGATCCTGGACGAGCCGCATGACAGCGTGCTGGGCGAGGCCTGCCGCGCCGCCCTGGCCGAGCACATCGCCTTCGGCAAAGCACAGTCCATCCCCTGGGGCATTTCCGAATCGGCCCATGCGGGGCAGGACCACACCCTGGCCTACCAATACGCACCCCATGGCGTGCCCCGGCTCGCACTCAGGCGCACGCCGCCGGGCGAACTGGTGGTCGCACCCTATGCCACCGGCCTGGCCGCGCAGATTTCGCCCTACCTGGCCTGCCGCAACTTTCAAACGCTTGAGGCCTTTGGCGCGCGCGGTCCGCTGGGCTTCATCGAGGCCCTGGATTTTTCGGCGATCCGGCCCAGCAGCAACGAAGCCTGCACACCGGTGTACACCTACATGGCGCACCACCAGGGCATGACCATCGTGGCCCTGGCCAATGTGCTGCTGGATGGCGTGGCCAAGCGCTGGGGCATGGCCAATGCGCACATCGAGGCTGTCGCGTCCGTGCTGCATGAACGCTCGCCGCGCGAGGTGTCGCGGCTCTATGAGCCGCCCCCCGCGCCCACACCATCGAGCAAATCGGTCCGATCACCCGGGCTGCTGCGCGAGGTGGTACCCGGCATGGCCGCCGTGCCACCCACCCACCTGCTGTCCAACGGCCGCTACCAAGTGGCCCTGCGCGCCAATGGCGCCGGCTGGAGCCGCTGGGGCCAAGCTGGCATCACCCGCTGGCGCGACGACGCCCTGCGCGATGCCCACGGCAGCTTCTTCTACCTGCGCTGGCCCACTGGCAGCACGGGTGGGCAGGCGCTCAAGCCGGTGTCCATCACCCAGCACCCCGCCCCCGATCCCCGCGCCGACTACCAATGCACCTTCCAGGCCGACCGCGTCAGCTTCACGGCCACGTGGCCCGAGGTGCAGGCCACCACCAAGGTGTGGGTCAGCGCTGAGGACGACATCGAGTTCCGCCAGGTCGAGCTGCTGAACCTGGGCGATGAGCCTTTGGCGATCGAGCTGATGTCGGCTTTCGATGTGACCTTGTCCGATCCGCGCGCCGACGAGGCCCACCCCGCCTTCACCAACCTCTTCGTGCGGGCCCGCTGGCTGGCCGAGCAGCAAGCCCTGTGGTTCGAGCGCATGCCGCGCCTGGCCACGGAATCGGGCATGCTCGCCGCGCATTTCCTGGCCGACTCCGATGCGCAGATCATCGGCATGGGCCACCAGACCGATCGCCAGCAATGGCTGGGCCGCAACCACGACGCGAGCTGGCCGCTGGCCGCCTTCGATGCCGGGCAGAACCCGCCCTCGCCCCACGACAGCCCGCCCGACACCGGCCTGGACCCGGTCTGCGCCCTGTCCGTGCGATTGCGCATTGCCGCACATGGCAAAGCCACGCTGACCTTTGCCACCACCGCTGGCAACGACGCCGCCACCTTGCGCGCCATCATCGACAAGTACCGCCAGGCCAGCCATGTGCAGCGTGCCTCGCTGATGTCGGCCACGCTCAACGGCATCCGCATGCGTGCCCTGCGCATCACCCCCGAAACCCTCAGCGCCACCCAGACGCTCACCACCGCCTTGTTGCTGAGCCTGACCCGGCCGTCCAGCCAGCCAGCACGGCTGCAAAGCCATGCCGACGATGTCTGCGACCGGCGCCTGCTCTGGCGCTTGAGCATCTCCGGCGAGCGGCCATTGATCCTGGTGTCCGTCAGCATGATGCAGGGCCTGGGCCTGCTGCGCTCCCTCGGCCAAGCCTTGCAAGTGTGGTCCTGGGGCGGCGTGGCCTGTGACCTGGTCGTCATCAACCGAGAGCCTGCCTCCTACCTCATGCCGGTGCACCGCGAGATCAGCACCTTGAGCGAGCTGCAAGCCACGCTGGGCAGCACGCCACCCTTGCCCGGCCAGTCCATGAACGGCAGCCGCGTCCACCTGCTGCGCGGCGAGGAGCTCTCGCCCGATGAGCGCCACACCCTGCACAGCGTGGCGCGCATCCACCTGCATGCCGATGGCCGCCCGCTGCTGTACCACGTGCAAGCCTGGAGCGAGCTGCACGAAGCGGCCTTGCAGCAACGCCATGACGTGCCCGCCTGCGCGCTGGCCCGCGCTTGCGCCTTCACCCACGCGCCTGCCCCGGTGGGCACCTTCACGCCGGCCACGGGCACCTTCCGCTTCCTGGTCGATCTGCATTTGCGGCCCGAGCGCCCGTGGATCAATGTACTGTCCAACCCCGGCTTTGGCGCACAGCTCTCGGAAGCTGGCGGTGGCTACACCTGGGCGCTCAACAGCCGCCTGAACCAGCTCACGGCCTGGTCCAACGACCCCGTGGCCGACTCGCCTTCCGAGTGGTTCCTGCTGCAAGATTGTCAGAGCCTGGACACCTGGAGCATCAGCCCCTCGGCCTGGGGCGTCACCACGCCCGACCGGGCCGACAACCACACCGGCTTTCAGATCGCGCATGGTCAGGGCCACAGCGTCATCAGCCATTGCCGGGGCGATCTGGAGATCAGCGCCACCTGGTGCGTGGACCCGCAAACCTCGGTCAAGCAGATCCAGCTGAGCATCGTCAACCGGGGCGAGGACGCCGTCGAGTTGCGCCTGATCGGCATCGTCGAATGGATGATGGGCGCCAACCGCACCGACCGCCGCACCGTGCACACCGCCTTGCACCGCGCGCGTGGCCAGTCACCCCGCACGGTGCTGCTGGCCACCCAGCGCGAACAATCGGGCGGCTTCGGCCAGGGCACGGCCTTCCTGTCCATCGACCATGCCAGCGAGGACCACCACGACCAGGGGCCCGACTGGACCTGCGACCGCCGCGAATGCTTCGATGTGCGTGGCCGCCTGATGGTGCCGGACCGCTTCGGCCAGCAAGCCGGCATCGGCCTGGACCCCTGCGCGGCGCTGTCCACCCGCTTGAGCCTAGCGGGCGGCGCCTCTGCCGAGCGCAGCTTCCTGATGGGCTATGCCCCCGATGCGCAAGCCGCCAGAAAACTGGCCGATGCCGCCGGCTTGGCGCGTCCGGCCCACCGCCTGGCCCAGGTCCGCGATCACTGGCGCAAGCTGTTGGGCGCCACCACCGTGAGCACCCCCGACCCGCTCTTCGACGCCATGGTCAACCACTGGCTGCTCTACCAAAGCATCTCGTGCCGCCTGTGGGCCAAGGCCGGCTTCTACCAGGCCGGCGGCGCCACAGGGTTCCGGGACCAGCTGCAAGACGCCATGGCGCTGGCCTGGGCCGCACCGCACATGCTGCGCGACCAGATCGTGCTGTGCGCCTCGCGCCAGTTCCCCGAGGGCGATGTGCAGCATTGGTGGCACGCGCCCACCGGCGCCGGCGTGCGCACCCACTTCTCCGACGACCTGCTCTGGCTGCCCCACGCCTGCGTGCACCACCTGCGCATCACGGGCGATGCCACCTTGCTCGATGAGCAAGTGCCCTTCCTCGAAGGCAACACCATCGCCGAAGGCGCGGAGGATGTCTACGAAGTGCCGCGCATCAGTGAGCAACACGCCTCGGTCTACGAGCACGCGGCCCGCGCCATCGACAAAAGCCTGCGCGTGGGCGTGCACGGCCTGCCCCTCATGGGCTGTGGCGACTGGAACGACGGCATGAACCGCGTCGGCGCGCAAGGCCGGGGCGAATCGGTGTGGCTCGGCTGGTTCCTCTGCCACCTGGTGGCCGATTTCGCACCGTTGGCCAGGTCACGCGGCGACGAAGCCCGCGCCGTGACCTGGGAGAGCGCCGCCCGAGGCTGGCGCGAAGCCCTGAACGGCCCGGCCTGGGACGGCCAATGGTTCAAACGCGCGTTCTTCGACGATGGCGAAGCGCTGGGCTCGCACCTCAACCCCGAAGCCCGCATCGACCTGATCGCCCAAGCCTGGGCCGTGCTCTCCAATGCCGCGCCGCTGACACAGCAACGCTTGGCCATGGCCTCGGTCGAGCAGCTCCTGGTGGACCACGAGGCCGGCCTGATCCGCCTGCTCGATCCACCCCTGGCCCACGCGCAGCCCAGCGCCGGCTACATCCAGGCCTACCCACCCGGCGTGCGCGAGAACGGCGGCCAGTACTCGCATGCGGGCGTGTGGGCGCTGATGGCCCAAGCTGAACTGGCCAAGCGCGATCCGCAATCCTTGGGCGGCGGCGACACCGTCTACCGCTACTTCACCTACCTGAGCCCAGCCCACCGCGCCAATCACCCGGTGCACCGCAACAGCTACGCGATCGAACCCTATGTGATCGCGGGCGATGTCTACAGCCATGCGCCCTACGTCGGGCGTGGCGGCTGGAGCTGGTACAGCGGCGCGGCGGCCTGGCTGCACCGCGCGGCCATCGAGTCCATGTTCGGCTTGCACCTGGGCCCGGAGCTATTGAGCCTCACCCCCTGCCTGCCCAGCCACTGGCCACAGGCCGAAATGACCCTTCAGCGCGATGAACTCAGCCTGCGCTTCATCCTCATCCGCGCCACCGCCGAGCACGCCATGGAAGACGCCCGAGCCACCTGGGCCCCCGATGCCGCGCAACTGCTGCTGCCCGGTCAGGCCCTGCGCTGGTCAAGCCTGAGCGCCAACACCTGCTTGGTGGTGCCTCTGCTGTGAGCCACCCTGGGCGCATGGCTCAAACAGCGCGGCTCAGTGCCTGGCTTCGCGCCAGGCCGAAGGGGTCTGCCCCGTCCAGCGCTTGAAGGCCCGCGTGAAGGCGCTGACCTCGGCAAAGCCCAGCAGGTAGGCGATGTCGCTCACGCCGTAACGCGTCTGAGCCAGGTACTCCAGCGCCAACTCGTGCCGCGTCTGGTTGATCAGCGCGCGGTAGCTGGTGCCCACCTCGGCCAGGCGCCGTTGCAGGCTGCGCGTGGTCATGGACAAGCAGGCGGCCAGCTCTTCCTGCGATGGGTCGCCACTGGGCAGGCGCTCTTGCAGCAAGCGCTTGAGGCGCATCAAGACATCTTCACGGCCGATGTCGGCCAGGTAGCGGCCCGCCGCCTCTTCATTGACCTGCGCCAGGATGGCATTGGCGTGCGGCAAGGGCATGCGCAACACCTCATCGGCCACCAGGATGGCGTTGTCCTCGCAGCCATAGATGGGCGGGTGCCGCAGGATGCGCTCGTACTCGGCGCGTTGCTCAGGCGGTGCGGGCCTTTGAAGGCGCAACTCCAGCACCCCAAAACGCGGGCCCAGCAACATGCCGCAGGCCCGCAAGGTGGTCAGCATGAAGCAATCGAGCACGCACCAGGCCACCTCGATGGCCTGCCCGCTCACCAGCGCCGGATCGCCCCGCCAGGTCAAGCTGCCATGGCCCGCCTCACGCTTGAAGCTCAAGTCGCCCGCCTCGGTGACCACGCGAAAATACCGCGATGCACGCTCGAACAACTCAGCCAGGTTGCTCGATGCCAGCAAGGCATAACCCAAGGCATGAAAAGTCGATGGTGCGATGTAGCGCGCCGTGTGCAAGCCCAGCAAGGGATCACCTGAGGCCTTGAGCGCCAGCGTCCAGAAAGCCAGCGTCTTGCGCGACGAATAGCGCGCCAGCGGGTCATCCAGCAGCGCCGGGTCCAGCCCCGCCTGTAGCATCAGCGCCTGCGTGTCCAGCCCCCTGGCCGCCATCGCCCGCACCACCGCCGCCACCCAACTCGACAAGGATGTCGCGCTCAAGGCGGGCGAAGGAGGCGGCAAAGCGGCTGATGACATGACTGAGGATGGAGAAGAAGGGTATCTGGGATCAAACCGCTGTCGCATTGGGACAAGACGGTGCAGACCAGGTGGCCGCAAGATCATACCCATCGCGCACCCTGCTTTCGCTCACAAAAATTTCATGACCCGCACTGCCCAACAACGCACCCAGGCCTTGTCGCCACCGCCATTGCAGACGCCGCCCACGCACCAGCAACGCACCCAGCGCATCCGGCAAGAGGTCAACCAGGCCGCGCAGCAAGCACGCCAGGCCCACCCCTGGCTGGCGCACCAGAACGCCATCGGCCTGGCCATCCAATTGGGCAGCATCACCGGCATGGTGATCTGCGCGGTGCTCTACCTGCAAGGCTGGCTGCCCTGGTGGGTGACCGTGCCGCTCGTGGCCATCCTGGCCTCGTTCACGCACGAGATCGAGCACGACCTGATCCACCTGCTGTACTTCAAGAACAAGCCCTGGGTGCAAGACCTCCTCTTGCTGCTGGGCTGGATCGCCCGCCCCTCCACCATCAACCCCTGGCTGCGCCGCGAGCTGCACTTTCACCACCACAAGCAATCGGGGCAACGCACCGACATGGAAGAGCGCGGCATCACCAACGGCGAGCCCTGGGGCCTCAAGCGCTTGCTGATGATTGGCGACGGCATGCTGGCCGTGGTGCTGCGCCTGCCCACCACGGTGAGGTACACCGGCACTTACATCACCCAGGTGCAGAAGCCCAAAACCCGGCGCGCCCTGCGCCGCGCCATCATCGAAAAAATGCTGGCCTACATGCCGCTGGGCCACGCCTGCTGGACCACCTGGCACGCCTTCGTGCTCTTCCATGGCGCTGACATCATCGCCCGCCTGGCCGGCCACCCCATCGACTGGCACCCCGCCGTGCTGAGCGTGATGCCCTGGGTCGATGCCTTGACCGTGTGCCTGGTGGGCCCCAATGTGCTGCGCAGCTTTTGCCTGCATTTCATCAGCTCGAACATGCACTACTACGGCGATGTGGAGGCCGGCAACGTCATGCAGCAATGCCAGGTGCTCAACCACCCGCTGTTCTGGCCCCTGCAGCTGTTCTGCTTCAATTTTGGATCCACCCACGCCATCCATCACTTCGTGGTGGGGCAGCCATTTTACCTGCGGCAGATGATCGCGGCGCAGGCGCATGAGGTGCTGCGGCGCGAGGGGGTGAGGTTCAATGATTTGGGGACGTTTGCAAGGGCGAATCGGTTGGGCACCACCTTCGGTTGATCGTGACATCAAAGCAGCACTCGTTGGAAGGGTCAACGAAGCACTACTTCAACGCGTCGGTTCTTGCTTCACCCCCCATCGTTCCGATTGGTGGCCACGGGAGCCAGGTTGGCCAGCCCACGGGGTGTTGAGGCGCGCAGATGCAATGCCATGATTTTTGACCAGCGCATCGCGCCATGGCCTCCGCGCGCCGCTGCGACAGCGCCAGATTGGCCTCAAAGACGCCTTCGCTGTCGATGTGCCCAACGATGAAGACGTTCAGCAAAGACTCGGCGCGCAGCATTTTGGCGATTTCTGCGATTTGAGGCAGCGATTCAGGCTTCAACTCGGATTTGCCTGAATCGAAGAAAATGCCATACAGCACCGCCTTGTCATCATCCTGAAGCTTTTTCGCCACCGCATCGGCAGCCATGACGCTGACTTTGCCAGTCGATACCACCTTCTCGACAACGGTATCGACCACCGTCACTGCACTGCACGGCACCGCAACGCAACGCAACGCCTTCCCGGCAACCGGCACGCCCTGCGCCGTCAACACATAAACATAGACGGAGGCTCCGTTCTGGATGAGCTTGAACAGTCCGTGGTTGTAGTGATCACGACTGGAGTTGAGCGCGTTGGCTGCATCCGGGCTCTTACTACCTGGGATCATGGTCAGCGCCCAGTCGATGTAGGACTTGTGCAAGGCCGCCACACTGCTTGGAGCAACAATCGGTCTGCGTACAAGCCAGGAGCTTGACGGCGCTCGCATCCTTGAGGGCCTATTCGTAATTTTTCTGAACTTCGTAAGCCACTGCGCCCTCTGGCGCCACGTACAAGCGGCGTTCGGCTGAGCCCTCGATCTGCAGAGTCTTGCCGGGATCGCGTTCAGCCGCCCCCATAGGCCAAAACGACGGTATTCATGCCACCTGGCCGCACATCCCGCAACAACATGGTCGACCCGACAAGAGGGGTCAAGACCTGCGTGTCGCCAGTATCCCGAGCTTGTGCGGCAAAAGCCGCCTTCAACTGCTGCATGAACACTTTCGAATCGTTATCCAAGTAGAACAACAGCGCGCCCGCCCCAGCTTGGCTGAAGGGCAGATAGCCCAGTTCATGAGTATCAGCAGATCGACCTTGATGAGACTGGCCAAGCCATCGGGCGCCATCTCCTGGATCACCAGGCCTGAGGCTTCATCTTTTTCAAATATCCGGTGCAAACCTTGTGGGTAACTAGTCTGCCGCATGAAGTCCGCCCGGCAATTCCACCGATACGAGATGGTGTCTACCGGCCTGGCCAAAGGCTCATCCATGCTCGCCCGTTGCCCTGCTGATACAACTTGCCCATGATCGTTCAACGGTTGTATCGATCCAGATCATCACCGCCCTCGCGAATGAGGTGGCCAAAACCGCCTTCCTTGTGATCTTTGTCATAGAGCAATTCCCATCGCATCTTGACCCCCTCTGGTGTCCAAAAAATATAGACCCATAGTGATTTCTCCGCCAATTTACCCCTGCCTGTCTTGCGTTTGGATTCGATTACTTCGTCCACCACATCTTGTGGAATGCGGCTTTTAATTTCCAGGCGCTGGGCCTTAATTAACGCCCTGGAAAATTCCTCACGAACATATTTACTATAGGCGTCATTGCTAGAAAAATCGGCGGGTTGCGGCTCAGGGTATTCGAGTTCCTGCCACACAAGCTCTACCCACTCAGGCAGTCCCCGGCCATCGCCTGAGGCGGCTTCAACTGCGGTGGGGATATGTCGCCAAGACCCCCACTTGCTGGTCCCGACGCCCCCGACCGAACCCGGGTTACTGAAGAGCTGTCCGTTGGACATTTTGGAGGACTTCACGTAAATTCTTTTCCCCTCGATCACACTGCCAAACGACACGATCATGCCCGGGCCGGATGGCTTGCTGTGGCACGCCGCTCCTGCACACAGCGCCGCCACGCCAAATAGCAGCGACAGCCAAATCCACTTGGGACGGGTCTTGATCATCATTGTTCCTGTGGTCGTTCAATTCGTGAAGGTTGTACTCGCGTTTCGCACTGTCACTTCAGCGGGCAGTTCGATGGCAGTTGGGGTTGTGCCGCATAAGTCAATCCAGCCACACCCATCCAGTTGGCGTATCGCTGCATGTCTACCACGCCAACGACCGATCCATCGCTGCCGCAGCGTTTGGCGAAGTTCTTGATGACCGCTTGACCTGTGGCCGTGGTGGTCACGCCTGCCGCAAGCGTGACAGTTTTTTGGTTCTGGCCTCTGCTGAAGAGGTAATTGAATTCGCGGTCACCGTTGTCAGGCCATGCCGATTCACCCGTGCCGAAATCCCCCACCCGGGGGTCATGCACAAGAGGGTTGGTGATAACGTTCCAGCCGCCGTTCTCGATCACCCGCTGACTCAGCGTAATCCCCTGGCTCCTAGCTGATCGTGCGGCCATCGCCCAAGGTCTTGCCGATGCGCTGGCCGTGCGTGTTGTGGCCGTAGCGGCCCAGCAGCTTGCCGCTCGCCGCATTGGCCGCAGGCAACCACGACAGCAAGGCCTGTTGCCATGAACCTGACGATGGCGAGGGGGCCACATAACGCATGCCGGCCAATTGCCCGCTCTGATCCAGATGCCAGCGCAGTTCCACGCCATTGCCCCAGCGGTAGCCTTGTTCAGCTTGCAGGGCCTTGTCCAGCAGCGCTTGAATGGCTGTTGGGCTGGAGGCAGCCACAGCGGCAGTGGCAGCAACACCAGTCGCCGTCATCGGCCCACCAGCCAGCGGCTCAATGACGACGTGCCGTCCCCAACCCAGCCATTGGCTCACGCGTTCTCCCGCGATGGCGCTGATGCGCCCGTCGTCGTGCTCGATGGCCCGCAACTGGCGGCCTGTGCCCCAGGTGTAGTTCAGCGCCCCGCCTTCGGGCAGGTCCTGGCGGGTCACGCGGTCGGCCGCGTCGTACTCGAAGCGCTCTGTGTAGCCCAGGCTGGCGCGCAGCACCGTGCGACTGACCATGCGTCCCAGGGCATCGTAGGCCCGGCGCTCCCGCTCGTTGGGGTGGTCGATGCCGATCAGGTGCACGCCCCGATAGCTCAGGGTGGTCGTCTCCGTCTTGGCGCCCGTGCGGCTGACCTCGTGGCGCACGATGCGCCCCAGCGCATCACGCTGCCAGAGCCAATTCGTGACGTCGGCCAATTGGCGCTAGACCAGGTGGTCGGTGTTGTCGTA
>CANBUA010000150.1 GCA_947372535.1 Burkholderiales bacterium
CTGGCCACGGCGCACAACCTGACGCTGGCCGCCGCAGGACGGGCAGCCCACAAGGCGAGGGCGCATGGCACTTTGGCGCAGCTGATCGGTGAGCAGGCTGCCGGAGGACAGACAGCCAGATTGAGCGGAGAACATTCACCACTTGGCGACACCAAGCGGTTGTGAGCGCTGGGCCTGAAGCGAAGCCAGGCCGTTGAAGAAATAGGACACGACCGACGACTGAAAAACTGTTCTCGAAAGCGCTGCGGAGAATGAAGCTTGGCGGTGTAAACCATTGCCAAAATAGAGCTTCCAGAATTTCAGTAAATGCGGCCTAACGCCGGCGTTAAGGGGAGACAAACCGCGCAGCGGGTTGGCGTCCCCTTGAACAACATGTTAGGCAAAGGCCTATTTGGACGCCAGAAAAAGCCGAGAAACTCAGCTGCTTGTTGAACTGGATGTTCAAGACCAATGGCCTGCCTGAATGTTGGTTGTGCGCTTGAAAGCGATGGCTCAACTGTAGCCGGGCTTGGCCAAAACGCCAAGCAGTGGCGGCGCCAGCCGCGACTGCGGGATGCTTGCGCTGTGGCTTGCCACGGCGCAAAAACTGACGCTGGCCGCCGAAGGACGGGCAGCCCACCAGGCGGAGGCGCATCGCACTTTGGCGCTGCTGGCCGGTGAGCAGGCTGCCGAAGGACAGACAGCCAACCCAACCATCGCAAGCGGGAATGGCCTTGATGCTATTTGAGCGCAAGAACGGCCGCCCAAAGACTCAGTAATGCAATGATTGTGCTCCAGACCCACTGCCAGTGTTTCAGGTAGAAAACAATGGATTCTCGAATGAATCTGGCCAACGGGGGCTGAATGTAGAATCCTACACCAATGAAGACAATCCCACTTCCTGGCTCATTTTTGGGCGGTGGAACGTAAACTCCCTGATACCACCGCAAAATTCGCAACTTTGTCTTCGCCATGATCTTCAAATTAATGCTCCTTTGTGGTGAATTTATTGTTTCCGAAGCGAAAAGCCTAACGCAATGTAGGCTTCAAGTATGAAGCTTTTTGCCGGTAGGACCGGCGTTAACGCCGCCTAACTCGGATGACCGACAAGCGCGCAAGTGCTTGATACACAAACAGAAGTTGGCATTTGGCTGCATGTCCCTCCCAGGTTATGCGACTGTTGTTACACCTGAGGCTACCTGAGGCAGCTTGGACCGTCAACGCCGTCTGTTCAGAGGCGGCTTACCGTCAGTGGCAAGCTGCGGCAGAGCAAAACGGCAGGTCCCAAGCCACTCGGCCGGTAGGCCTTGGCTGGGCCAACCTTTCAGCCAGTGGACGCATGTCCCAGCCCCAGAGCGTCGCTCAGTCGGTCCAGGTTTTGCTCATTTGCAGGCTCGACAATGTGCCGAACCGCTTGAGCAATTGCTGCGTCAGCAAACGTTTGATCCCAACGAAGCAGGGTGCCTCCGGAGATGGCTTCCAACGTGATGGCAAGCTCAAAGTGAGGCTGATTGACGTGTTGGATGACGACCTTGCGATCAACTTCAATCACTGAAAAAATCGCCTCGTTGGGATAAGCAGTTCCATCAGGGCCGATCATGGTGAACACCCACTTGCCGCCAGTTTGAAAGTCGAAGACGTCGAAACGGTTCGTGAAACCAGCTGGGCCCCACCACTTTGCGAGGCACGCAGAGTCCTTCATCGCGCCGAATACGGTTGCAGGTGACACGGCCAGATGCCGATGTGTGCTGAAAGTGGTCATATGTGGAACTTGTCAATCTGTGTCCTACGGACACGTCGAAGGTCGCGGCAAACGCTTCGATCTTGCCATCTGCGGAACAAGTCCGCTGCGCGATGTCAAGGTCGCCCCAAATGACGCTGCCCTCGGCTTTGTACCAGTTTGCCGAGGTGAAAGCCTGGACGACCAGGATTCTCGAAAAGCCAGCCGCTTCCTGGTCTCACGTCGAAAATGCCTGCCCCGACATCCATTGCACCTACCGTCGACGGGATGGGCATGAAGGATGGCATGCGCGAAGTGCCGGCCAAGACCCGCATGTCTGCTCCTGGCTGACAATGGCCTCATGTCCAGAGTTCAGCGATCACGTCTTGCCTGCCTGTTTGCTTTCTCGATTTCGCAATCGTTGAGCAACGGCGCGTTGTTGGCTCAGCCTGTTCAGCCGGTGCCCGTTGCCGTGGGTGCGGCATTGCCTGACATCACGTTGAACGGACTCAACGGTCCTGGCCGCAGCCTCAAGAGCTTCGCGGGGCGTCGCTTGATCATCAATGTATGGGCCAGTTGGTGCGGTCCGTGTCGTGCCGAGGCGGCATCGCTCGAACGGTTTGCATGGACCGAGCGCGGTTTGAAATACACCATCATTGGCATTTCCACCGATGACGATCGGCAGGCTGCCGAGCATTGGCTGAAGCAGTCCAACGCCACGCTGAGCCACTTCATTGATCATGAGCTCACGTGGGAGCGACTCCTGGGCGCTTCGACGATTCCCCTGACCGTGTTGGTTGACGAACGGGGGCGTGTGGTTTCACATGTTCGCGGCGCGAGGGCGTGGGACACCCCCGAATCCACCACGTTGATTGAGCGTGCATTTGTCAATTCGGCCACCCGCCGATGACATGATTTGACGGGGCTCAATCGATTCGATTTTTGGGGGCCATGAGCTTGAAGCTAGGGATGGCCGTCTGTCCCAGGCCGAATCTAGACTGGCTTTCAACACAACCCACATCGAGCAGGACGGCACCACATCATGGCGACTTCCAGGAAGACACCAGGCACCAGGAGTGCGACCCCTTTGGCCGCCGCCAAAAAGAAGTCAGGCACAGCGCTCAGCCTGGCGGGCCTGAATGCCGTGATCGAAGATGCCCGATTCGCGGGCGCATCCAAAGACAGCGGGCCGGTCGAGCCTTCCAATTACAAGGAACTGCTCAAACGGCTCAAGGCGGTCCAGGGCAAGTTCCCGCCGGTCTATGAGCAGAACTTCGTCACCCCCTATGTCCAAACCGTCGAGAAGTTGGGGGCCGCCAAGTTTGCAAAGCTGTTGTCCAGGGATCCGAACCGGGAGCAGGAGGCGGGTTTGATGTTTGATCTGGCGCACGCCATCCTGCAACATGGCGAAGGCTATGAAAAGGCAGCCACCCGCGCTTTCCAGGAGTTCATCGCAGACATGTATGACGGCTTCTTGAGCGCGGAAGACCGCAAGGGCGTGAAGGAGCCGGATCTGGGTGTGATTCCGCCGCTGGCCAAATGGGGCAACCCGGATTTCGGGCCCTATACCTGGCCCGTGGATGCCGCCATGTCATTTGGCGTTGAAACCGGCGTGGTGAATTTGCCGCCGGCCAATCGCAGCCGTGGCCTGGTGGCCTGGGCGGCGCTGGGCCATGAAACCGCCGGGCACGACATCCTGCACGCCGACACGGGTTTGCAGGATGAGCTGGCGCAAGCGCTGCGCACCAACCTCACCCCCTTGGGTTTCGGTCTGGCCGACTACTGGGCGCAGCGGATTGATGAGACGTCGTCGGACGTGCTGGGGCTTCTCAACCTCGGTCCGGCAGCGGGCATTGGCCTGATCGCCTATTTCCGCGGGCTGGGCGCTGCCGCAGGCGCGCCGGCCAAACTGCGCAGCGAAGGGCCGGACGATGATCCACATCCGGCCGACATCGTTCGTGGTTACCTGGCTGCCGAAGTGGTGGCCTTGCTGAAGTTCGTCGGCAGCGCCGCATGGGCACAGGCGATTGCCGCGGAAACAGACAAGGACCGCGACACCATCGTTCTGGCGGGCCACACGCTCACGCCAGCGCTGGCGCGCAAATCCGCGAAGGTGGTGGCGCAAACGCTGGTGCAATACAAGGCCGCGGCGCTGGAGAACCACGCGCTGGGCGAAGTCCAGAACTGGGCCGATTCCGACGAGGCCATCGTGCAGGCGTTGCGCGTGGCCTTGCGCGATGGCAAACCATTGCCCGCCACGCCCGGTGGCGCCAAACTCTATGCCGCGCACCTGGTCTCGGCTGCCGTGACCGAAGCCCTGGCCACAGGCAAGGACATCGCCGGCTTGCAGGCCAGGCTCATCAAGGAGTTGAACATCCTGCATGACCGCAATCCATCCTGGGGTCCGCTGTTCGTGGTGCACCCAGGCGACATGCGCCGCGATTTCTTCGTGCCCGCACCATGGCGCCGCCGCGTGTGAGCTGGTGATAGGGCGGGGGCTATCACCGAGCACTGCGGAAGCCAACCCTCCCACGGGGGTGTTGCAGGCCTGGCCGTCTTGCCACACTTCGGGCTTGAACCACAGCGATGGATGCCCAGATGCTCGCCAGCTTGCCCGACGCCGGAGCCTTGCCCCCGCTCGCGTCCTCGCGCTTGCTGGATCAGGTGCGTGAGCGCACGCGCTACCTGCACTACAGCATCCGCACTGAAGATGCCTATGTTTATTGGGTGCGCGCTTTTGTGCACTTCCATGGGCTCTTGCATCCCAAGGGCATGGGTGCCGTCGAGGTGGAAGCCTTTCTCAGCCACCTGGCCAATGAGCGGCAAGTGTCGGCGTCCACCCACAAGCAGGCCCTGTCCGCCTTGATCTTTCTGTTTGATCGGGTGTTGGGCATGCCCATGCCCTGGCTGAAGGACATCGGGCGGCCCAAATCCGCCCGGAAGCTGCCCGTGGTGCTCACCCCTTCCGAAGTGCAGGCCGTGCTGGGCGCGCTGGATCCTCGCCACCAATTGCTGGGCCGCATGCTCTATGGCACCGGCATGCGACTGATGGAAGGGCTGCGCTTGCGGGTCAAGGACGTGGACTTCGAGCACCAGACCATCATCGTGCGTGATGGCAAGGGCAGCAAGGACCGTGCGGTCATGCTGCCCGAGCGACTGGCCCAGCCTTTGCGCCAGCATCTGGAACGGATGCGCGCGGTGTACGAGGCGGATCGGGCCGCTGACCAGGCTGGCGTGTGGATGCCGCATGCGCTGGCAGCCAAATACCCGCGCCATGGGCAGACCTGGGCCTGGCAATGGGTGTTTGCGGCGGATGGGCTCAGCGTGTGCCCGCGCACAGGGGTGGAGCGGCGCCACCATGTGCAGGACGTGACCTTCCAGCGTGCTTTCCGCAGGGCGGTTCAGCTGTCTCGGCTCGACAAGCAGGCCACGCCACACACCTTGCGGCACTCGTTTGCCACCCACTTGCTGCAGGCGCGCTATGACATCCGCACGGTGCAGGAGTTGCTGGGCCATGCCGATGTGAGCACCACCATGATATACACCCACGTGTTGAAGGTGGGCGGCGGGGCGGTGCAGAGCCCTCTGGATGCGCTTGCGGTCTGAAGCCCGAACGAGCTTGCAGGGCGCCGATGCGCCGGTGCCTCAGAGGATCAGCACCATGGCCAGGCGGTCGAAATAACGGAACTGGCCCGGCCCGTCGATCAGCTTGATGGCATGGGGCCGCACACCGCAAGGCTGGAAGCCCGCACGCTCGTACAAGCGCACGACGTGGTCACTGGTGCGGCTGACCTGCAGTGTGATCTGTTCCAAGCCGATGGCCTGGCGGGCCTCGGCGATGGCACCCTTGAGCAGCAGCGTGCCCACACCCCGGCCCGTGGCCCGGGGCGACACCATCATCGAGTTGAGCTCGGCGGTGTGGCGCAGCTTGGACAGGCTCTGCCGCTCCAGGCCGATCATGCCGACGAGCTCGCCCTGGTCCCAGGCGCCCAGCAGGAAGGTGCCACCCAGGGTGTCACTCAGGCCCAGCCGGCCGATGAAGCTTTCCGGGGGGCGGGCGCGTTCGCTTTCGATGTCGGCGTCGAAGGCTTCCGGGTGGAGGGTCAGGCCCAGGTCTCGCAAGCGCTTGTATTCACCGAGCTCGGCCGGCGCGATCCGGGCAATGCGGACGGGCCGTTCACCGGCTTGCATGTGGTGTCTCCATGGTGTTGATGTTGGCGAAAGCGTCAGCGTCTTCAAAGAATACGCTGCGCCATGGGCGCGTGCCCATCCACCGCGACACTTTACGCTCACCCTGGGCAAATTGTGCCTCCAGCGAGGGCAAGGCGCGCCGGTGGGCCAGGGCGCAGACCCAGTGCTGGCGGGGCGTGTCCGGCTCGTCCAAGGTCTGGGGCACGACGATGTCGGCGTCGGCCGCCAGGGCCGCGTCCAGCAATCGGGCGATGAGGTCGGTGGGCAGGCGAGGGCTGTCACAGGGCACGAACTGCATCCACTCGCCTTGCATTTGCCGCAGCGCCGTCAGCATGCCGGCCAGGGGGCCGCTGCGGGGGGGCAGATCCGGCGCGTCGGCCCACACCGGGGCTTCGGCATCGGGCGGGGCCGCCACGCCAGCGTGCCACAGCTCGGCATAAGCCTGGGCGTTGCGGTTGGCCGAGATGCAGACCGATGAGGCCTGCGGGGCCATGCGTTGCAGCACCGCCTGGGCCATCGGCGCGCCACACCAGTGGACCAGGCCCTTGTCCTGCCCGCCCATGCGGCGGCCTTCGCCTCCCGCCAGCAGGCACAGGGACACAGGCATCGACAAAGGGAACACCACGGGCTCAGCCACCGATGTAGCTCATCTCGATGCGCTGGGGCTCGGGGGCCGCTGCATCCGTTGGCAGCCCGTCCACCGCCGCCCCCGGTGCGCGCAGCTGCGAGTAGCGGTCACTGCGGCCCTGCCACAACTGGCTCAGGCTGTCGCGCAAGGCCTCGTCGGACCACGATGACGGGCCGCGCAAGGCGGCGCGCAGGTCGTGGCCCTGGCTGGCAAACAGACAGGTGAACAGGCGGCCGTCGGTGGACAGGCGCAGGCGGCTGCAGTCGCCGCAGAAGGCCTGGGTGACGCTGGAGATGAAGCCCACTTCGCCCTGGCCATCGGCATAGCCCCAGCGTTGGGCGGTCTCGCCCGGGGCGCTGGGGCTGAGCGCGCGCAGAGGGTAGACGGCCTGCAGTCGCCGCAACACCTCGGCCGAGGGCAGCACCTGGTCCATGCGCCAGCGGTTGGTCTGGCCCACGTCCATGAACTCGATGAAGCGCAGGATGACGCCCGAGCCGCGGAAGTGCCGGGCCATGGGCAGGATCTGGTCGTCATTGACACCTCGCTGCACCACCATGTTGACCTTCACCGGGCCCAGGCCCGCCGCCTGAGCGGCTTCGATGCCGGCCAACACATCGGCCACATGGACATCCGCGTCGCTGAGTTGCCGAAAGCGCGCCGGATCCAGCGCATCGAGGCTGACGGTCACGCGCTGCAAGCCGGCCGCCTTCAGGCTGGCGGCCTTGCGGGCCAGCAGGGTGCCGTTGGTGGTCATGGCCAGGCCCAGAGGCTGGTCCTCGGGCGTGCGCAGGGCGGCCAACTGGGCCACGAGGCGCTCCAGGTCCTTGCGCAGCAGGGGTTCGCCGCCCGTCAGGCGCAGCTTGTGCACGCCCAGTCCGGCCATGACACGGGCGACGCGGGTGATCTCTTCAAAATGCAGCAGTTCGGGCTGGGGCAGGAAGGGATGGTCCTTGCCGAAGACTTCACGCGGCATGCAGTAAGCGCAGCGGAAGTTGCAGCGGTCGGTGACCGAGATGCGCAGATCGTGCAAGGGGCGATCGAGGGCGTCGCGTGGCTGGGCCTGATCTTGCTGATGGGGTGGCTGGTGGGCGAGCGAGTGGGTTGCCGCCAGGCGTGGCGTGGGCAGCGGCAGGAGCCGGGGGCCTGCCGGGACCAGCGGCGGCAAGGCCTTCAGCGCAAGCAGGCCGTCGCGGCGGGTCTGGGGGGATTCAGGCTGAGGCATCGGCAGCGATTGTGCGCAGATGCGCCGTCGGGCGGGTGCCAGGCACCCATTCACCCCAGGCCAGGCCGGGAGATCGCATGCCGGCTGTCAGTTGGCGGCGGCCGTGGCGGTGGCTGCTGCCGCGGCTGCAGCGCGCGGGCTCATGCCCGGCGCTCGGCGGGCGCCTTCGTAATGCTGCTGCCAGTAGGCTTCGCGGATGTCTTCGATGCGCACCTTGGCGCCCGATCGCGGCGAATGAATGAACTTGTTGTCGCCGATGTAGATGCCCACATGGGAGAAGGTATTGCGCAAGGTGTTGAAGAACACCAGATCGCCAGGCTTGAGCTCGGCCTTGGCCACGGGCACCAGATCAGGCGAATTGGCCTGTTCGATGGCCCGGCGGGGCAGGATCAGGCCGACGGTGTTTTCAAACACATGGCGGGTGAAGCCGCTACAGTCGAAGCCGGATTCGCGAGACATGCCGCCACGGCGGTAAGGCACGCCCAGGAAGGTCATGGCGCTGATGACCAGATCAGAGGCCACGTCGGTGGCCTTGCTGCGGACCTGCTGGGCCATTTCAACCACGGGGCGGGTGTTGGGCAGCAAGCCCTTGTCGTTCAGGAAGCGCAGGACCGGATCGGCGGATTCAGATGGGGCCGCGCTGCCCGAGCTGTTGGCGCTGGTGGCGCTGCTGACCATCTTGGGGATCAGGTCGGCCGGCAACCAGGACAGGTCGCGGGCACCATCGCCGGATTTGGCGCCATCGGGCGTGGCACCTGGCGCCGACGCTGCTGCCGCGGCACCGACCGCTTGCGCACGCGCCACGCCGCCCAAGCCCATCGAGGCACAGAGCAGAACGCACATCAGGGTGCTCATCAAGGCTCGCAGGGGGGGCGAGCTCAAGGCAATCCAGTTCCAAAAACACATGGGTCGCAAGACTAGTGGCTCTGACGCAGGGCGTCAACCTCGTTGAATCAATGGTTTGGTGAGATTAGCACTGAAAACTGGCGTTTTGCCGGGCATCGCGCCTCCAGGTTTTCACGAGGGCAATGCGCCACGTGTACCGGGCGGTCACCCCAAGCCTTTGACTTGCAGCAAAAAGCACGCCTGGGGTATGCCCTAGCCTGATCATGAAGGCTGGTTGCCAGCCGGCCCCACAACGTCGAGACACCCTGAGGAGATCCACATGAGCCGCAACACCGTCGCCAGCCCTGTCCCTGCCGCCCCCTTGAGCGCCGCCAGCCTGGCCGCACTTCGGGTCCGGCTGACGGACATGGCCGGGCAGCTGGACGCCCGCGAAGCCGAATTGCGTGAGCGGCTGGCCGAACCCCCATCGGAATCCAGCAATGCCTTCATTGCCGGCTCTGAGGCGGGCCTGGCCGCCGAGGCTCAGGACGAAGTGATCGCCCAATTGGCCCACGAAGATGGCTTGCTGGCCCAGGTCAAGGATGCGCTGGACCGCATGGACCAGGGCCAATATGGCGAATGCCAGGATTGCGGTGAAACCATCGAAGCCGCCCGCCTGGACGCCGTGCCCTGGACCACCCATTGCCTGGGCTGCCAGGACCGGGCCGAGAAGCTCAAGCTTCGTCTTCACGCATGATGGCTTCGATCTGCTCGCCCAGATCCAGCCATTCCAGCTCGGTCGCTTCGAGCTGATCGCTCAAGGCCTTCAGGCGCTTCCCCACGTCGGCAAATTCGGCAGGGCTCAGTTGCGCGCTGGCCAGCTTGTCGTTGAGTTCGGCCTGTTCGGCCTGGGCCTTGCTCATCAGGCTTTCGGCGCGTGACAAGGCCTGCTTGAGTGGCTTGGCCTGGTCGGCGCGGCGCTGGCGAGCCTGGGCGAGGGCCTTGCGGTCTTCCTTGCGCACCGCCGGGTTCTCTGCGGGCGACGCCACCAGGGCGCTCACGGGTGCAGCGGCTTTGGGCGGTGCGGCGGCTGGTTTGGCCGCCGTGGCGCCGGACTGTGCCGCAGCCGCTTCCTGCGCCAGCAGCTTGGCCTGCTCCTTCAGCCAGCGCTGGTAATCGTCCAAGTCGCCATCGAAGGTGCTGACGCCGCCGCGGGTCACCAGCCAGAACTCGTCGCACACCTCGCGCAGCAGGGCGCGATCGTGGCTGACCAGCATCACGCTGCCTTCGAACTCGTTGAGCGCAATGCTCAGGGCTTCGCGGGTGGTCAGGTCCAGGTGGTTGGTGGGTTCGTCCAGCAGCAGCAGGTTGGGGCGTTGCCACACCACCAGGGCCAGCACCAGGCGGGCCTTTTCGCCGCCTGAAAATTGGCCCACGGGCTGCATGACCATGTCGCCGGTGAAGCGGAAACGGCCCAGGAAGTCGCGCAACTCTTGCTCGCGCGCCATGGGGCCCACATCCTTGGCCAGGCGAATCATGTGCTGCAGCGGCCCGTCTTCGGGGCGCAGCACGTCCAGCTCCTGCTGGGCGAAGTAGCCAATGCTCAGGCCCTTGCCTTCGGTGACGTGGCCGGACACGGCGGGCAGCATGTGCGCCAGCGTTTTGACCAGGGTGGATTTGCCCTGGCCGTTGGCGCCCAGGATGCCGATGCGCTGGCCGGGCAGCACCGAGCGGTTGATGTCGTGGACGATGGTGACGGGCTCGCCCGTTTCACCTTCCGGCAGGGCATAGCCACATTGCAGATCGGCCATCACCAGCATGGGGTTGGGCAGGCTGGCGGGCGTGGGGAACTCGAACTCGAAATCGCTGGCGGTGAGGATGGGGGCGAGCCTTTCCATGCGCTCCAGCGCCTTGACGCGGCTCTGGGCCTGTTTGGCCTTGCTGGCCTTGGCCTTGAAGCGGTCGATGAACTTCTGCAGGTGGGCCATGCGCTCTTGCTGCTTGCCGTACGCGGCCTGGTGCTGGCTCATGCGCTCGGCACGCATGGATTCGAAGGCGGTGTAGCCCCCGGTGTAGCGGGTGAGCTGGGCTTCGTCCAGGTGCAGGGTGACGCGGGTGATGGCGTCGAGGAATTCCCGGTCGTGGCTGATGACGATCATCGTGCCTTCATAGCGCTGCAGCCAGCCTTCCAGCCAGACCAGGGCGTCCAGGTCCAAGTGGTTGGTGGGCTCGTCGAGCAGGAGCAGGTCGGCCGGGCACATCAGCGCACGCGCCAGTTGCAAGCGCATGCGCCAGCCGCCAGAGAAGCTGTTGACGGGCGCTTCGGTCTGGTTGAGCGTGAAGCCCAGGCCAAGCAGCAGGGCTTGGGCGCGAGCCGGGGCGTCGAAGTAGCCGACTTCAGCCAGGGTGGCGTGGGCTTCGCCAATGGCGTTGCCGTCGTCGGCTTCTTCAGCAGCAGCCAGGTC
>CANBUA010000151.1 GCA_947372535.1 Burkholderiales bacterium
GAGCTGGCGCACGCTGTAGGTCAGCGCGGAAGGCACCTTGCCCAGTTCGCGCGCCGCCGCCGCGAAGCTGCCCGTGCGCTCGATGGTGTCCATCATCTCCAGCGCATCGGGCGTGAGCACGTGACGTCGAGTGGTCATGGTGAGGTGCCCTTCAAAAGGCCATTCAAAAGATTCGAATGATGCCATCACCTTCCTTCGATGTCAGCGATGCCTGAGCGACCTACAGTGAGTCATCCGCACTGCAACACACCAGAAAGGAAGGCTCCACATGATCGAACTTCGCCGCGCCACCGACCGGGGACAGGCCGACCACGGCTGGCTGCTTGCGCAGCACAGCTTCTCCTTTGGCGATTACATGGACCCCAAGCACATGGGTTTCGGGCCACTGCGCGTGATCAATGAAGACCGCGTCGCGCCCGGCCGTGGCTTCGGCACCCATGGCCACCGCGACATGGAGATCGTCACTTACGTGCTCGAAGGCCAATTGGCGCACCGGGACAACCTGGGCAATGGCGCCGTCATCCTGCCGGGCGACGTGCAGCGCATGAGCGCGGGCACCGGCATCATGCACAGTGAGCTCAACCCCGATCAGCGCGACCCGGTGCACCTGCTGCAGATCTGGATCATGCCCACGAAAAATGGCATCCAGCCAGGCTATGAGCAGAAGCACTTCGCGGCAGATGACAAGCGCGGCAAGCTGCGCCTGGTCGCGTCCAACGATGGGCGTGAAGGCTCGGTGACCATCCATGCCGATGCGGCCATCCTGTCGGGGCTGTTCGATGGCGATGAGCAGGCCGAGGTCGCGCTGAACCCTGCGCGCAAGGCCTATGTGCAGGTGGCGCGAGGTGCCATCACGGTGCAGGGCCAGCGCCTGGAGCAGGGCGATGCCCTCAAGCTGCAAGGCGAAAGCGTCTTGAAGCTTGAGGCTGGCGAGGGCGCCGAAGTGCTGGTCTTTGACCTGGCCGCCTGAACAGGCCGCAGGTCAAGCCATCATGACGACGACCGGGGCCGACATCACGCTTGGCACAACGTCAGCGGATGTCGGCTTCCAGCGAGAACGCGGCGTGGTCGTCCACGCCGATGTTCTCGACCAGCCAGGGCAGGGCCTCGGCCAGGCTCTCGTAGAGCTTCCAGGGCGGGTTGATGATGTACATGCCGCTGCCGTGCAGGCCCAAGCCGTTTCTGGCCGTGGCCTTGACGCGCAGGCTGACATTGAGCCACTTGCCGGGCGCTACCTTCTGCAAATGCAGGGGCAGCAGGTCGGCCTCGCGGCGCGCCACCATGGGGTACCAGACCGCATAGACGCCGGTCGGGAACTTCAGGAAGGCGTCCTTGACGGTGTTGAGCACGCGCCGGTAGTCTTCCTTGAGCTCGTAAGGCGGGTCGATGTGGATCAGGCCGCGTTTGGGCGGGGGCGGCAGCGTGCTCTTGAGCATGCTGAAACCATCGGCCGCTTCGATGCTGACGCCGCGTTTGACATCGGCGAAATGCTTGGCCAGCAGCCTACTTTCCGTCGGGTGCAATTCGTAGAGGCGCAGGTGATCGCCCGGCCGCACCATCTGTGCGGCCAGTTGCGGCGAGCCGGGGTACCAGCGCAGGTCCTCGCCCGTGTTGCACACGCGGATCTGGTTGATCAGGTCCTTGAGGGCGGCGGGCAGGTTGGCGTCCTTGCGGTGCGCCCAGAGTTTATGGATGCCGGCATCGGCCTCGCCGCTCTTGGTCGCATAGGTGGCGGCCAGGTCGTAGAGGCCACCGCCCGCATGGGTGTCGACCACCCAGAAGGCCTTGTCCTTTTGAGCCATGTGCTCAAGCAATTGAACAAGAACCGTGTGTTTGAGCACGTCGGCGTGGTTGCCGGCGTGGAAACCGTGTCTGTAACTGAACATGCGCCAAGGGTAGCGGTTTTATCCGCTGCGTCCGGCCGCGCATGACACTTTTTTAAGGGAAATCATCATGAGCAAGTCAGTCACCGTTCTTTATTTCAGCGGCTACGGTCACACCAAGCGGATGGCCGAATCCGTGGCCCTCGGCGCCGACGCCACCCTGGTGGCCATCGATGCCGAGGGCAACATCCAGCCCGAGGACTGGGATACCTTGGCAGCGTCCAAGGCCATCATCTTCGGATCACCGACCTACATGGGCAGCGTGGCCTGGCAGTTCAAGAAGTTCGCCGATGCTTCATCCAAGCCCTGGTTCACCCAGGTCTGGAAGGACAAGATCGCCGCCGGTTTCACCAACTCGGCCTCCATGAACGGCGACAAGCTCTCCACCCTGCACTACCTGTTCACCCTGTCCATGCAGCACGGCATGATCTGGGTCGGCACGGGCATCATGCCCAGCAACAAGAAGAGCTCGACGCGCAACGACGTGAACTACGTCGCCTCTTTCAGCGGCGCCATGGCCACCAGCCCTTCGGACGCGGGCGTGGACGAGATGTTGCCCGGCGATCTGGAGACCGCGCGTTTGTTCGGTGAAAGAGTGGCTGCAGTCACGGCAAAATTCAGCGCTTGACTCAAATCGGACTTCACATGACCACTGCCGCCCCCAAATTGCTGTTGATCTCGGGCAGCTCCCGCACCGGCTCCATGAATTCGCAATTGCTGCGCCTGGCCGGCCGCAAGGCCCAGGCCCAAGGCGCCAACATCACCCACGTTGACCTGCGCGAGCTGGGCCTGCCGGTGTTCGACGCTGATTTGCTGGAGGCCAAGGGCCACCCGGCCGGGGCGCTCAAACTGCGCGAACTGGTGGCCACGCACGATGGTTTGCTGCTGGCCTGCCCCGAGTACAACGCCTTGCCCACGCCTTTGCTGATCAACTCGTTCGATTGGTTCTCCACGGTGCCGGCCTCCGATGGCCTGCCCTCGGGTGGCGGTGCCACGGCGGGCAAGCCGGTGGGTTTGATGTCGGCCTCGGCCGGGGCGCTGGGTGGTCTGAGGGCCTTGCCCATCGTGCGCACCTTCCTGAGCACGAATTTCGCGATGGTGGTGGTGCCTGAGCAACTGGGTGTCTCGGGGGCGGATCATGCCTTCGACGAGATCGATGAACTCGTCAAACCTGAACTGGGCGCGGTGCTCGACAAGCTGGTGGCCTCGGTGATCCGCCAGGCCCGCTGGCGTCTGGCTGCGGCCTGATGGCGGCAGGGCCGGGCCCGGTCAGGGCTTGGCCAGGAAGGCCTTGAGCGGCACCAGCGTGCCGACGGGGTCTTCCTCTTGAGGGATGTGCCCCAGGTCGCGGAAGCTGAAGCTGGTGCAGTTGGGGATGTCCTGGCAAAAATGATCCGAGGTCGATTCGGGCAACATGCCGTCCAGCGTCCCCCACAGCACCAGTGTGGGCTGGCGGATGTTGCGAATCAGATGCACCTTGGCGCCTGGCTCGCTCTGGTCCATGCGCTGGAACAAGGCGCGGCGGTTGCCCACGCGCAGGTTCAACTCAAAGTAGCGGTCGATGTGTTCTGCCGAGGCATGGCTGGGGTCGCCATAGACATCGCGTACGCTGGATTCGACCAAGCTGTGCGGCAGGATGCGTTCGGACACCCAGCGCAGGCCTTTGGTCGCTGCGACCTGAAAGGCGATCGGCTGGGACAGCGGTGAGATCGGGTAGCCGTCGGAGTCAATCAGCACCAGCTTCTTGACACGGTCGGGTGCCAGCAAGGCAGTCTGCCAAGCGATCTCGCCGCCCAGCGCATTGCCGCCAAGGATGACCTGCCGTACCCCCAGGTTGTCGAGCAGGCGCAGCACGAAGCGGGTGTAGGCCTCGATGCGGTACTCGCCTTGCGGGCTGGGGCCCGTCAGTCCGAAACCGGGCAGGTCCACCGTGATGACACGGTGGTCAGCCTGCAAGGCTTTTTGCCACCCATCGAAGGTGTGCAGGCTGGAGGCCATGCCATGGAGCAGCAGGATGGGCACGGCGTCGTCGCGTGGACCGGTGTCGCGCACATGCACCTGCATGCCGTCGAGCTCGACGAAAGTCGAGGGCGGCGGCGCCCAACGCGCCACCAGCGCGCCCAATTGCCGATCGGGCTCCCACGTGGCCCAGACCGTGATGGCCAGCGCCCAACCCAGGAGCATGGCGCTCCAGAATAAGCGCTTGAGCCACTTCATGGTCAGCGAGGACGCATCTTCTTGACCTGGCGCATCACCAGCACTTGGTAGCTGGCGCCGCAGAGGCGGACCACCTTGTCGAGGAACTTGGCGTCGTTGCCCACGAGTACGCGACGTTCATTGTTTTCCACGGCCTTGAGGATCTGCAGGGCAGCCGATTCAGGCGTGGTCACGTTGATGAGCTTGTCGGCCAGCTTGCGCTGCTTCTCGGCGCTCATGCCCGACACCTTCTCCATGCTCGGATCGACGCGGCCGGCTTTGGCGATGTTGGTCGCGATGCCACCCGGGTGCACGCAGGTCGCACTGACGGGCTCGCCCGCCACTTCCAGCTCCATGCGCAGCGCTTCGGTGTAGCCACGCACAGCGAACTTGCTGGCGTTGTACGTCCCTTGCGTGGGCACGGCCATCAGGCCGAACAGGCTGGAGGTGTTGATGATGTGGCCGTCGCCCGACTTCTTGAGGTGGGGCAGGAAGGCCTGGGTGCCGTAAACCACGCCCCAGAAGTTGATGCCCATGATCCATTCAAAGTCGGACTGGCTGACCATGTCGAGGTTGACGGTCAAGGCCACGCCGGCATTGTTGAAGATCAGGTTGACCTGGCCATGGTCGCTGACGACCTGGTCGGCCCAGGCAAAGACTGCCTCGCGCTTGGACACGTCCAGCGTCTGGCTGGTGACCTTGACGCCCAGCTTGCGCGCCATCTCGGCCGTCTCGGTCACGCCCGCGGCGTTGACGTCGGACAGGGCCAGGTGGCAGCCGCGGCGGGCCAGCTCCAGGGCCAGGGTGCGGCCCATGCCGGATGCGGCGCCCGTGATGGCGGCGACTTTGTCTTTGAATTGCTTCATGGGGATGAAATGTAGTTCAAGCCGCTGACGCGGTGGCGGCCGTCCTGGCCGTGCAGGTTTTGACGAAATCGCCCGAGATTTTCAGGTCGGCTCGGCCTTCGGGCAGCATGATCATGGTGGGCCAGACGTGCGGCATGCGGGCGCGTGTCTTGAAGGTCACCTTGACGCCTGAGGCCTTGGCTTTCTCGACCAGGCGGGTCGAGTCCGACAGCAGGATCTCGTGCTCGCTGGCAAAGACCAGCATTGGCGGGAAACCACTGAGATCGCCAAACAAGGGCGAGGCCAGCGGCTCGGTGGCTGGCGTGCCGTTGAGGTAGTAGGCGGCGGCTTCGGGCAGCGAGTGCGGGTTGAACATCACATCGGCCTTGGCCATGGTGCGCATGGTCTCGCCGGCGCAACTCAGGTCAGTCCAGGGCGAGAACAACAGCAGGCCGGAAGGCAGGGGCAGTCCTTGCGCACGGGCTGCGAGGCAGCAAGCCAGGGCCAGGCCACCACCGGCCGAATCGCCCGCGAAAACCACCTCGGCAGGCTGCGTGCCTTGCGCCAGCAAGGCCTTCCACCAGGCCACGGCATCGTCCACGGCCGCAGGGAATGGGTTCTCGGGCGCCATGCGGTAGTCCACCGACAGCACCTTGGCCTGGGCCGTGCGGGCCAGGTAGGCGCAGGTGGGCCGGTGTGTCTCGAGGCCGCAGAAGAAGTAGCCGCCGCCATGGAAGTACACGACCGTGCGCTGGGGCTGCTCCACGCTCAGCCACTCGGCCGGGCACAGTCCTTTGGCCGCGTTGGCTGGCACGGGCGTGTGCTTGATGTCTTTCGGCGGCGCCGGGTATTTGGCGGCCACGGCGTTGACGTGCTTGCGCGCGCCGTGCAGCGCATGCAAGGTCAAAGGGCCTTTGCCTTGGCGCTTGAATTGCCAGCGGATGATCAGGTTGGCGATGGCCGATTGAATGCTCATGCTTTTTCCGTTTGGTACTTGGAGAGCTTGAAGTTGCGCGTGCGCAGGCGGTAGGCGAAGGTGAAGCCCGGCCACAAGGATACGTTGCGGCCTTGGTCATTCAAATACCAGCTCTTGCAGCCCGAGTTCCAGACGGTCGAGCGCAGTTCGGCCTGCACCTGGTCGATGAACTGCTTCTGGGCCTGTGGCTTGACATCCAGCGATTGGATGCCGCGCGATTTCATCGCCTGGATGGCGCCCATCACGTAGTGGACCTGGCTCTCGATCATGAAGACCATGGAGTTGTGGCCCAGACCCGTGTTGGGCCCCATGAGGATGAAGAAGTTGGGGAAACCCGACACGGTGATGCCCATGTAGGCCTCCGGGCCGCTTTTCCAGACTTCCGACAGATCCTGGCCGCCACGGCCGAACACGGTCTTGGGCGGGATCGGGTCCTGCACCTTGAAGCCGGTGCCGAAGATGATGGCATCCACTGGGCGTTCCACGCCGTCTTTCGTGACCACGCCACGGGCCGTGATCTCCTGGATGCCGTCGGTGATCACGTCGACGTTGGTGCGCGCCACGGCCGGGTAGTAGTCGTTGGAGATCAGCAGGCGCTTGCAGCCGGGCGTGTAGTCCGGCGTGAGCTTGGCGCGCAAGGCAGGGTCTTTAACGGCCTGGGCGATCTTGTGTTTGGCGACCTTGGCCACCAAGCCCATCCACTCGGGCTTGAACTTGAAGGCCAGGAAGCGCAGCTCCAGCGTCCAGTAGAGCTTGATGCGCTCCCAGGTCTGGCGCCAGGGGTTGGCCTGGAAGTCGGCCCTTTCCTTGTCGGTGATGGCTCGGTCTTCCTTCGGGACGACCCAGGGCGGGGTGCGCTGGTAGTAGTAGAGCTTGTCGACGATGGGCGCGATCTTGGGCACGAACTGGATGGCGCTGGCGCCGCTGCCGATCACGGCCACCTGCTTGTTGGTGAGGTCGAAATCGTGGTTCCAGGTGGCCGAGTGGAAGGTTTCGCCTTCGAACTTGTCCATGCCGGGGATGTTGGGGGTGCTGGGGTTGCTCAGGCCGCCCATGCCAGAGACCAGGATGTTGGCCTCAAAGATGCGGCCATCTTCGGCGGTCACGCGCCAGAGCTTGCGGGCCTCGTCATACCGGGCACCGACCACGTTGGCGTTGAAGCGCACGTGCTTGAGCAGGTCGTACTTCTGAGCGCAGCCGCGAAGGTACTCGAAGATCTCGGGCTGGGCGGCGTACATGCGCGACCAGCTCGAATTGGCCTCGAAGCTGAAGGAGTAGAGGTGCGAGGGCACATCGCAGCCGCAGCCGGGGTAGTTGTTGTCGCGCCAGGTGCCACCGACGTCCGAGGCGCGCTCCAGCATGATGAAGCTGTCCTCGCCCGATTCGCGCAGCTTGACGCCCATGCACAGGCCGGAAAACCCGGTCCCGACCACGATGACCTTGGCGGTCTCGACGGCGGTGCTGTTTTGCCCATGAGAGGGCGTGCGGAATTCATTCGGTTTCATGGATGAGCCTGCCTCGACGCGACTTGATTTTTGACAAGAAACCTTGTCAGAATATCTCTGACAATGGTTCGTGTCAATATAGGCAAACCTATGGATGCTGAAAATTCCTCAATCAACCCTCCGCATCGGCGGCGCTATGGCGGCGTCCTGCCGGAGGAGCGCCAGCGCGCGCGTCATGACAAGCTGATCGAAGGCGCCCTGGAAGTCTTCGGGACCAAAGGTTTCCACTCGGCCACTGTGCGCGAGGTCTGCGTGGCCGCCCACCTGACCGAGCGCTATTTCTACGAGTCCTTCAAGAGCCTGCCCGACCTGTTTCGCGCGGTTTACGAGCACCTGCGCATCCGGCTGATGGCCGAAACCATGCGCGTGCTGGGCGAGGCCGACAACACGCCGCTGGGCTTGCTGGAAGCGGCCTTGCGCATCTACTTGCAGTTTTTCCAGGACGATCCGCGCCGGGGCCGCGTCATGCTGGTCGACGCCCTGGGCATCGACAGCGAGGTGGCGCGCCTGAGTGGCGAGACCGCGCGTGACTACTCCGGCTTGCTCAAGATGCACCTCTCCGGCCTGGTGTCAAAGGAGATGGCCGAGGGCGTGAGCCTGGACCTGCTGGCCGATGGCCTGATCGGCATGAACGTGTTGCTGGCCGCGCGTTGGATGCAAGACGGTTTCGTCGAGCCCATCGACAAGGTGATCCGCACCAACCTGCTGCCTTACCGGGGCCTGTTCGCCCTGATGGAGAACAAGGGCCTGGCCGACTGAGTTCAGGCGGGTGGCGGCGGGGGCGGCGCGTCCTGGCCCGGCGCCAGGGCCTGGTCCACCGAGCGCCGCTCATCGAACACGAAGCACTCGCCTTGCCAGTGCGCGCCATCGGTCAGCTCCAGGTATTTGAGGATGCCCCCGTCGAGCTGGTAGGTGTGGGCCACGCCCGCCTCGCGCATGAACAGCGCGGCCTTTTCGCAACGGATGCCGCCGGTGCAAAAGCTCACCACGGTCTTGTCGAGCAGGGCCTCGCGGTGGGCCAGCAGTTGCTCAGGGAACTCGCTGAACTTGTCGATGCGCCAGTCGATGGCGCCCTCGAAGGTGCCGTAATCGACCTCGAAAGCATTGCGCGTGTCCAGGGTCACCACCGCGCGGCCTTCATCATCGTGGCCCTGCGAAAGCCAGCGCTTGAGCGTGTCGGGCGAGACCGCCGGGGCGCGGCCTTCCTCACCCAGGGCATCGGGCCGGATGGTGGGGTGGTTCATCCGGATGATCTCGTGCTTGACCTTGACCAGCAGCTTGCGAAAGGGCACGGCGTCGGACCAGCTCTCTTTGGGCTCGATGGTGGCGAAGCGTCCGTCCTGCTTCAGGCGGGCCACCCACTCGCGAACCGCGCCTTCCGGGCCAGCCAGGAACAGGTTGATCCCTTCCTCGGCCAGCAGGACCGTGCCTTTGAGGCCGAGCGACTCGGCCCAGTCGTGCAGGCGCGGGCGCAACATGTCCGCATCGGGCAAGGTCACGAAACGATAGGACGAGATGTTGAGGATGCGGCTCATCGCTGTATTGTAAAAACCTTTGGCAGACGCCTTCGCGGCATCTGCTTACGTTTGCTTGCGTCCTCGCACCCCTTGTTTCATGACGGGTCTTTAACATGGCGCCATCGGCCGTCCGATGTCGGACAGGCGCCGAACCCCAAGGGACCCCCATGCAAGACTTCCAGGAGCGCACAGATCACGCTGCGCTAGTCGATGCTGCGCCTGCAATGGCCACCACCAACCATGCGGTTGACACACCGGCCATCGATTCTTTTAACCTGAAGCCTTTGGGCCTGGCGGTCGCACCCCTGGCCTTGGCCGCCTGCGGTGGTGGCGGTGGTGCTGAGCCCGCGCCGGTGCTGATCACGGCCACCGGCCTGTCTGGGTCGTCCAATGAAGAGCCTGCCAAGGCCACGGGCCTGACTCGGCGCGATGCATGCCGCCTGTTGACGCAGGCCACCTTCGGCATCCGCTCGCTGGACCAGGTCACCCAACTAGTCAACGATGGCCTAGAGCATTGGCTGTGGGGCCAGTTCAATGCGCCGGTTGCGTTGCACACCTCCTACCTGGACGTGCGCCGTGGCAAGGACGCCAAGACTGGCCAGCCGGGCCGAGCCGAAGAGCACTACAGCTACGAGGCCATCTGGCGCCAGTGGCTGTTCGACGATGCCGGGCAACTGCGGGCCCGCGTGGCCTTCGCGCTGTCGCAGATCGTGGTGATCTCCAATGTGGCGCCGGACATCGCGCCCTATGCCATGTCGTCCTACATGGACCTGCTCAACCGCAATGCCTTCGGCAACTTCCGCACCTTGCTCGGCGAGGTTACGCGGCACCCGGCCATGGGCTACTACCTCAACATGTTGCAGAGCGCCAAGGAAGACGCGACCTCGGGCACGCACCCCAACGAGAATTTTGCGCGCGAGGTGATGCAGCTGTTCACCATCGGCCTGGTCAAGCTCAATGACGATGGCAGCCTGGCGCTGGATGCCCAAAGCAAGCCGGTGCCAACTTATACCGAGGCCGTGGTCAAAGGCTTTGCGCGTGCTTTCAGCGGCTGGTCATTCGGCGGCCAGAGCCCGGCCAGCGGGCAGAAGATGGACGACCTGTTCGATGGCAGCGACTACAACGCGCAGGCCAACTGGACCACGCCCATGCGTGCCTATGCAGCCTTCCATGAAAGCGGCACCAAGCAGTTGCTCGATGGCGTGACCCTGCCGGCCGGCCAGAGCCCCGAGAAAGACCTGGACGATGCGCTGGATGACATCTTCAAGCACCCCAATGTGCCGCCTTTCATTTGTCGGCAACTGATCCAGCGCCTGGTCACCAGCAACCCTTCGACCGCTTATTTGGCCGATGTGGCCGGCGTGTTCAAGGACAACGGCCAGGGCGTTCGGGGCGACCTGCGGGCGGTGGTTCGTGCCATCTTGCTCCACCGTGAGGCGCGGGGCGACGACGCCTTGAGCCGCACCGACTACGGCAAGCTGCGCGAGCCCGTGATCCGCTTTGCGACCTACCTGCGTGCCCTTGACGTCAAACCCAAAGATGCCAATGGCGTCTCCAACCTGTGGTTCCTGTTCAGCGATGAAATGCCCTTGGGGCAGCACCCGTTGCTGGCGCCCTCGGTGTTCAATTTCTTCTCACCCAACTTCCGGCCGTCTGGGCCGATTGCCCAGCGTGGCCTGGTGGCGCCCGAGTTCCAGATCACCAACGAGGCCACGGTGGTGAGCACCTTCAACCTGTTCCACGAGCTGATGACGCAAGGGGAGTACAGCTACGAGCTGAACCTGGACTTTGCCTCGTGGCGCGCCCTGGCCCGACAGCCAGACCAACTGGCCGACCGGATGGATGCCACCTTGTTTGCCTACCAGATGAGTGCCGAGACCCGCGCTCGCCTGATCACCTTGCTCAAGGCCCAGGCCGCGCTGGAGGATGCCAACGAGTGGGGCGATCGGAACGTCATCAACGTGGCTTTCCTGCTGGCGGCCATGTCGCCTGATTTTGTCGTCCAGAAGTGAGCTGACATCATGTCCAACGACGTATCCAGACGCCAGTTTCTCAAGGCCGCAGCGGCAGCCGGCATCACCGGTGCCGCCCTCAATCCCTGGT
>CANBUA010000152.1 GCA_947372535.1 Burkholderiales bacterium
CCGCCACCCAGGTCTTCAGTACCCTTGAAACCCAGACGCGACGTGGCGTAGTTGTCAGAAGAAACGCGGGTCACAGATTGGCTACCAGCCTTCACATTTTCCAGCGATGCATCCAGCACGCCGTAGATGGTCAGGGAAGATTGAGCGAAAGCGGAACCGCTCACAGCCACCAGAGCGGCCGCAGCCAGCAAAGTTTTTTTCATGTTGAGATCTCCAAAACAGATCGGCCTCAGCGCCGACGACACCCAACAGCTCAAGCGCCGGGGCAATGACGAACTATCAGGACATTGGAGGGTGGCATGAAGCAACTTCTGCGCATGATCATCCTCCTCAATTTCATACCGCACCTGTCAGACAGGTACTGGCACGATCCCTGAACCAAACCTCATTTGAGCAGGATTTGTTGCAACCTTCTATGACAAGGCCCTGCAACCGCACCATCCAGGCGGCGCATCGTTGTGAACTAGCAACAACCCTTGGAAGACCGATAATCAATCAATGAGCATCCAGACCGACGATTTCGCACCGCGCAAGGCCGCACAGGCCAAAACAGCCGAGGATCCGCGGATGGTCCTGACGCCAGGGGTCACCTCGCCGCACGAAGATGCGATGGAGCGCGCCTTGCGTCCCAAGGACCTGGATGAATACGTGGGCCAGACCAAGGCGCGCGAGCAGTTAGAGATCTTCATCAAGGCAGCACGCAAGCGCGGCGAGGCACTCGACCATGTGTTGCTTTTTGGGCCCCCAGGCCTGGGCAAGACCACACTCAGCCACATCGTGGCCACCGAGCTTGGTGTCAATTTGCGACAGACCTCGGGGCCGGTGCTCGAAAAGCCCAAGGACCTGGCGGCCATCCTCACGAATCTGGAGCGCAATGATGTGCTCTTCATTGACGAGATCCACCGCCTCAGCCCGGTCGTCGAGGAAATCCTGTACCCGGCGCTGGAGGATTACCAGATCGACATCATGATCGGCGAAGGCCCTGCGGCCCGCTCCATCAAACTGGATCTGCAACCCTTTACGCTGGTGGGCGCCACCACGCGCGCAGGCATGCTGACCAATCCACTGCGTGACCGCTTCGGCATTGTGGCGCGACTGGAGTTCTACACCGCTGAGGAGCTGACACGCATCGTGACGCGCTCGGCCAGATTGCTCAATGCGCCCATCGACGCCGAAGGTGCGATCGAGGTGGCGCGCCGCTCACGGGGCACGCCGCGGATCGCCAACCGCTTGTTGCGCCGGGTGCGCGACTATGCCGATGTCAAGGGCACGGGGCACATCACCAAGGACATGGCCGATCGGGCTTTGGCCATGCTGGATGTTGATCCGCTGGGCTTTGATGTCATGGACCGCAAGCTGCTGGAGGCCATCGTGCATCGCTTCGATGGTGGCCCGGTGGGGCTGGACAATGTGGCCGCGGCCATCGGCGAAGAGCGCGACACCATCGAGGATGTCATCGAGCCTTACCTGATTCAGCAGGGTTTTTTGCAACGCACGCCGCGCGGGCGCATTGCCACGGCCTTGGCGTTTGCGCACTTGGGACTCAAGCCACCCCAGCCCGATCTGCTGGACTGAGCGCAGCCGGCGTACGCCGACTCAGCGGCGGCGCAGGATGTGGGCGAATTCGTCGCGGCCTTCGACGGCGGTCGATTGCTGCTCGACCAGGTCATTGCCGGTCTGTCGGGCAAAGGCCTGGAAGTCGCGGACCGAGCCGGGATCGGTGGCCAGCACCTTGAGGATTTCACCGCTTTGCATGTCCGACAACGCTTTCTTGGCGCGCAGGATGGGCAGGGGGCAGGTCAGGCCGCGTGCGTCAATTTCCTTGTGGATGTCCATGTGAGGTGTCCCGAGTTCTGTGGTGGATTGTGCGTCAAGCCGGGAAGACGCCGGTGGACAAATAGCGATCGCCACGGTCGCAGACCACGAAGACGATGGTGGCGTTGCGCTGGGTGCTGGCCAGTTGCAAGGCCGCCCAGCAGGCGCCGGCGGCGGAGATGCCGCAGAAGAGACCTTCTTCACGCGCGAGGCGGCGGGCCATGTCTTCAGCATCAGCCTGGCTCACGAGGATGAGCTCATCGACCTGGGCGGGGTCGTAAATCTTGGGCAAGTAGGCCTCGGGCCATTTCCGGATGCCGGGGATGCGCGAGCCATCTTGTGGCTGGGCACCGATGATGCGCACGGCCGGGTTGCGCTCCTTGAGGTAGCGTCCCACGCCGGTGATGGTGCCCGTCGTGCCCATGGCGCTGACAAAGTGGGTGACGCGGCCTTGCGTGTCGTCCCAGATTTCGGGGCCGGTGGCCTCGTAGTGCGCACGCGGATTGTCGGGGTTGGCGAATTGGTCGAGCACCACGCCCTTGCCTTCGGCGACCATTTTGTCGGCCAAGTCACGGGCGTATTCCATGCCGCCGCTCTTGGGCGTGAGGATCAGCTCGGCGCCGAAGGCCTTCATGGTCTGGGCGCGCTCGATGCTGAGGTCCTCCGGCATGATCAGGATCATGCGGTAGCCACGGATGGCCGCGGCCATGGCCAGGGCAATGCCGGTGTTGCCGGAGGTCGCTTCGATGAGGGTGTCGCCGGGCTTGATCTGGCCGCGCTCCTGGGCGTAGCGGATCATGCTGATGGCGGGACGGTCCTTGACGGAGCCGGCCGGGTTATTGCCTTCGAGCTTGGCCAGGATCACATTGCCGCGGTCGGCATGCTCGGCACCCGGCAGGCGCTGAAGGCGCACAAGCGGGGTTTTGCCGATGACGTCTTCAAGCGTGGGATATTGGTGCATGGCCGCCGTTGCTGTGGCATCGCGCCGCAGCTTGGCACGGATCATCGCTGCCAGAAAATTGTGGTGCCCCAGGTCGGAATCGAACCGACACTCCTTGCGGAACCGGATTTTGAATCCGACGCGTCTACCAATTTCGCCACCAGGGCCCGGTGAAGGATGCTGAATATACCACGGCTTGGCAGCTCAATGCGGCATCGTGCCCACACCAACAACAGCGGGCATGGCATTGAACAGGTAGCCCTGCCCCCTGACGGTCTGAATGATGCTGGGGTGCCGTGGGTCATCGCCCAACTTGTGGCGCAGGCGCGAAACCAGCAGATCGATGCTGCGCTCGAAGGCCTCCAGGCCGCGACCACGGGCTTCGTCCATCAAACGATCACGGGTAAAGACCTGGCAAGGTGTCTGCAGAAAGGTCAGCAACAGGCGGTACTCGGCCATGGACAAGCTCACTTCGACATCGCCATGTGTCTTGAGGGTGCGCCGATCTGTGTCCAGCAGCCAAGGGCCAAAACGCACCCACCTGGGCAGCTCGTTCAAGGAGAAGCGCACGCGCTGACGACGGCGCAGCAGGGACTGGATGCGGGCCGCCACCTCGCGCCGCTCCAGCGGCTGGCTGAGGCAGTCGTCAGCGCCATGGTCGAGCACCACGGCGCGTTCCTGTGCCGAGCAGCGCGGCAAGATCACCAAGAGCGACACACCCGGCACACGGCTGACCTTGGTGACAGCGCACCAACGGTCGGGCGGCAGGTCCACCAGGTCGAGCACCAGCACGGGCGCTTGTTCGTGGATGCGGGCCACGCGGTAGGGGTCCCACTCTACCAAAATGACCTTCAGGCCGAAGGAGGCCAGGTAGGCCTCGATGTCATCGGCGGCCAGGCGCTCAGGCCGCTGGCTGGCTTGCATCCAGAAGATGGGGGTCGGTTCATTCATGGCAGGACTCCACCGGGCACTTGTGTCAGCTGCCAAGGTTAGGAAATGAGCGCCAGGGCCGATCAGCATTGATGCGCAGCCATTGGCGGCCAGTTCGTGCGATGTCGCCCGGGCTTGTGTCAGCCTCGGTACAAAGCTGAAATGACGGCGATACAAGCGAGGCAGACCATGCATTCACAGCCCCTGGTCCATGGTGGATTACGGGCACTTTCCTCATGTGAAAGGAATGCATCTCATGACCTCCATATCGAATTCGACCAGCAGCAGCGCGGCCAGCGCCCTGCAGGTTCATCAGCACCGGGGCGGGCGGCCGCCTCAATTCTCCAAGCTGGACAGCGATGGCAGCGGCGGCCTGGACAAGACCGAGTTCAAAGCCATGGTGGACAAGCGGCCAGGCAAGACCGAGGGCTCGTCCGAGGTGAACATCGACGAGATGTTCAGCAAGCTGGACAGTGATGGCGACGGCAGCATCACCGAGACCGAACTCAAGGCCGGTGCCAAGGCGCAGAAGGAGTCGGCTGACAACGCAGCCGCTTCGATGAGCCAGATGGGCATGTCCACCCAAGCCTTCGCCGGGATGATGGGGCCACCCCCCATGGGGCCGCCACCCGACAAGGGCTCGGACAAGGACAGCGATGGGGACAGCACCGTGTCTTCCAGCACCTCGTCGACCGATTCAAGCTCATCGGCCGACAAGCTGAAGCAGTTGCTCGCAGCGCTGGACACCGACAAGAGCGGTGACATCAGCAGCACGGAGATCAAGGCCTTTGAGGATCAGATGAAGACGCTGGTCTCCAAGCTGCACAGCATGGCCGGTCAGCAGTATGAATCGGTGGCCAGCAGCAGTTCGGCGTCGGCGTCCAGCGCTGCCTCGTCATCGCTGAGTGTGATGGCTTGATCGACGCGACTGGCTCGATCAAGCGAGTCTTCAGTGCGCCAGGAAGCTGACTGACTGTGGCCTGCCGGGCAGGTTCAAGGCGGTCGCCTTCGCTGGCGTGCTGGCCACGATCTGGCCACGGCGGATCACCCACAGGCGCGTGGCGCGCAGGCGGATGGCCTCGGCGGCATGAGCAGCTTGCAGGACCACCAAGTCGGCCTGGGCGCCCACATGCAGGCCGTAGTCACGCAAGCCCAGGATGCGGGCGGGTGTGGTGGTGATGGCCTCGAAGCATTGCTGGATGGCCGCCTGGCTGGTCATCTGGGCGACGTGCAGCCCCATGTGCGCGACTTCCAGCATGTCGGCGCTGCCTGAGCCGTACCAGGGGTCCATGACGCAGTCGTGGCCAAACGCCACGTCGATGCCCATGGCCAGCATCTCGGGCACGCGGGTCATGCCGCGGCGCTTGGGGTAGGTGTCGTGCCGACCTTGCAAGGTGATGTTGATCAGCGGGTTGGCGATGGCCGCCACGCCTGCTTCCTTGATGAGGGGCAACAGCTTGCTCACGTAGTAGTTGTCCATGCTGTGCATGGAGGTCAGGTGCGAGCCGGCCACCCTGCCCTGCAGGCCCAGGCGTTGTGCGTGATAGGCCAGGGTTTCGATGTGGCGCGAGAGCGGGTCGTCGGTTTCGTCGCAATGCATGTCCACGCGCAGGCCGCGCTCGGCCGCCACTTCGCAGAGCAGGCGAACGGACTCGGCGCCGTCAGCCATGGTGCGCTCAAAATGCGGGATGCCCCCCACGACATCGACGCCCATGTCCAGCGCACGCTGGAGTTGCGCCATGGCGCCGGGGCTGCGCAGGATGCCGTCTTGCGGGAAGGCAACGAGTTGCAGGTCCAGCCAGGGTTTGACACGTTCGCGCACGTGCAGCAGGGCCTCGACGGCCAGCAGTCGCGGATCGCAAATGTCTACATGGGTGCGGACGGCCAGCAGGCCTTGGGCCACGGCCCAGTCCAGGTAGCGCATCGCGCGCTCGATGATGGCATCTTGCGTCAGGGTGGGCTTGAGCTCGCCCCACAAGGCGATGCCTTCGAGCAGGGTGCCCGACTGGTTGATGCGCGGCATGCCATGGCTCAAGGCCGAATCGAGGTGGAAGTGCGCATCCACGAAAGGTGGTGACACCAAGTGGCCGGCCAGGTCGATCTCTTGCGCGGCCTGGGCATTCAGCACAGGCTCGATGGCGGCGATGCGGTCGCCCTGGATGCCGATGTCCACGAGGCCACGGCCATCAGGGGTGGTGCCCCGACGAAGAATGAGGTCCAGCACGGCAGCTCCTTGCAGGTGATGCAGGAAGCCTAGCAGGCTTCGCGCCAGGCCTTGAGGAGGCGCCAGGCGATCACCGGGTCAAAAAGTTTCCCAATCGTCGTCTTTGCCGGCGCTGGCGGTGGTGTGCGCAGCAGCTGTCGCCGGTGAAGGCAGTTGAGGCTGAGCAGCCGGCTTGATCGCCTTGACAGGGGTTGAGGTGGTTCTGGCTTGGGGAGCCTGACCATGGACAGTCTTGCCCAGGGGTTTGACCGGCGTGGTGTGACCAGCTGCGTGGGTCGTCTTGCGTTGGAGCGCGCCGATCACCTCCTTGGCCTTGACCTCGGCATCCAGTGAATGGCCGGTGCGGAAGACGCCCACGGCCTGGGTGAGTCGCTGGGCCTGCACCTTCAGGCTCTCGGCGGCCGCCATGCTTTCTTCGACCAGCGCGGCGTTCTGCTGCGTCATCTGGTCGAGCTGGCTGACGGCCTGGTTGATCTGGCCAATGCCCTGGCTCTGCTCGGTGCTGGCATGCGCGATCTCGCCGACCAGGTCCGTGACCTTGCGCACCTGGGTCACGACATCGGTCATGGTGCTGCCCGCGGTGCCAACGAGTTGGCTGCCCGCATCGACCCGCTCGACACTGTCGCTGATCAAGGTCTTGATTTCACGCGCGGCCTGGGCGCTGCGCTGCGCCAGCGAGCGGACCTCGCCAGCCACCACGGCAAAACCACGGCCCTGCTCGCCTGCGCGGGCGGCTTCGACCGCAGCGTTCAGCGCCAGGATGTTGGTTTGGAAGGCAATGCCATCGATCACGCCGATGATGTCGGAGATCTTGCGGCTGGCCGCCTGGATGTCGTTCATGGTGCCGATCACCTGGGTGACGACTTCCCCGCCACGTGTGGCCACGGTGGACGCAGCGCTGGCCAACTGGTTGGCCTGGCGTGCGTTGTCCGCATTGGTGCGCACGGTGCCCGACATCTCTTCGATGGAAGCTGCTGTCTCCTCCAGGCTGGAGGCCTGCTCTTCCGTGCGGCCGCTCAGGTCGCGGTTGCCTTGGGCGATTTGCGAGGAGGCGGTGGCCACCGAATCAGCACCCGCGCGGACCTCCGACACCATGGTGGACAAACCGTCGATCATGTGGCCCAAGGCGAGTTGCATGTCGCCCAGTTCATCGCCACGGTCGTGGCGCACTTTCTGGGTCAGGTCGCCTTGCGAGACGCTGTCGAGCACTGCCACCACCAACTTGACAGGGCCGGCGATGGCGCGGCCCATCCCAAAGGCCAGACCCAGGCCCAAGGCCACGGTCACGACGATGGCCGCGAGGATGGACCAGGAGGCCATCTGGTAGATGTCATTGGCTGCAGTGCTGGCACCGACACCGCCGTCGTGGTTGAGGGCGATGAGCTTGTCCAGCACGACCGCCGCCTGGTCAAAGGCCTCGCGACCCTTGCCCAGAGCCATGTGGCGGGCCTGTTCGGTCTCACCGATGGACGAAAGCTGGAGCACCTGATTTTGCACCGCCACGTAGGCTGCCCATTGCGCCTTGAAGGCGTCATAGGTGGCCTGCTCCTGTGGGCTAGAGATCAGCTTGCTGTAGTTGTCCTGGCTCTTGGCCAGTTGATCGATCGCCCGCTTTAGGTCAGCCTCCATGGCCCGTTTGCCCGGATCGTCGCTGACGAGGGTATGCGACAAGGCGGCCATCCGGACGTCGTCGATGGCGGCATTGACTCGGCCGATGGCCTCGATGCTGGGCATCCAGTTCGACGAAATGTCGGTCGAGGCCTCGTTGACCACCGACAACTGATGTTTGGCGAACAGCCCCAGCGCAGTGGTCAGTGCCAGCACCAAGGAGAAGGCCAGCATCAGCTTGGGCAGCAGTTTTAGATTGGCGAACCATGACATGGGGCGGCGCTCCTGATGAAAAAGTGCAAGGACATACCTTGCTCGCACATCGCCCAGTGTCGGCCCCTCAGCCCGTCGTCAAACCGCCGTGAAACGTGACTTTCCCCCGCATTTGTTGGGATTCATTTGGTGCCATAAAGCCGGTCGCCCGCATCTCCCAGGCCCGGTTCGATGTAGCCGTGCTCGTTGAGGCGTTTGTCCAGCGCAGCCGCGAACACCGGCACGTCCGGGTGCGCCTCGGCCAGGCAGCTCACGCCCTCGGGCGCGGCCAGCAGGCACACCAGGGTGATCTGACGGCAGCCGGCCGCCTTGAGCCGGGTGATGGCCGCCGCCGCCGAATGCCCCGTGGCCAGCATGGGATCGACCACCAGCACCTGGCGCTCGGCCACATCGGAGGGCACCTTGAAGTAGTACTCCACGGGGTAGAGGGTCTCAGGGTCACGGTACAGGCCGATGTGGCCGACACGCGCGAGCGGCAGGATGTCCAGAAAACCCTCCAGCATGCCGTTACCCGCTCGCAGGATGGAGACCAGGCAGAGCTTCTTGCCGCTGATCACGGGCGCATCCATGGCCATCACGGGCGTCTGGATGGGCACCAGTTCGGTGGGCAAGGCGCGGGTGGTTTCGTAGGCCAGCAACAGGCTGACCTCACGCAGCAATTGGCGAAAGCTGTCGGTACCGGTTTCGCGGGCCCGCATCCAACTGAGCTTGTGCTGGATCAGTGGGTGGGTGACGACGGTGAGGTTGGGAAAAGTCAGTGACATGGCCGTGAACTCCGATCTGAGCGATCAATGCATCAACACTAGCGAGGACCGTACCAGCAAAACAGGGTCGGCAACATGACAACATTTGGTTTTGGCCTTTGACGTGGGCTCTATGATGAGGTCTGTGTTTTCCGTCAGATGACATTGCCAAGATGCCTCCTTTGCCTCCCGTGACCCAGGCGCTGCTGCTGCTTAATGTGGCGCTTTTCTGCATCGACACCGCTTTGGGTGACAGCCTCTCGAACGGCCTGCTGGCCTTGTGGCCGCTGGACAGCCCCAATTTCATGCCCTGGCAGGTGGTCACTTATGCCTTCATGCATGGCAACTGGACGCACCTGTTCTTCAACATGATGGGCCTGTGGATGTTCGGCAGCGAGCTGGAAATCGTCTGGGGCCGCAAGCGTTTCATGCAGTTCTACGGCGTCAGCGTATTGACGGCGGCGGCCTGCCAGTTGGTGATGGCGGCCACCACGGGCATCGGCAATCCCACGGTGGGCGCGTCGGGCGGCTTGTTCGGACTGCTGCTGGCCTTCGGGATGATGTTCCCGGACCGCATGATCATGCCGCTGATCCCGCCCATCCCCATGAAGGCCAAGTACTTCGTGGCCCTGTATGGCTGCCTGGAACTGATCCTGGGGGTGACGGGCACTCAAATGGGCGTGGCCCACTTTGCCCATCTGGGCGGCATGCTCGGCGGCTGGCTGGTGATCCGCTACTGGCGCGGGCAGCCGCCGTTTGGCCGGGGCCCCAAAGGACCCCGGGGACGCTTTTGAATCAGCCTTGCTGAGGCTTGAGGCGCTTCTTCATCAAAGGCACCAGGGCCAAGCCAGCCAGCACCAGGGCGATGCTGGAAGGCTCGGGCACTGCAGGCGTCAGGGCCGTCAGTCCGATGATCGAACCCACGGCTGCGGTGTTGCCCGCCAGGCCAAAGGCACCCAGCGAGGTCGCCAGGTTACCCGGGCCGCTCAGGGCGATGCGATAAAGCGTCGATTGGCCGGTGTCGGCATCGGTCAGGGCTGCGTAACCCACGCCAGAGGCCGAAATGTCAAAGCCTGCCACGCCCGAGGTGTCCACGCCCAGACTGCCCACCAGTTCCTGCGCGCCGCTGGCGGGTGGGTTTTGCTTGTAGAGCGAGTCTGTGCTCGAATCGATGCCATAGAGCACCGTGGCGGTGGCCGGGTTGACGTCGTTGTTGGTGTAGGCCGAGGCCACCACCCTGGCGCCCACCGGCAAAGCCGTCTGCACGGTCACGGTGCCCGTGGCCACGTTGATGACCCAGTTCTCGCGGGCGTTGCTGGTCAGGCGCAAGGAACCTGACGCTGCGTTGGACAAATCGGCCGCTGGGTTGAAGTCAAAGCCGATGGCCGTGCCAGTGACCGACTGTGACAGGGCCAGGCGGCCGCTGGCCACACCGGTGGCGGCATTGAGCTGGTACAGGTTGCCCAGGTCGCTCAAGCCATAAACCACGCCGGTCGTGGGGCGCAGGTCGATGGCGCGCAGGCGCTCACCGCCCAGCAGTCCGCTGATGCTCGTCAAGCTGCCATTGGCAGGGCTGGACGAATCAACGGTCAGCAGTTTCTGGTCAACGGTCAGGCCGACCAAGGTTTCCGCCTGGGCCACGGCCGCCGCAGACAATAGGCAGGCCGCGAAGGCGGCTGTCGCCAAAGTATTGAATTTCATCTCGAACTCCTAGCTAGAGGTTTGTTTCTTGAAAAAGAAAACGCTCGTTTGAAAGCGCTTCCCCAACACCTCTACGCAGCCAGGTTCGAGCTGGACGCAACTAATTCACACAAACCACCCCCCAGTTCAGGGGAGGATCAACTGCGGCGCACCCTTCGCAACTCATCGAGGATGAGCAGGGCTGCACCGATGGTGATGGCGCAATCGGCGATGTTGAAGGCCGGGAAATGACCGGCCGGGAACACGGGCGCCAGCCAGGTCCAGTGGAAATCCAGGAAATCGACCACATAACCGTGCACCAGGCGATCAATCACATTGCCGACGGCACCGCCCATCACCAGGGTCAGCGCCCAGGAGAACATGCGCTGGCCGCCATGCTGGCGCAGCATGTAGATGATGAAGCTGACCGCCACCGCACCCAGGCCCACGAAGAACCAGCGCTGCCAGCCCCCCGCATTGGCCAGGAAGGAAAAGGCCGCGCCATGGTTGTGAACGCGCACCAGGTTGAAGAAGCTGGTGACGGGGTGCGAATCCCCCAGGGCAAAGGCCCTGAGCGTGACCACCTTGCTGATCTGATCCAGCAGGATGACGATGATGGCGATGCCCAGCCAGGGGCCCAGGCTGGCGAAGGAGGCTGCTTTTTTCTTGGTGGCCATGTGTACGTGAATCAGTCAATCAATGGATCAGGTCAGGCGTGGACGCGGTGCTCGCCCGTGCCGAAAAGGTTGCTCACGCAACGTCCGCAGATCGTGGCGTACTTCGG
>CANBUA010000153.1 GCA_947372535.1 Burkholderiales bacterium
CTGCTTCAGCACAGCATCGTCAATTTGCGCAAAGAGGCAGTCATCGCGCTGGGCGAGATCCGTGATCGCTCAGCCTTGCCCGCGCTGGAGGCGGCGTTGGCCGATGCCGACCCGGAAGTGCGCAAGACGGCCCGGCTGGCCATCTCGACGATCGACGCGGCTCGTCATGAGACGCTTTGAGGCCGCGCGAGGCGCTGCTTACTTGAAGTAGTACAGCAGCGATTCTTTCTGCACCTTCACGCTGTCGGCCTGCGCGGCCTGCATGGCGACCAACCACGCCCGGGCCATTTTTTCCTGACCGGCCTGGTTCAGGTTGCAGCCATCGAAGCGATCAGCGCTGCCTAGCGCATCGGTGTCGGGGCCAGGGAAATGGTTCATCAGGTAGTTCATGGCCGCGAAGGACTGTGCCTGCGCGATCTTGGGATCGGCCCGACCATGGCAACTCGACTGGTGGGCGATCAACCAGGTATGGATGGACACGTTTTGCGCGATCTCGTGCATGGCCACGCGCAAGCTGCGGGTGTAGCGCGGGGCATTGCCGCCGATGTCGGCATCGCCTTGCTGCCAAAATGCAAAATCAAAGCGCAGGCCGCGTTGCTTGATCAAGGCCAGGGCCTGCTTCAGCTTGGGGTAGGCCTTGCCGCCAGGCTGCCAGTCGCTGGCCTTGGTTTGTTGCAGGCCGATGGGCATGAAGACCACCTTGTCGGCCATGCCGGCTTCGATCAACTGGCGGCCCAGCGGCACCCAGGTCGAGCCGCGCCGGCAATCGGCCCAGTCCAGCGGATCGGCCGCGGGCTTCTCCACGCCATCCAGGCCGATCTGGTACACGCCCTTGACAGCGGGGTAAGGGTGCTCATGACAGTTGGACGCGATGGATTCGCCCACGACAAAGATGTACAGCGGCTTGGCTTGCGCCAGGCTTGCCCAGGCCAGCATGACGGGCATCAGCACCCACGAGGTCAGGCGGTTAGCAACCGATGACATAACGGCTCCTTCGGCCCAGCAGCTTTTTGATCAGGAAAACAGTGAGGAAGGCCGAAGGGATCACCACCAGTGCCTCGGCCAAGATCATGCTGACGTCGTTCGAGAAATCCAGGTGCATCGACATGTTCGAGAACGAGCCCATGAACAGGCCGTGCACGAAAAACAGGCCGAAGCTGATGCCCGCGATGTAGCTCAGTACCGCGTTGCGCTGGTTGAAGAACTTCTCAAAACCCAGGAACACGGCGATCAACAAACCCAGCTTGCCCAGCTGCATGTGCCCCAGTTGGCCGGCATCTCTGAAAAAACTCGCGCCTGGGTCGAAGCCTGTGTAGAAAAAGCCTGAGGCCAGGAACACGACCAGGCCCAGGGCGATCCATGCCAGCGACGCGCCTGTGCTCAGCCGGTCGATGGCCTTGGCGTTCACGGCGGCCAGCACTCCCAGCAGGTAGTAGCCCAGAAAATAAGGGAAGGATAAAAAAGGATTGAGGTTCAGCACCGGCCTGGGAAAGTACAGGCTGTAGGCGATGAACCCGGCGGCCATGACGTAGAGCGCCTTGCTGTGCCGCGAGGCGTAGATGAGCGGCGAGGCCAGGTAGAACAGGATCATCATGGGGATGAACCACAGTGGGTAAATGACAGCACCACCGACCAACAGTGACCAGCCCACGTACCCCCAGTTGCTCAGGCCCAGCAGTTGCGGATGGGCGTAGTTGATGCCTGCGGCGATCGCCAGGGTCGAGAACACCAGGTAGGGCACGACCACATACGGAATCTTCTTTTTCATGTAGCTGACAAAGTGGTACTTGCCGAACTCGATGTGGGCGAACAGGTAGCCCGAGATGAAGATGAACCAGATGGTGCCGCCACCGAACAAGAAGAAGATGGCATTGCCCACATCGCCAGCGTAGCGGTAGGACGTGAGGTGCGAGCACATCACGAACAGGATGGCGATCGCTCTGAAATTTTCGATGGCGTACTTGAACTTCACGCAGTCTCCTGGAGGGGCTGGATCGAAGGTGGGGGTGCGCAAGGTTACTGCATGCCGGTCAGCGCTGAAGCTCCGCTTCCAGGCGTGCGACCAGCATCACCAGGTCGTCGTTCAGGCGGCGGGCTTGGGCAGCCAGCGAGGCGATGTCCTGGGTGTCGTGCAAGGCCTCTTCGAAGGCCAGCAGCGCTTCCTGCATCTGGCGCGCGCCCACGACGGCGCAAGCCCCGCGCAGCGAATGACTCCGGGCGGACCACAAGGCCTGGGCATCCTGCGGGTCGGCTCGCGCCAGGACGGCTTCGCCCTCGCGGTAGGAGTTGATGAAGCTGCCCAGCACGCGTTGGAGGATGGGCAGGTGGCCGCCGGCCTGGCGCAAGGCCTGGTCGATGTCGTAGCCCGGGACCTGGCCCAGTCGCTCCTGAAGTGACAGCACCACCGGCGCGGGCCCCGGGCTCCACGGCGATGAGGTCTGCGCTGAAGCCGTGGCCGATGCGGCCTGGCCAGCCGCGCTGTCGCGCAAGGGCAGCCAGCGCAACAAGGTCGAGTACAGCAGCTCCGGGTCCACCGGCTTGGCCACGTGGTCGTTCATGCCGGCCTCCAGGCAGGCCGCGCGGTCTTCGATGAAGGCATTGGCCGTCATGGCGATGATGGGCAAGCCACGGCCCATGCGCTCGCGGATCTTGCGTGCGGCGCTCAATCCGTCCATGCGCGGCATCTGGATGTCCATCAGCACCACGTCGTAGCTGCGTGAAAGCGCCATGTCCACGGCCAGCAGGCCCTCGTCGGCGCTTTCGACGATCAGTCCAGTGGAGCTGAGCAGTTCGGTGGCCACCTCCTGGTTGATGGGGTTGTCCTCGACCAGCAGCACGCGCTGCCCGGCGTGACGGCGTCGCAGCATGGCTTCGGCCTCGCCCTGGCGCGTGGGGCTGGCCAACGGGACGGCGCCTTGTTGTTTGCGCAAGGTGCGAACCAGGGTGTCGTGCAAGGCTGAGGCCGTGATGGGTTTGACCAGCACGGCGTCATATTGCACCGTGCGGGCCTGGGCCCACATCATCGGGTCGTCAAAGGCCGTGACCAGGATGCTGGGCGGCATGCCGGCGCCCATGATGTCCCGCAGCAGGCGGAGCGTCTCGATGCCGTCGGGCGGGCCCATGCGCCAGTCGATCAGCATCACGTCGTAGGGGCGGGCGGCGGCCATCTCTGCCTCGACGCGCTCGACGGCTGCGGTGCCACTGGCCAAGGCATCGACGTGCATGCCCAGCATCTGCAGGCGATCGCTCAGGGCGGTGCGGGCCTCGGGCAGGTCGTCCACCAGCAGCACGCGCAGGCCATCGAGCGGGATGGGTGCGGCATCCTGGCCGGCCTCTGCAGCCTGGCCCAGCCAGGCGGTGAACCAGAAGGTGCTGCCCTGGCCTGGCGTGCTTATCACACCGGCCTGGCCGCCCATCAAGGTGGCCAGGTGCCGGGTCAACGCCAGACCCAGGCCCGTGCCGCCATGGCGTCGGGTGGCTGAGTTGTCAGCCTGCTCGAAGGCGTTGAACAGACCGGCCTGCCGCTCTAGGGCAATGCCTTCGCCTGTGTCCTGCACCTCGAAACGCACCTGCAAGCGCCGCGTTTCGGTGCTCAGCACCTCGCCGCGCAAGCGCACCCAGCCATGCTCGGTGAACTTGACGGCGTTGGTCAGCAGGTTGATGAGCGCTTGCGACAAACGGGTCGGGTCACCCCGCAGACGGCCGGGTAGGTGATCGGTGTCCAGCACCAGCTCCAGCGATTTCTCGCGGGCCTGGCCCGTCACCATCTCGAAGACGCGCGAGAGCAACTCGTCCAGCGAGAACTCGGTGTCGTCCAGCTCCATCTTGCCCGCCTCGATCTTGGACAGGTCCAGGATGTCGTTGATGACGTGCAGCAGGTGCCGCGCCGCGCCATCGACCTTGCCCAGGCGTTCGCGCTGGACACCGTCCCGTGCGTCACGGCTCATGAGGTGGGTCAGTCCGATGATGGCGTTCATGGGCGTGCGGATCTCGTGGCTCATGTTGGCCAGGAAGGCGCTCTTGGCCTGGTTGGCGGCCTGAGCCTCGTCACGCGATTGTTCCAGCGCGGTGTTGACGTGTTTGAGTTCGGCCTCGGCCAGCTTGATGGCGGTGATGTCAAAGGCCATCCCGTAGATGCCACGGACACGGTCCGGCCCGACATCGGGCACGAAGTGGACCTGGTGCACAAAGGGCTTGCCGTTTCGGCCCATGCCTTTGCGCTCGAAGTGTTGATGCTGTCCGGTCAGGGTGGCCGCCAGCTTGGGCAGCAGGAAGGCCGAGAACTCGTCGTCGAAGATGTCGGTGATGTGCTGGTTCAAGACCTGGTCCGTGGTCTTGTCGAACCACTGCAGGAACTTTCGGTTGGCGAACTGGCAGCGCAACTCGCTGTCCCAGTAAGACACCGGCCCCAGCAGCATGTCCGTGATGGTGCGGTTGAAGCGCGCGGCCTCTTCGAGCGAATCATTGGCCACTTGCAAGGCGCTGGTGCGTTCGGCCACCAGGGTCTCCAGGCGATTTCGGTGATGCGCCAGCTCATCGTCCAGCAGCTTGCGTTGGGTGACGTCTGCAAATGAGGCCACCACCGTCATCAATCGGCCATCGTCTGGGCTGTGCACGGGCTGCACATTGGCCAGGAACCAGCGCAGGCCATGGACCTCGTGGCGAATGGCCAGCAAGACATCGCGTTGCGGGCCTTCGCCAGCCAGTACGCGGTAGCTGGGCACCTCCGCCAGTGGCATCACACTGCCATCGGGGCGCAGGGGCGTCCATCCAGGGGCCAGGGCGCTGTTGCCGTCTTTCCAGGTCTGCTCGGACAGGCCGATGATCTGCTCGGCCGCCGGGTTGCAGCTGATCACCTTGCCGCTGCTGCCGTCGATGACCACGATGCCATCGCCCAGCACGGACACCACCGTGCGGAAATGCGCGTCGCTCTCGCGCAGCGCACGTTCGGCCCGCCGTGTCTCGGTCACATCCCGTGCGACACCGAACAGCCCGATCACCTGCCCTTCGCTGTCATACAACGGGCCTTTGGCCGTGACGCAGATGCGTGTGCCTTTGATGCTGGGCAGGTGTTCCTCGAAGCGCTGAGGTCCGCTGCCGGCCAAGGTCGCCAGGTCATTGGCCCTGAGCCGCTCGGCCACGTCGGGGCTGAACAGCTCCGCATCGCTGCGGCCAATGACCTGCTCTTTGGCGCGACCGATCTGCTGACAGGCTGCGCGGTTGTAGAACACGTAGTGGCCGTTGGGGTCCTTGGCGAAGATGGCGTCGTTCGAGCTCTCGGCGATGGCCTCCAGCAGCCCCAGGGTCTCCAGGCGCTTGCGTTGTTCGGCCTGCTCGCTCTGGGCCTGGAGCAAGGCCAGCTGCTGGGCCGCCAGCGCGTGTTGCTGCGCCTGCTGCCCCTGGGCCTCGGCCTGCTTGCGTGCCTGGATGTTCTCGATGATGGAGATGAAGTAGTCCGGCGAGCCATCGGATTGGCGCACCAGGGAGACCGTCAGGTTGATGAACACCTGGCTGCCATCGCGACGCAGGTAGCGTTTTTCGATGGCGTAGGTGTCGATATGGCCAGCCAACGCGTCCTGCATCAGGCCCAGGTCGGTTTGCAAATCCTCGGGGTGGGTGATGTCCTGGAAGGTCAGCGCCAGCATCTCTTCATGGCTGTAACCGGCTATGTCGCACAGCTTCTGGTTGACCCTCAACCACTGCCCATGGAGGCCGACCAGCGCAATGCCGACGGCCGCTTGCTCGAAGGTGGCCTGGAAAAGCGTTTCGCTGTGGTGCAGCCGGCTTTCCGTCGCAGCCAGCCTGGCGTCCTGTGCCACGGCGCCGTTGCGCGAGCGCCAGACCAGGTGGCTCAGGATGCTCACCACCAGGCCATTGGCCGGCAGCATGCTCCACAGCATCAGCTCGCCAGGCTTGTCGATGACCAGGCTGTGAAAAGGCGGCATCAGGAAATAAGCGGTGAGCAGGGCCGACATCAGGGTGGACAGCAAACCAGGCCCCAGGCCGCCCAGCAGAGCACACACCACGATGGGAAACATGAACAGGATCAGCAGGGGCCGTTGGCCGAAGGAGGCCATCAGGTTCTGCTTCATCAGGAGCACGGCCACCGGCAGCACCAGGGCCATGAGCCAGATGAGCGGCAGGTGCCAATGTGTGGTGTGGACCTGAGGGTCCGGCTGGGTGGTGTCTGGGCGCCCGTTCGGCAGGGTCATGGCTGGAAACTCCGTGGCGGACACAGCCTGAACGATCGACCTCCCAGGGCCGGCACCGTGGCACCGGAGCTCCTTTGCGGGCTCTGTGTCCCCCTCCCCGCATGCCCATCATTATCGGGGGGCTTTTCGTGGACAAACGGAGAAATGACAGGGGGACACGCGGGTTAGCCTGAGTTGCCAGGGCTGCGAACTTCAGACGGCGGCTTGTGAACTCTGTCACGGATGGTGGCGCCGGGCTCCCTAGACCTAGGGATGGGCAAGCCCGGTGGGAGGTCAACAATCGGCCGATGGGATGGGCGCCGTTCAGTCGTCCGCAGTCTCTTGAGAGAAAGGGGCGCGCCATGCATTTGCTCAAACTGGTCCAGGATCAGCTCCACGTCGGGGTGGCCTTGCCCTGGAACGTGCGCGACGAGCGCGGGTTGCTCTTGCTGTCCTGCGGCTACCGCCTGCGCAATGACGACCAGTTGTTCACCCTGCTGGACCGGGGCGTCTATGTGGACCGCGAGGAGTTCGATGCCGTGGACCACCGCCTGAGCCTGCGCCACAAGGCGCCCGCCTCGGAACCTGTGCCTGTGCACCTGCTGCAACTGTGGCAGCGCGCCCTCTGGCGCTTGAATACTCTGCTGCGAGCTTGCCCCGACGAGCCAGATTTCCCCGCGCACATGACGCTGCTGGCTCAGGATGTGATCGACCTGGTCGCACGCGATTCTGATGTGGCCATCTTCCTGGCCATTCGCCAGGAGCGCCACCCCAATGCCTTCTACAGCGTGCCGCATGGTCTCTACAGCGCCGTGGCAGCCTGCCTGATGGCGCGGCGGCTCCAATGGGGCGATGCCAGCATCCTCACCCTGGTCAAAGCCGGCTTGACGATGAACTGCGCCTGCATCGACGAGCAGGACAAGATGGCGGCTCAGGAATGCGCGCCCTCGCTCACGCAGCGGCGCCAGATCCATGACCACCCCGCACGCTCGGCCGCCTTGCTCAAAGCGGCGGGCGTGAGGGACGCGGACTGGTTGACGGCGGTGGCCCAGCACCACGAACGCACCGATGGCTCGGGTTACCCGGCGCAGGTGAGCGACGTGGCGCTCATGGCCCAGGCGCTTCACCATGCCGATGTCTACATGGCCAAGATCAGCCCACGCAGCTACCGACCGCCCATGACCGTACAGCAGGCCGCGCGCGACCTGTTCCAGGAGGACAGGGGTGGCGCCATGTCGTCGGCCATCATCAAGGAGTTCGGCATCTACCCGCCAGGCAACTTCGTGCGCCTGCGTTCGGGTGAAATCGCCGTGGTGGTCCGGCGTGGCGATCACGCCAGCGCGCCGATCGCGGCCAGCGTGACCAACAGCGCGGGCGCACCGGTGGTCCAGACCACGCTCAGGCGCACGGCGGAAAGCCAGTACGCCATCATCGGCCTGGAGACCCAGGCCAGCCTGAACATGAAGGTACCGCCGGAACGGCTCTATGGCTTGCTGCACTGAACGCCCGGCCCAGTGCCGCCCATGTCACGTCAGCGATTGGGCTGAGGCGTCAGGCGCAGGTAAGGCTTGACGGCCTTGTAGCCTTTGGGGAAGCGGGCCGCGATCACTTCGGGGTCCTGCAGCGAGGGCACGATCACCACATCATCGCCATCTTGCCAATTGCCGGGCGTGGCCACGCTGTGGCGATCGGTCAGTTGCAGCGAGTCGATCACACGCAGAATCTCGTCGAAATTGCGGCCCGTGCTGGCCGGGTAGGTGATGATCAGGCGCACCTTCTTGGCCGGGTCGATCACGAAGAGCGAGCGCACCGTCAACGTGCTGCTGGCGTTGGGGTGGATCAGGTCGTAGAGCTCGGACACCTTGCGGTCGCCATCGGCAATGATGGGGAAGTTCACCACCGTGTTCTGGGTCTCGTTGATGTCGGGGATCCAGCGGCTGTGCGAATCCAGCGTGTCCACCGACAGGGCGATGGCCTTGACCTTGCGCTTGGTGAACTCGTCCTTGAGCTTGGCGGTCAGGCCCAGTTCGGTCGTGCACACCGGCGTGAAATCGGCCGGGTGCGAGAACAACACGCCCCAGCTGTCGCCCAGCCAGTCGTGAAAATGAATCCGGCCTTCGGAGGAGTCCTGCTCGAAGTCGGGGGCGATGTCGCCCAGGTGAAGGCTAGCCATGGTCAGGCCCTTTCGTGTGGTGATGTGGAAAGCGGATGGGCGGCGGGTAGAAGGTCTCGCCGGTGTCCGATGACAGGCTGCTGCGGTTCAGGCGCAGGCGCAATTGCGCCTGACGGATGAGCTGGTCCACCTTGATGCGTGCCAGCGGCCAGGGGCCGAACCCCGATTCGGTGTTGATGTGGCCGACATCGCCCAGGTTGTGAAAACGCGTGCCCCAACGCTCGGCCCAATGGCGGGCACGTTCCAGGGGCATCCATGGGTCGTCCTGGCTGCCAATCACCGTGGCGGGAATGCCCAGGGTCTGCTTGGGCAGTTGCTCTGCCAGCTGGAACTTGACCGGATCGGCGGGCGCGACCATCAAGGCCGAAGCGATGCTGTGGCCGGTGTGCGCGAACTGCCCGAGGTGGTGCGCCAAGGCCAGGCAGCCGAAGCTGTGGGCCACCGCCACCCATTGGGTGTGCGGGCCATGGCGCTCGATGGTGCGGGTGATCTGCTCGGCCCAGGTGGGCAGATCTGGCGTGTGCCAATCGGCCTGCTGCACGCGCACCGCATCGTGGTATTGCGTCTGCAACCAGGTCTGCCAATGCGCCTCGCCGCTGTCGCGCAAGCCGGGGATGATCAGCACGCGCACCTGCGGCTCATGGGCGCTGGCGCGGCGGCGGGACGGGGTGGGGTAGAGCGTGTCCATCATGCCCAGACCTTAAGGCGCACGGGCCGCCGCAGGGAAGCGATGTTTGCGCATGCGAACCTGTGGAAAACACATATGCCTGGCCGCAGTCTTCATGCGCAAACCAAGCAACGGCATGCGAAATGGGTTGTTCTGTTGAGGCCCTGGTCTGACTAAGGTGACGCCTTTGATCGACGCACGAACCCATCACAACAAGGATGTCTCAATGACCACGGTAGCCAGCGCATGGAATCAGGAGGTTCACCCGGTACCGGCCGTGACTGCCTGGGCCAAGACACCGAGCTTGCCCACCTCGACCGCACCCTTGACCGCGCCTTTGAGCGCCACGGTGCTGACGCCCGCGCGGCCTGCGGTTGATGACTCGGCCGTGTCGTCCCTCGTGGGGCGCAACCTGCGTCATTTGCGCAAGCAGCATCGATTTTCGCTGGAGGAGCTCTCCAGCCAGTGCGGCGTCTCGCGGGCCATGCTGGGCCAGATCGAGCAAGGCAAAAGCATCCCCAGCATCAAGACCTTGTGGCAAGTGGCTCAGGCCTTGGGCGTGTCGGTGTCCTGGTTTGTCGAGACCTCGCATGAGGCGCCGGTGGTGCGCATCGCGGTCTCGCCCGACAGCCACGCCACCCTGGGCTCCGGCGAGGGCGAACTGCGTTCGCTGCAGCAAGCCGGTGACGGGGCCATCGACGCGTTCTATGAACTGCGGCTGGCACCCGGCGCTGTGTTGAGCCTGCCGGCGCCGCCTGTCTCGCACCGCATCAACGTGACTGTCTCGCAGGGCGCGCTCTCGGCCGTGGTGGACGACACGCCTTATTTGATCCAGACCCGCGAGGCCTTGCAGTACGAAGGCAAACAGGTGCTGACCTGGCGCAACGATGGCGAGGTCACGGCCCAGGCCTATGTGGTTGTGCGCTCGCTGCTGCGCGGCTGAGACGACGGACACACGCCACCGTGGAAAAGCTGCTCACCCTGCCCGAATCGCCCACGGCGCCGTTGTCCATCCGGGCCAAGGCGCTGGTCTTCCATGACCCGGGCTCCCTGAACCTGCTGCACCACGTCGAGCGCATCGCCCGCAGCGAAGCGACCGTGCTGGTGACCGGCGAGACCGGCACCGGCAAGGAGTTGATCGCCCGGCACATCCACGCCACCAGTGGCCGGCGCGGGCCCTTCATCGCCGTCAACTGCGGTGCTTTCAGTGAATCCTTGATCGATGCCGAGCTGTTCGGCCACGAATCGGGCGCCTTCACCGGCGCCTCTCAGGCCCGCTCGGGCTGGTTCGAAGCGGCCAACGGCGGCACGCTGTTCCTGGATGAGATCGGCGACCTGCCCATGGCCTTGCAGGTCAAGCTGCTGCGCGTGCTGCAGGAGCGCCAGGTGGTGCGCCTGGGCTCGCGCAAGAGCATCCCGCTGGACGTGCGCCTGGTGGCCGCGACCAACATCGACCTGGCCCGGGCCGTCGAAGCCCAGCACTTTCGGGCCGACCTGTATTACCGCTTGAGCGTGGCGGCCGTGCGCCTGCCACCTTTGCGTGACCGGCCGGCCGACATCGTGCCGCTGGCGCGCCACTTCATCGCTGTCTATCGGCCACGGCTGAACCTGGGCGATGTGGTCATCACCGACGAGGCCCAGGCCGCGTTGCTGAACTACAGCTGGCCGGGCAACATCCGCGAGCTGGAGAACGTCATCCACTTCGCCCTGATCGTGTGCCGCGACGATGTCGTGCGCATGGAGGACATCAAGCTGGTGCCGCTGTCGGCCAGCGCCTCGTCGGGCGCGGCGCATGCGATGGGCATTGGCGGTTCGAGCGCCGGGTCGCCTCCATCATCGTCATCTGCCGGTTTGTCCGAGCAGGGCGGCCATTCGGTGTTCGATCCGTCGGTGGCTGCCGCATCGGCGGTGCATGGTGAAGGCATTGCGGGTGGCGCCATGGAGCGCCTGGTCGATGC
>CANBUA010000154.1 GCA_947372535.1 Burkholderiales bacterium
GCGCCGCGCAGGTCCTGGAAGTAGCTCTCCAGGTTGTCGGTGATGCAGTCTTGGATGTTCTTCTTGCTCATGGTCAATGTGCGTGGCAGGCCGCTGGGAGGAGAGCCTGCTCCGTCTGGTTGGATGTTGAGTCCGTCGAATCCGGATCGAGGTCGGCATCCATGCCGTCATCGGTCCAGCTCAGGGGCAGGCGGCTGTGTTGCACCGCCAGCTCGTCGAAATAGTCGGTCACCGCCCGCACCTGGTCTGCGCAGGTGTCGAGCAGGTTCATGCGTGCGCGGAAATCCTCGCCCCCGGGCAGGGCGCGAACGGCCCAGCCGATGTGCTTGCGGGCCGTGCGCACGCCGGCGAACTCGCCGTACAGGCCGTAGTGGTCGTCCAGGTGCTCCAGCAGCCATTGGCCCACCTGGGCGGTCAGGGGTTGGGCGCGCAGCTCGCCGGTGGCCAGGTAGTGGGCGATGTCGCCGAAGATCCAGGGGCGGCCCTGCGCAGCGCGGCCGATCATCACGGCATCCGCGCCGGTCAGGCGCAGCACCTCGCGGGCTTTTTCGGGGCTGGTGATGTCGCCATTGGCCACCACGGGCACCTTCACGGCGGCTTTCACGGCGGCGATGGTGTCGTACTCGGCCTGGCCCTTGTAGCCCTGCTCACGGGTGCGGCCGTGCACCGTCAGCATGGCGATGCCGGCCTGTTCGGCGGCGCGGGCAATACGCTCAGCGTTCTTGTTCGTGGCGCTCCAGCCAGTGCGCATCTTGAGCGTGACGGGCACGCCGTGCGGCGCGCAGGCGGCCACCACGGCTTCGATGATTTCCAGCGCCAGGGGCTCGTCCTGCATCAAGGCCGAGCCCGCCCACTTGTTGCAGACCTTCTTGGCCGGGCAGCCCATGTTGATGTCGATGATCTGGGCGCCCCTGTCAATGTTGTATGCGGCGGCCTCGGCCATCATGGCGGCGTCCGTGCCGGCGATCTGCACGGCGATCGGGTTGGTCTCACCTTCGTGGTTGGCGCGCCGCGAGGTCTTGAGCGTGTGCCACAGGTCCTTGCGCGAGGTCACCATCTCGCTGACGGCGTAGCCCGCGCCCAGCCGTTTGCACAGCTGGCGGAAAGGGCGGTCCGTGACCCCCGCCATGGGGGCGACGAACAGCTGGTTCAGGAGGACATGGGGGCCGATGTTCACGACGGTGGATGGCTCGGTCAGGCGTTTGGATCGAAGGGTTGGCGACAGGCAGGGCGGGGCGTTCAAAGACGCCACAGCCCCGAGCGGGGGGGCGATCGGGGCTGCTTAAAAAGGAGGCAGAGTATAGCGTTTTCCAGACTGGATCGGCGCATTTCCTGGATTAAAAACGGAGGGCATCCATCCACGCAGGAAGTCAGGCCATGTCCTCCTTGTTTCATGACGCTGATCGGGCTTTGCGCCGCCTGGCGCGCGCCAGTTGGCTGACCATCTCCCTGCTGGTCCTCACGCAGGGCCAGGTTCACGCACAGGCGCTGGCGCTGGCTCAGCCGGATTCGAACGGCCTGAGCCTGATCAGCCTGCAGCCGCTGGACGACAACCCGCGCCTGTGGGCGGCGCAACTGAAATCGACGGGCCTGTCCGAGCCGGTGCAGGTGGCCATTCACCTGCCGGCCGACTATGTCAGCCGCTGGGATCGCCGCTACCCGGTATTCGTCCTCCTGCACGGCCATGGCGATGCGTTCGATGGCGCGCTGCCGTGGATCCGCCAAGGCAATGCGGCAGCGCTCATCGAAGCCTCGCCGTTCGAAGGCATTGTGGTCATCCCGCAATGCGGCAAGGCCTGCTGGTTCGTGGACTGGCAAAAGGCCACGTCCAACGGCGCCAAGCCGCAGTGGGAGACCTTCTATGTGAAAGAGCTGCTGCCCTGGATCGATGCCAACTTCAGGACCACGGCCCGGCGTGAAGACCGGGCCATCGCCGGGCTGTCCATGGGGGCCACCGGTGCGCTGGCCATGGCCGGTCGTTTCCCGCAGGTGTTCGGGCGGGTGGGCAGCTTTTCAGCGGCCACCAACATCCAGGATTTCACCACCCAGCAGATCATCATCGCCAACTCGGTGACCCTGGGCTGGGGCGCGGCCTACACCGGCACGCAGAAGGGCAGCGGCTGGCGCGCTCGCGATGTGCAGGACCTGTACGGGCCGTATTCGTCCGATGGCTGGCGCAGCCACAACCCTCATGCGCTGGCGCCGGTTTATGGCCGCGAGCAGATCGAGCTGAGCCTCTACTCGGGCGGTGGCAGCGGCCCAGGGTTGCCGGATCCCGTGGAGGCGGGCGTGGGCTCCTACAACGATGCCTTCCACAAACAACTCAAGGCCAGCGGCTCACCGCACCGCTATTGCCGTGGCGGCAGCGGCAAGCACGCCTATCCTTATTGGCAGGCCGATCTGGCCGACTTCCTGGCCGTGATCGCCGGGGCCACGCCCACCACTTGTCCCAATGGCTGGGGCGCGCCTCGGCCTTGATCGGTCTGCGGTGCCTGGTCGATGAGGCGCAGCGCGGCCCAGGCGCTTTCGCTGGCGGCCAGCATCGGCGGGCGCACATCCTCAAGGCACCTGCCTTGATCGGCCAGTGCCGCTTTGATCAGGCTCGGGTTGGGTTCCTTGAACAGGGCGTGAATCAAAGGCATCAGTGCATGGTGCATCTCGCGGCCTTGGTGCAGATGCTGAGCGGCCAAGGCCTCATACAGCGCCACCAAAGACGCTGGCGCCACATTGGCCACGGCCGAGATCGCGCCCGGGGCGCCCAAGCAGAGGTGATGGAAGATCAGGTGGTCCTCGCCGGTCAGCACGGCCAGGCGGCCATCGGCCACCATGGCTTGGGTCTTGTCCAGCGAGCCACCGCAATCCTTGATGGCCTGGATCTGCTCGTGGGCGGCCAGCGTCATCAAAGTGTCCAGCGACAGCGTCACGCCAGTGCGGTAGGGGATGTCGTAGAGCACCAGCGGGGCAACGCTCGCATCGGCCAGGCGCATGAAGTGATCGACCAGCGCAGCTTGTGAAGGGCGCACATAGCTCGGCGCAGAACTGAGCACGCCCGCCAGGGGCAGTTGGTTGAGTACCTTCAAGCGTTGGTGCAAGCGGCCCACGTGCGTGTCAGAGAACCCGGCCATCACTGGCACATCGCCGGCGGCATCGAGCACCGTGGCCAGCACGGCATCCTGCTCGGCCTCGTCCAAGGCGGACGCTTCGCCCGTGCTGCCCAGCGCCACGAAGCCGTGCACGCCCGCCTGTTTGTGATGCGCCACCAGGCGCCGCAAGGCTGCGTGGTCGATGGCGTCTTGTTGAAACGGCGTGATCAGCGCCACCCAGATCCCATGAAATATCGATGACATGAGGCAAGTCTTTCCTGTTGAACCAGACCGATGGGAAGGTCCGTCGTTCAGCGGGGCGACTGGGCAGGGGCGCAAAAATGGAGGGGGTCTGAGCCTTGCTGTTCCGTCGCTCATCTGAGGACGGAACAACTGCTCCGGTCAGACGAGCGGTTGTTTTTTGGATTTGGACGACATGATCACGCACGCGCAGGCTGGCATCGGCCGCGATGCGGCTTGTCCAGCGGGGTGTGACGTGATCAAGCGGTCCATGGGCATGGATTCTAGCGAGCCTTGAGCGAGATGCGCCATCCGGGTCTTCCTCGACCTCACAGCATCACTTGCGTGCCCAACTCCACCACCTGGTTGCCAGGCAGGCTGTAGTAGGTGGCCGCGCCTTCGGCCTGGCCCGTCGACGATGGTCGAGCGCGCCACGAAAAAGGTGGTGGCCATGGGCTCGAGCGATATCCGTCATCGGGATGTCGATGCGGCGGCGTTGCTCGGCCACCATGGCGCTGCCGCGCTTCCAGGTCGCGAGCATGGTGAACAGGGCCAGCCTCATCAACAGCGGAAACCAGCCGCCATCCCTCAGCCAGGTCAGGTTCGAGGCGAGGAACAAGGACTCCAGCACGCCGAACACCGCCAGTGTCACCAACACGGCCGGGCTTCGTCCTAGCCTGCTGGCCACCAGCGCGACGGTCAGGGGGAACAACATCACCGTGTTGACTGGGTCCAGCCAGCGATGTAGCAGCCACGCCATCGACGTGGTCAGGGCGCAGGCCAGCAGTGCCCAGTCGGGCATCAAAAAGGCATCAAAAATCAGCCGGCCATGCCTGCACGCCACAATGATGCCCATGGAAATCTGGTTATTGCAGTCGGCGGGTGTGCTGCTGGCGTGGCTGGCCCTGCCGCAGGTCGGCCTGCCTGCGGTGTTTCTGGTGGCCTTGGTTTCTGCCACCTTGCTGCCCATGGGCTCCGAGCCTGCGGTGGCCGCCCTGGTGCAGGCCCACCCGGACTTGTTCTGGTCTACCGTGCTGGTGGCCACGGCTGGCAACACCCTTGGAGGGGCAATCACCTGGTGGATGGGCCATGCGGCCGGCAAGATGGCTCCGCAACTCCAAGGCCGCAGCGCCGAGGCGCGGGCCGTGAAATGGGTGTCACGCTTTGGCGCCAAGGCCTGCCTGCTGTCCTGGCTGCCTCTGGTGGGCGACCCGCTGTGCGGCGTGGCCGGCTGGCTTCGATTGCCCTTCTGGCCCTGTGTGGCTTACATGGCGGTGGGCAAGTTTGCGCGGTATGCCCTCATGACGTCGGTCATCTTGGGCGTTCTTGACCGCTTCCTGATCCCATGAACATGTTAATCATTTGGTAACAAGTTGATCATGGTTATGGCGGGCTTACCCGGCCAGCTGCATTACATTGAATCCCAGCCGCATACCTCAAAGAAGAAGCGGCATTGCGCACGCTGTCATCCAAGTAAAAAAGGCCCTGAGAACACTCAGGGCCTTTTTTCGTCATCGGCATCACGCCGACGTCATTTAAAGTATGCGTGCACTTACTTCTTTTCAAGCGCCGTGATGGTGAACTGCCCATTGACCTTGTCGGCAGAGAACTTCACCTTGTCACCCACTTGAAGGGATTTCAGCCAGGCGGGGTCGGACACCCGGTAGCTCATCTGCGGCATGGCGGGCATGTCAAGGTTCTTGATCTCGCCATGCTTGAGCGTGACCTTGCCTGCCTCGACATCAACCTTCTTGACTTCACCATCCACGGCTTGCGCCCAGGCGGCGGTGGCCATCGTCAAACCAATCACGGCGGCGCCACCCAGCGTGACCAGGTTCTTCCACAGGCGATTTTTCACGAGCTTCTCCTTTGGCCCTCGGGCCGGGTAAGTGGGACTGCCCACCTACCTTTGACGCGCGATGCGCACTGGCGGTTGACAGGCTTCCCCCTCATTTTGAGGCCCCTGCCCACTTTTCAAGGCGAAATGAGCGCCAGCTTGGTCGCCATCGCCTCCTAGAATGCAACTTTTGAACGCCTGCCCCCGCACCCCGCCATGACTGCCGTGCCTTCCAATCCCCTTTCGGGACCTTCCGACAGCTTCGCCAGCATCTCGCCCCGTGACAAGGCCGAGATCCTCGCGCAAGCGCTGCCCTACATCCGCAAGTTCCATGGCAAGACCATCGTCATCAAGTACGGTGGCAATGCCATGACGGACCCGGCCCTGCAAGCCGATTTTGCCGAGGACGTGGTGCTGCTCAAGCTCGTGGGGCTGAACCCAGTGGTGGTGCACGGCGGCGGCCCGCAAATCGACGCGGCATTGAACAAGGTCGGCAAGAAGGGGCAGTTCATCCAAGGCATGCGCGTCACCGACGACGAGACCATGGAAGTGGTCGAGTGGGTGCTGGCCGGCGAGGTGCAGCAGGACATCGTTGGCCTGATCAACGCCGCAGGCGGCAAGGCCGTGGGCCTGACGGGCCGCGACGGCGGCATGATCCGAGCGCGCAAGCTCAAGCTGCTCGACAAGGACGACCCCAGCAAGGAGTACGACGTCGGCCAGGTGGGCGAGATCGAGGCCATCGACCCCAGCGTGGTCAAGGCCCTGCAGGACGACCAGTTCATCCCCGTCATCAGCCCCATCGGCTTTGGCGAGAAGAACGAGAGCTACAACATCAATGCCGACCTGGTCGCCTCCAAGCTGGCCGAGATCCTCAAGGCGGAAAAGCTGGTGCTGCTGACCAACATCCGTGGCGTGCTGGACAAGGAAGGCAACCTCCTGACCGACTTGACCTCGCGCCGCATCGACGAGCTGATCGCCGACGGCACCATCTCGGGTGGCATGCTGCCCAAGATCGCTGGCGCGCTGGATGCGGCCAAGAGCGGCGTCAACGCCGTGCACATCGTCGATGGCCGCGTGCCCCACGCCATCTTGCTCGAGATCCTGACCGAGCAGGCTTACGGCACCATGATCCGAAGCCATTGACTCCGATCTGGCTGTTCGACCTCGACAACACCTTGCACGATGCCTCCCGTGCGGTGTTCTGGCGCCTCAACGGCTCGATGACCGACTACATCGTCGAGCACGTCAAAGTGACGCACGACGAGGCCAACGCGCTGCGCGTGGGCTACTGGCAACGCTACGGCGCGACCTTGTTGGGCCTGGAGCGCCACCACGGCATCCGGGCCTCGCACTTCCTGGCGCAGACCCACCAGTTGCCTGGCCTGGAGGCGCAACTGCACATGCCTGCGGTGGACCGCCAGGCTCTGAAACGGTTGCCTGGCCGCAAGATCCTGCTCACCAACGCCCCGGCCGATTACGCCAAGCGGGTGCTCACGGCCCTGGACCTGGCCTCCTGCTTTGAGAGCATCGTGGCCATCGAGCACATGCGCACCTTCGGCCACCTGCGCCCCAAGCCGGACAAACGCATGATGAAGATCGTGCTGGCGCGCTTGAAGCTGCCCGCGCACCGCTGCATCCTGGTCGAAGACACCCTGGCCAACCTGCGCGCCATCCGTGGGCTGGGCATGAAAGGCGTGTGGATGCAGGGCTACCAGGCCCACAACCCGCACGGCCCCCAGTTGGCGGGTCACTACCGGGCCAGGCCCGCCTGGGTGTGTGCCAGAATCAGGCGGTTGAGGGCGCTTCACCAACCTGTGAGCGCTTGACCCCCGTCCCTGAGCCGCCATGAACGACGACACCACGACCGACACGACAGCAGTCTCCGCGCCGGTCCGCAAACGCCCCAAACCGGGCGAGCGGCGGGTTCAGATCCTCCAGGCCTTGGCGTCCATGCTGGAGCAGCCCGGCGCCGAGCGCACCACCACGGCCGCCCTGGCCGCCAAGGTGCAGGTCAGCGAGGCGGCGCTCTACCGCCACTTCGCCAGCAAGGCGCAGATGTTCGAAGGCCTCATCGAGTTCATCGAGCAGACGGTGTTCACCTTGGCCAACCAGATCATCGACCGTGAGCCCGACCCGGCCGCCCGCATTGCCCGTGTGCTGACCGTGGTGCTCCAGTTTGGCGAGAAGAACCCTGGCATGACCCGCGTCATGGTGGGCGATGCCTTGGTCTTCGAGCATGAGCGCCTGGTCCAGCGCATGAACCAGTGCTTCGACCGGTTGGAGTCCCTGCTGCGCCAGAGCTACAAGGCCCTGGTCGAAGAGCGCGGCTCCGTCCAACCCACGGTCGATGCCCAGGCGCATGCGGCCCTGGCCACGAGCGTATTGCTGGGCCGCCTGCACCGTTTTGCGCGCACCGGCTTCAAGCGCCTGCCCACCGAACACCTCGACGCCGCGCTCAGCCAGTTGCTGGCTTGATCCCGGGCGTCTTCTAAACTCCCGGCCATGACGATCGACTTCCAACCATTGCTCGCCAAGGCTGAGCAACTCGTGAACCGCCTGGAGCAATTGCTGCCCCATGGCCTGCAAGCACCCGATTGGGACGCCGCCGTGGCCTGGCGCTACCGCAAGCGCCCGCATGCGGGCGTGGTGCTGGAGCCGGTGCGCCACGTGGGCGCCATCAGCCTGGACGACATCCGCGAGGTCGAGGTGCAAAAAGCCCGCTTCGAGCGCAACCTGGCCCAATTCGTGGCCGGTCGCACGTCCAACAACGTGCTGCTCACCGGCGCGCGCGGCACGGGCAAGTCCTCGCTGGTCAAGGCCGGGCTCAATGCCTTCTCAAGCCGGGGCCTGCGCCTGATCGAGGTCGACAAGGCCGACCTGGTCGACCTGCCCGATCTGATCTCGCTGGTCGATGGCCGGCCCGAGCGCTTCATCGTCTCCTGCGACGACCTCAGCTTCGACGAGGGCGAGCCCGGTTACAAGGCGCTCAAATCGGTGTTGGACGGCACGGTGTCGGCCAGCGGCGAGAACGTGATGATCGTGGCGACCTCCAACCGCCGTCACCTGCTGCCCGAGTACCACTCGGACAACAAGACCTACAAGCACACCGCCGATGGCGAACTGCACCCGGGCGAGGTGGTGGAGGAGAAGATCTCGCTGTCCGAGCGCTTCGGCCTGTGGATCAGCTTCTACCCCTTCACCCAGGATGAATACCTCACCATCGTGGGTCAATGGCTGGGCCAGCTCGGCGTGAGCGCTGCCGGCATCGAAGCCGCTCGCCCTCAGGCTTTGATCTGGGCCATCGAGCGTGGTTCGCGCTCTGGCCGCGTGGCCTATCAATTTGCGCGGGACCATGCCGGACGCCAGGACACCGGAGCCGCCGCATGAGCCACACCGAGGCCAAGCCTTACCACGTCATGCCGCCCACCGACCGCGTGCCAGTGGAGGTGGCCGTGGGGGTGCTGGTCGAGCGTGACGAGCAGGGCAGGGAAGGCCGCTTCCTCATGACCTCCCGTCCCGTGGGCAAGGTCTATGAAGGCTACTGGGAGTTTCCTGGCGGCAAGCTGGAGGCCGGCGAGACGGTCGAGCAGGCCCTTCGCCGCGAGTTGCAAGAGGAAATCGGCATCACCATCGGCGCGGCCCATCCCTGGCAAGTCGAGGTGATGGACTACCCGCATGCCCGCGTGCGCCTGAACTTTTGCAAGGTCTACGACTGGCAAGGCGATTTCGTCATGCGGGAGGCGCAGACCATGGCCTGGCAGACGCTGCCCGTCGAGGTGGTGCCTGTGTTGCCCGGCACCGTGCCCGTGCTGCTCTGGCTGGCCCAGGAGCGTGGCCACGAAGGCCCGACGCACGATCAGGCTGCTGCCTGAATCCTGCGCCTCTGAGCTCAATATACGCACGCGCCATGTCCCTGGACACCGATCCGCCCACCCCCGTCGAGCTTGGCAAAGCCTGGCGCGCCTTGGCGGCCTTGCGCGACAACCCGGGGGACACGCGCCAGGTTTTCCTGCTCACTGAATCGCTCAAGGGCAGTTCGCCCTTTGCGCTGCTGAGGCGTTTCCGCGCCGACCCGTTGGGTGCCGAGCGATTGCGCGAGCGCCACAAGCTGCTGGAGACGCTCAACCGCCACGATTGGCTGCGCAGTCTGCCCGTGGGCAGCTTTGGCCGCATCTACCATGACTTCCTGGCCGAGGAAAACCTCTCGGCCCAAGGCCTGGTGGACATCTCCATGAGCGCAGGCGTTGGTTTGCCTGACGACGGCTCGGACCGCCACTACATCGGTCGCCGCCTGCGCGACATGCACGACCTCTTCCATGTGCTTTGCGGTTACGGCCGCGACCAACTGGGCGAGGTCTGCGTGCTGGCTTTTTCCTACCCGCATCAATACACCCGCGGCTTTGCCGTGATTGCGCTATTGGGCGCGTTCACATTGCAGCGCCGCATGAAGGTCCCCGGCGTGCTGGGCGCGGTCTGGCAGGCCTGGCGCCACGGCAAGGCCGCCGCCTGGCTGCCGGTGCAGCCCCTGGAGGCCTTGCTCACCCGTGACCTGGCCGAGCTGCGCCGCGAGCTCCGCATCGCACCGCCCACCCGTTACTTGGCCGCAATCGACCACATGCGCGCGCGCCAACGATCCATTGCACAACCGCCTGGAAGGCATCTGGCATGACCTACAACACCCTTTTGTACCAAGTGGACAGCGACGGCGTCCTGCTGCTCACCCTCAACCGGCCTGAGCAACTGAACGCCTTCACCGTCGAAATGGCCAACGAACTGGTCGATGCCTTCACCCGCGCCAGCGACGACGACACCGTGCGTGCCGTGGTGGTGACTGGCGCTGGCAAAGCCTTCTGCGCCGGCATGGACCTGACCGTGCCTGGCAATGTCTTCGGTCTGGACGAAACCCAGCAGCCCACCCTGGCCGACATGACCGAGCGCCTGGACGATCCGGCCATCTTCAATGGCGTGCGTGACACGGGTGGGCGCGTCGTGTTGTCCATCTTTGATTGCAAGAAGCCGGTCATCGGCGCGATCAATGGCGCGGCGGTCGGCATCGGCGCCACCATGACCCTGCCCATGGACATCCGCATCGCGTCTGAAAAAGCGCGCATCGGTTTTGTCTTCGGTCGCATCGGCATCGTGCCCGAAGCCTGCTCCAGCTGGTTCCTGCCGCGCATCGTCGGGATCTCGCAGGCGCTGGAATGGACTTACCTGGCTGATGTGTTCGATGGCCACGAAGCCCAGCGCGGCGGCTTGGTCAAGTCTGTCGTCGCCCCGGAGCAGTTGCTGGAAGAGGCGATGAAGATCGCGCGGCGCATCGCCACCGAGCGCTCGGCCGTGGGCATCGCCCTGACACGCCAGATGATGTACCGCAACTCGGCCCAGCCCCATCCGATGGCAGCGCACAAGATCGATTCGCTGTCCATGTTCTACACGAGCATTGGCGATGGCAAGGAAGGTGTCCAAGCGTTCCTGGAGAAGCGCCCGACAAACTTCAAATCTGCAACTTCTGCGATGCCTGGCTTCTATCCATGGTGGTAAACGCCGATAAATCGTTCACAAAAGCACGCTCTGTTTGTAACCGGCCCCCCGTGAATCGGGGGGAACTTAGGGTCCACGCTAGGGTTGTGGATCCAGTACCGGGGCATCATTCTTACCAATGCCACACGACAGGCAGTTCTACTCTAGAAGAAACCAATCAACCAAAGGTGAAGCTATGACATTTTCTCTGAAGCATGTGGCCGTGGCCACCATGGCCGTGGC
>CANBUA010000155.1 GCA_947372535.1 Burkholderiales bacterium
TCCTCGCTGAAGCAGGAGATCATCCACTTCATCAACAAGAAGATGCCGGGTGGCCTGCCCAAGCGCACGGCCCGCGCGCTGCTGGACATCGAGGACAAGGACTACGTCCCCATCATCCGCGACCCGAAGGCCACCTCGGCCGACACCGAGGCGGTGTTCTACTTCCCCGGCTGCGGCTCGGAACGCCTGTTCAGCCAGGTGGGCCTGGCCACGCAAGCCATGCTGTGGCACGCAGGCGTGCAGACGGTGTTGCCGCCGGGCTACCTGTGCTGCGGCTACCCGCAACGCGGCGCCGGCCAGTTCGATGTGGCCGAGAAGATGATCACCGACAACCGGGTGCTGTTCCACCGCGTGGCCAACACGCTGAACTACCTGGACATCAAGACGGTGGTGGTGAGCTGTGGCACCTGCTATGACCAGCTGCAGGGCTACCAGTTCGACAAGATCTTCCCGGGCTGCCGCATCATCGACATCCACGAGTACCTGCTCGAGAAGAACATCACCCTGTCCAACCAGAAGGGTGCCTTCCTGTACCACGACCCCTGCCACAGCCCCATGAAGCTGCAGGATCCGATGAAGACCGTCAAGGCCCTGGTGGGCGATGGCGTGATCAAGTCAGACCGCTGCTGCGGCGAAGCCGGCACCCTGGCCGTCAACCGCCCGGACATCTCCACGCAGATCCGCTTCCGCAAGGAAGAAGAGATCCGCAAGGGCGAAGCCGAGCTGCGAGACAAGGGCCTGATCGGCGAGAAGGACAACGTCAAGGTGCTGACCTCCTGCCCGGCGTGCCTGCAGGGCTTGAGCCGCTATGGCGAAGACACAGCCAACGGCCTGCTGGAAGCCGACTACATCGTGGTGGAGATGGCCAAGCAGATCCTGGGCGAAAACTGGATGCCGGAATACGTGGCCAAGGCCAACAACGGTGGCATCGAGCGCGTGCTTGTTTGACCCACCCCCTACGCGCTGCGCGCGCCCCCTCAAGGGGGCGGCACCAGCAGACCGGCAAAGCCGGATCTGCGGTGCCCGCTCGATCAAGACCAAGCACTTGCGCCATCACATTGGACAGTGAGACCCATGAGCCAAACGACTTGCGAGCTGTGTGACCAGGACGGCGGCCTGCTGCTGTGGCGCTCTGAGAAGCTGCGCGTCATCCGCGTGGCCGATGCCCACTTCCCCGGCTTCTACCGGGTGATCTGGAACGCACATGTGGCCGAGTGGACCGATCTGGCGCCTGCCGACCGCAGCCTGCTGATGCAGACGGTGGCCAAGGTGGAAACGATGCTGCGCCACGGCCTGCATCCCACCAAGATCAACCTGGCCAGCCTGGGCAATGTGGTGCCGCACCTGCACTGGCATGTGATCGCGCGCTTTGCCGATGACAGCCACTTCCCCAACCCCATCTGGGGGCAGGCGGTGCGCGAGGTGGCGCCCGAGAAGCTTCAGGCGCTGCAGGCGGCCATGCCGGTGCTGGACGAGGCCATCGTCGCCTCCCTGAGCCAGGGCTGATCCAGGGCCGAAGCCTCAGACCGCGGCCAGGCGGAAGCGCCCCACCACTTCCGACAGGTTGCCCACCTGCTCCTTGAGGCTTTCTGCCGCCGCCGCCGACTGCTCGACCAGGGCCGCGTTCTGCTGGGTCATCTGGTCCAGCTGCACCACCGAACCGTTGACCTGGCCAATGCCTTCCGACTCTTGCGAAGCGGCATCGGTGATCTCGGTGATGATCTGGGTCACACGCTCGACACCCGCCACGATGTCCGCCATGGAGCGGCCCGCATCCTGTACCAGCCGCGTGCCCACTTCCACCCGGTCGGTGGAGGTGCCGATCAGGGTCTTGATCTCCCTTGCTGCGTTGGCGCTGCGCTGAGCCAGCGAACGCACCTCACCCGCCACCACAGCAAAGCCCTTGCCTTGTTCGCCTGCGCGGGCCGCTTCCACGGCCGCATTGAGCGCCAGGATGTTGGTCTGGAAAGCAATGCTGTCGATCACGCCGATGATCTCGTTGATCTTGCGTGAAGCCTGGTCGATCTCGGCCATGTTGCGGACCACCTGCTGCATCACCTCACCACCTCGTCGCGCCGCCTCGGCGGCGCTGTGGGCCAGGGTGTCGGCCGAGGCTGCGGCGCCTGCCGTGTGGCGCACCGTGCCCGTGAGCTGGTCCATCGACGACGCGGTGGCCTGCAATTGGGACGCCGTGTGCTCGGTCCGCTTGCTCAGGTCCTGATTGCCTGTGGCGATCTCGCTGGAGGCCTGTCCGATGGACAAGGCAGCGATCTGCACCGTGTTGATCGTCTGGGACAACTGCCGCACCATGCGCGCCAGAGCAGCCTGCAATTGCCCTATTTCGTCCTGGCGATCGACATGCACGATCAGGTCGAAATGCCCTTCCGCCACATGGTCGGCGGCGTCCACGGCGCCTCGGATGTCGGCCACGATGCGGCGCTGCATCCACCAGGAAAACACAAACGCAAAGACCCCCGAAGCCACACCCAGTGAAGCGATCAGGCCCTGCTTGAGCAGCAGGCTGCGCTCCAGGCTCTGCACATCACGCGCATCGGCCTTCTGCATGTCCGCCAGCACCAGCCCCAGGGCGGCCAGCACGCGGCCATGCGCATCATCGGCGGTCTGCAGCGCGGCCACACCGGTGCTGGCGTCCACCGTGGCCAGGTCGATGGCGGCGTCTGCATGGTGCACGAAGTCGTCCAGCGCCTTGCTCATGGCCATCACGCCGGCGGAGGCCTTCAGGTCCGCAGGCAGAACCGGCTCAAGCGAACGCTGGATCTCATGGGCCTTGCCCGGGAGGGCGTCTCGGCGGTGCTTGACGTCGGCCTCGCTCAAACCGGCCACCAGGGACACGGTGCGATACAGGTCCACATGCACATCACCGATGTGGCGCTTGACCTCATCCAGCCCGACCTGGCGGCGCTGGCTGGCCGCAAAGTGGGCATCGACTTCTTTTTGGTTGGCCGAGATGACCAGCAGGAAGCCCGCCAGGCACATCAGCAGCACCACGCTCACGGCAATGGGCGCGACCATCAGACTGGTTCGCAATTTCATGGCACATCCTCCAAGGACGGCGGCCGGCGCGCAACGCCGACCAGGGCTCGGTCACTTGTAGATGCCGCCGCACACCGCGACGTCGTCCAGACGCTCGCAGTACATGGACTTGGGCTCGACCTTCTTGTTCTCGGGGTTGGTGAACTTGTAGTCCTGCCAGAAGGTGCCCTTGGACTTGGCCAGCTCGACGCGTTCCTTGACGAAGGCCTTGCCGTCGATGTCCTTCAGGTCGATCATGTTGCGCCCGACGAACTTGGCGTTGGCGCCATGGGCCAGAACGACGCCGTCGAGTCCGTACACGACCAGGTACAGGTCGCGATCACGGTAAGTCGTGTTGGCCTTGTCCGTGATGTCGGCGTAGGCCTTGTCCTTGGGGCCGGCCTTGATGGCCGCCACACCCTTCTTGACCATCGCCACGGCATCTTTTTCCGTGGCGCCGCCGTCGGCAGCCCAGGCCTGGCCGAGGCTCAGTGCGATGGCCACCAGGGCCAGGTTTTTCAGCTTGCTCATGCAAAGCTCCTTGAGTTGTGATCGACCGAATGGGGATCGCGCCTCGAAGGGGCAAGCTGACAGGGCCGGTCGAGACCTGTCGCGAACGAGCAGGAGTTCAGTCCACGAGGGCCATGTCGGCGCTCATCAACAGGCTTTCGATGTCCAGCAGGATGACCATGCGCTCGCCAACCTGGGCCAGTCCACGGATGTACACCGCATCGATCGCCGAGTTCATTTCAGGTGCCGTGCGGATGGCCTCGGCGGGGATTTCCATCACGTCGCTCACCGAATCCACCACCGTGCCGATGGTGCGCTGACCAATGTGCAGGACGATGGACACGGTGAAGCTGTTGTACTCCGCCGAACTGCAACCGAAGCGCAGCCGCAGGTCCACGATGGGGACAATGGTGCCGCGCAGGTTGACCACCCCCTTGAGGAAGTCCGGCGCATTGGCGATGCGCGTGGGGTTCTCGTAGCCTCGGATCTCCTGCACACGCAGGATGTCGATGCCGTACTCCTCATCCCCCAATCGAAAGGTGAGGTATTCGCGTGCCAGCTGTTCTGTCTGCACGTCCAGCTTTTCCATCATGCCCATGGCCTGTTCTCCGTATCGTGTTCGCTTGAAACCCCGCCTCAATGGCGAGAGCGGCGCACCAGACTGCCCACATCCAGGATCAGTGCCACGCGGCCGTCACCCATGATCGTGGCGCCTGACACGTCGTGCACCTTGCGGTAGTTGGTTTCGAGGTTCTTGACCACCACCTGTTGCTGGCCGAGCAGTTCATCCACCAGCAAGGCCACACGGCCACTTTCGGCTTCCACCACCACCATGATCCCGCTGGTGTGCTCCCAGTCGAACCGTGGCACCTGGAAGACCTTCTCCAGCTCGATCACCGGCATGTACTCTTCGCGCACCTCGACGACGCGGCCCGAGCCACCGATGGTCTTGACCATCTCGGGGCTGACCTGGAAGCTCTCCACCACCGACGACAGCGGCAGGATGTAGACCTCTTCGCCCACCCCCACGCTCATGCCGTCCATGATGGCCAGGGTCAGCGGCAGCCTGACGGCCACCCGCATGCCATAGCCTTCGGCCGAATCGATTTCCACCGTGCCGCCCAGCGAGGTGATGTTCTTCTTCACCACGTCCATGCCGACACCGCGGCCGGACACGTCGGTGACCACCTCGGCCGTGGAGAAGCCTGGCGCAAAGATCAGGCCCCAGACTTCGGCGTCGGTCATGCTGTCGGGTGCATCGATGCCCTTCTCACGGGCCTTGGACAACAGCTTCTCGCGCGACAGGCCCTTGCCGTCGTCACGCACTTCGATGACGATGGAGCCGCCCTGGTGGGAGGCCGACAAAGTGATGGTGCCCACTTCAGGTTTGCCCCGGGCCAGGCGGTCGCCCGGCATTTCGATGCCGTGGTCGCAGCTGTTGCGCACCAGGTGGGTCAGCGGATCGGTGATCTTTTCCACCAGGCCCTTGTCCAGTTCGGTGGCTTCACCCTGGGTGACCAGTTCCACCTTCTTGCCCAGCTTGTTGGCCAGGTCACGCAGCATGCGCGGGAAGCGGCTGAACACCGTCGACATCGGAATCATCCGGATCGACATCACGGCCTCTTGCAGGTCGCGGGTGTTGCGGTCCAGATCGGTCAGGCCGGTGACCAGTTGTTGATAGACCACCGGATCCAGCTGGCGGCTGTTCTGGGCCAGCATGGCCTGGGTGATGACCAGCTCGCCCACCAGGTTGATCAGCTGGTCCACCTTTTCCACCGACACGCGGATGGTCGAAGCTTCCAGAGCCTGTGCGGGCTTGTCGGCCTTGGGCGCAACCGCCTTGGCCGCCACCACAGCGGCCTGTTTGGGCGCCACGGGCTCGGCCACGCTGGAGGCCACTGCGGCCTGGGTCGACGGGGCGCCAGGCGCGTTGTCAAAGAAGCCGTAGCCCTTTTCCACCGGAGCTACCGCTGCCGCTGCAGGCGCCGATGCGGCCGGCTCGATCGGCTCGAAGAAGCCATAACCCGGGTCTTTTTCCACCGGCTTGGCGGCTTCGGCCGGGCCACCCATGGGCACAAAGCTCACGTGCTCACGTGACACATGGAAAGTGAACAGGTCCAGCAATTCCGATTCGGCCGTGGACGTGTCCAACTTGAAGCGACGCACGTGAGGCAAGGCGGCGTCGTCCGGCAAGGGCGACAGGACACCCAGATCGGAGATTTCCTTGAACAGGTCCAGCAGGTTGTCGGCCTGAGCCGGTTCGCTCAAAGGCCCCACGCGCAGCTCGACGGTACGTTGGCCGCTGCTGGGCGCACCGCCGCTGGACAGCGCCACCGGTGCGGGTGAGGCCGGCGCGGCAACGGGCGCCGAGGCGGCCACAGCCGCAGGAGGGGCTTCACCGGCCACCATGGCGCGGATGTTGAACAGCAACTCGGTGGTGTCGATCTCGCCCCCACCTGCGCCCTGATGGCGAGCCAGCATGGCCTTGAGTGCATCACCGGATTGCAGCAGCACGTCCACCATGGAAGGCGTGGGCGCCAGCTCGTGGCGGCGCAGCTTGTCCAGCAGCGTTTCCATCTGGTGGGTCAGCTCGGCCACGTCGCCAAAGCCGAAGGTGGCGGCGCCACCCTTGATCGAGTGCGCGCAACGGAAGATGGCATTGAGCTCTTCGTCGTCTGCCGCAGTGATGTCCAGCTCCAGCAGGAGCTGCTCCATGTTCTCCAGGTTCTCACCGGCTTCCTCAAAGAAGACCTGGTAGAACTGGCTGAGGTCAATGCCTGCAGCGGAGCTGTTGTCGGTGCTGGTTTCGGCCATGTCGCACTCCTGATATGTCGATGCTTGAGGGGGTCGGCTGGGGGCAGTGCCCGCTCAGCGGATCACCTTCTGGATGACTTCGATCAGCTTGTTGGGATCAAAGGGCTTGACCAGCCAGCCGGTGGCGCCCGCAGCGCGTCCCGCCTGCTTCATCTGGTCGCTGGATTCGGTGGTCAGGATCAGGATGGGCGTGGCCTTGAACTGCGGGTTCTCGCGCAGCTTCTTGGTCAGGCTGATGCCATCCATGCGAGGCATGTTCTGGTCGGTCAGCACCAGATCGAAGCTGCGCCCCCCCGCCTTTTCGTAGGCATCCTGGCCGTCGACGGCCTCAACCACGTTGTATCCAGCGCTCTTGAGGGTGAAGGAAACCATCTGACGCATGGACGCAGAATCATCGACGGCAAGAATCGAGTGCATGTCGCTCTCCGGAATTGGCATTAGGGCTGTTGAATCGGTATGAAATACTGGCGCTGGCGATCGTGTTTTCGGCAGGTGGGAGCCCGCCTTTAGAACAACTCCACCGATCCGGCATCCACTTCGTCCTGGGTCACAGGATTGGGTCGCAAAGGTTCGTCATCGACCACCGCAGCGCCATCGGGGTCGTCATCGCCCAGCGCATCGCGGGCAATCTGGTCGGCGCAGGTGCGCAGGCGCTTGTTGGTGTGGGCAATCAGTTGGGTGGCCATGTCCTGGAACTGCAGGGCAGTCACCGCCTTGAACAAGGTCTGCCGAACGACTTGCAGATGGGGCGTGATGTCATGCCCCAGGTCAATCACTTCGCCCAACTGGCCCGCCGTTCCATGGAAGCCGTCCATCAGCACGCCATAGGCGTCGTCGATCAGGCGCTGCAGGCGCTCCAGGTCATTGGACGCCGTCATCAGGTGGTCTTGCAGCTCGGCCGCGCGCAGGAGGGACATCTCTGGCGAGGTTGCTGGGACACTGTGTTCAAAGCTCATCATGGCTCCACTCTGGCGCTGGGGTTCTGGCAGCCGTGCGGCGCCGCACGGTCACATCGGGTTGTCGGCTGATTTCCACGCTTCCTGAAGGTCGGGATTGCGGAGCGCGACACACCTCCTCCGGTTGTTAGAATTTTTCGGTTTTCCGGCGCTTTCGTGTAGACGATCACGTGGGGAAACGTGGCGTAATTCGCGCGTTTTGAAGGCTGCCCGTGTCCGACTCCGCAAACGACCTGCCTCCGGCCTCGGCGAATCCGGCCCCGCCCCACCCTGCCGGCTGGGGCGCCAAGCTGCCCGCCGTGCGCCTGCGTGTGCTCCATCTGGAGGACAACGACGAGGACCATGCCCTGGTGGCGGTGCATTTGCGGCGGGGCGGCATCGATGCCGATCTGGTCCGCGTCGAGAACGAAGCCGAGCTGATCACCGCCCTCGAACGCGAATGGGACCTGATCCTGTCCGACTACAACCTGCCCGGCTACTCCGGCCTGGCCGCCCTGGACAAAGTCAGGTCCATGGGCAAACTGGTGCCCTTCATCCTGGTCTCGGGTGAAATCGGCGAGGACATCGCCGTGCAGGCCATGCGCAATGGCGCCAACGATTACCTGCTGAAAAGCAACCTGGCGCGCCTGGCGCCCGCCGCCCTGCTGGCCATCGAAGCCAACCGCACCCGCATCGCCAAGCAGCGGGCGGATCTGGCGCTGAGCCGTTCCCGCCAACAATTGCGCGAACTGGCCCAGCATCTTCAGACCAGCATCGAGCAGGAACGCGCCGCCATCGCCCGCGAAATCCACGACGACGTGGGCGGCGCCCTCACCGCCGTGAAGTTCGACCTGGCCTGGATCGCCCGCCACGCCGGCTCGCCCGAGATCGCCGAACGCGTGCACCAGGCCCTGGAATCCGTGGCCCATGCCCACGAGGCCAGCCAGCGCATCATGCACAACCTGCGCCCCGCCATCCTGGAGCAGGGCCTGGTGGCCGCGCTGCAGTGGATGACCGACCGCTTCGGCAAGCGCACCGGCCTGGAGGTGCTGTGCCGCACCAGCCACGACAGCCTGCAGTTGGCCCCGGGCGTGCCTCTGGTGGCCTACCGCTTCGCGCAGGAGGCGCTGACCAACGTGTCCAAACATGCCCAGGCCACCAAGGTCTCGGTGGATGTGTCGCAAGCGGGTGGTGTGCTGTCCATCGAGGTGACGGACAATGGACGTGGCCTGCAGCCCGAAGACCTGGCCAAGACCCGGTCCTTTGGCCTGCGGGGCCTGCACGAACGTGCGGAAACCGTCGGGGGCTGGGTCGACATCAGCTCCACGCCCGGCGCTGGCACCAGCCTCATCCTGTCGGTGCCGCTGTCCGGCCCTGAAAATGGCTTCATTGACCGCCTCTTGCCCGACCTCGATGCCGGGCCCGATGGCGACCCTGACGACCCCACTTCCTGGGGCAACCTATGATCCAAGTCATTCTCTGCGACGACCATGCCCTGATCCGCCGCGGCATCCGCGACACGCTGGCCGATGCCGCCGACATCGAGGTGGTGGGCGAGGCGGCCGATTACGGCGAGTTGCGCGCCCTGCTGCGCGACAAGCGCTGTGATGTGCTGGTGCTGGACATCAACCTGCCCGGGCGCAGTGGCCTGGACGTGTTGCATGTGCTCAAGGAAGAGGGCAACCCGGTCAAGGTGCTGGTGGTGTCGATGTACCCCGAAGACCAGTACGCGATGCGGGCCCTCAAAGCTGGCGCCTCGGGCTACCTGAACAAAGGCAGCGACGCCGCCCAGATCGTGGCGGCCGTGCGCACCGTGTCGCAAGGCAAGAAATACGTCACGCCCGAGATGGCGCAGATGCTGGTGGACAACCTGACCACCCCGGCCCCCGAAGAGGCCCACCAGAAGCTGTCCGATCGCGAACTGCAGACCCTGGTGATGATCGCCTCGGGCAAGCGCCTGTCGGACATCGCCGAACAGCTGCTGCTCAGTCCCAAGACGGTGAGCGTCTACCGCGCCCGGGTGCTGGAGAAGCTCAGCCTCACCAACAACTCCGAGCTCACGGTCTACGCCATCCGCAACGGCCTGGTCTGATCGGCCAGGCGCGCTGCGGCGGTGGCTGGCTTCATCAGAAGCGCATGCCCACCTTGAGGCTCACATTGCTGTCCTTGCCGGTCTTGTCGGCTTCCAGGCCGAAGTTGATCAGCAGCAGGTTGGCGTTCAGGCCAGCGAACACGCGGCTCTGGTTGTACGACTCTTTCTTCCAGACATCGCCCTTGGTCGAAGCATTGCTGGCCACGATGCCCACGCCCGCATATGGGGTCAGCAACGGGAAGCCTTTGGAGATCGACAGCTCGATGCCCTTGCTGTTGAGGCTCATGTCGCCCAGGCCGTTGGTCTTGGTGTAGAACACGCGGGTGGCCACGGCCGGCATGACCAGACCGCCGCCCCAGAAGGCCCACTTCACATCACCGCTCATGGCGGAGGCCGAAGTGCCGGGCAGCATGTTGTAGCTCAGGCCCAGGTCGATGTCGAAGGGCAGGCCCTTCTCTGCACGCAGGCCGAGCGTCGGCAGCGACTTGGGGATGCTGTGGCCGCCAGCGGCCTTCTTCAGGATGTCGACGCTTTCGATGCTCGTGGCGCTCGCGGTGGCGCTCACGTCGAAGCCGATGATGCCCAGGCCACCTGCAGGGGCTTGCGGCTTGTCGGCAAAGGTGGCGCTGATGTCTTCAGACAGCTTGCGGAACTCGTCCTGGTTTTGCAGCGCGCTGAGCGCATTGAACTTGTAGGCCTGAGCCGGGGCAGCAACCAGGACACCGGCCGCCACAGCGGCCAGAGCCACCAGCGAGCGGGCAGAAATCGAAGGAGCGTTGTGACGGATGTTCATGGTGTCCCTTTCCGGTGAAGCACGACGGGGTATGGATTCAGCGACGCACTATGCCACGAGCCAGGCATGGGCATTGCGCTTTGTGGCATGGCCGCCATGGGCTTGTCCAGCGGATCAGGTGATCGGCGTGAGTTTGGCCACGCTCAGCAACAACCATTTCGTGCCGTGGCGCCCGAAGTTCACCTGCACTCGCGCATCGGCACTCTGCCCCTCCAGCGTCAGCACCACGCCTTCGCCGAACTTGGTGTGGAACACGCTCTGACCCACATGCAGCCCGCCTTCGGTCTTGGCTTGGGCCATGGCCTTGGGGATGGGCGCGGTCAGGTCCTTGAAGTTGTCTTCGCGTGAACGGCCGGCTTGGCCGCCCTGGTTGTAGTTGCCGGCCCCGCCTTGCCAGGCGCCCGCCCCCCCTCCCGCACGGCGTGGCTGCGCCCCCGCCCCCACCATCGAGCCCATGCCCTGGCCACTCGACCAGGCATCCGAATACGACTTGGCAAAGCCCGAGCCAAAGCCCTGGTTGCGCGGCGTCAGCCACTTCAGGCTGGCCTCGGGCAGCTCGTCCACAAAGCGGCTCTTGATGTGATAGCGGGTCTGGCCGTGCAACATGCGCGTCTGGCAGAAGCTCAGGTGCAAGCGCGCGCGGGCCCGGGTGATGGCCACGTACATCAGGCGGCGCTCTTCTTCCAGGCCGTCGCTGTCGCTCAGCGCGTTCTCATGCGGGAACAGGCCTTCTTC
>CANBUA010000156.1 GCA_947372535.1 Burkholderiales bacterium
TCAGTCATGCGGCACCACAGCGACCGCATGAATTCATTTGGTGAGGACGAAGCCCTTGAGCTTGGCGAAGGCCTGATCCAGCAGGGCTTTCTGCTGCTCCTGGTGCAAGTGGGCATAACCGACGGCGGGCGAGGCCGAGGCCGGACGGCCCGCGTAACCCAGCTTCTGCCCTTCGGCCATGTTCTCGTGGATGTAATGCTGCACGAAGAACCACGCGCCTTGGTTTTGCGGCTCGTCCTGGCACCACACCATCTCGCTGAGCTGCGGATACTTCTTGACCTCGGCACCAAAAGCCTTGTGCGGGAAGGGGTAGAGCTGCTCGACGCGGATGATGGCCGTGTCCGTGTTTTTCTTCTCCGCGCGCTTTTTGACCAAATCGTAATAGACCTTGCCCGAGCAGCAGATCAATCGCTTGACCTTGGCCGCGTCGATGGTCTCGTCGGTCTCAGGGATCACCGTTTTGAATTCACCGCGGGTGAACTCACTCAATGGCGAGGTGGCGTCCTTGTTCCGCAGCAGTGACTTGGGGGTCATGATGACCAGGGGCTTGCGGAACATGCGCACCATCTGTCGGCGCAGCACATGGAAGATCTGGCTGGCGGAGGTCGGCTGGCAGATCTGCATGTTGTTGTCAGCGGCCAGTTGCATGAAGCGCTCCAGGCGGGCCGAGCTGTGCTCGGGGCCCTGGCCTTCATAGCCGTGCGGCAGCATCAAGGTCAGGCCGTTGGAGCGGCCCCATTTGACTTCACCGGAGGCGATGAACTGATCAATCACGACCTGGGCCCCATTGGCGAAGTCGCCGAACTGGGCTTCCCAGATGACCAGGGTGTTGGGGTCAGAGCCAGCGTAACCGTACTCGAAGCCCAGCACAGCCTCTTCAGAGAGGATGGAGTCGATGACGACAAAAGGCGCCTGGTTCTCGGCCACATGCTGCAAGGGCACGTAGGTGCCGATGTCCCACTTCTCGCGGTTCTGGTCGTGCAGCACTGAGTGACGGTGAGTGAAGGTGCCACGGCCGCAGTCTTCCCCAGACAGCCGCACCGGGTAGCCTGAGGCCACCAGCGAGGCAAAGGCCATGTGCTCACCCATGCCCCAGTCGACGTTGACATCGCCCCGGCCCATGGCTGCGCGGTCATCGACCACCTTCTGCACCAGCGGGTGCGGCTTGAAATTGGCAGGCACCGTGGTGATGCGCTCGGCCAGGCGGCGGAATTCGGCCAGCGGCAACGCCGTGTCGGCACTGTCCGTCCACTTTTTGCCCAGGTAGGGCGTCCAGTCGACCGCGTACTTGCTCTTGAAGTTGGTCAGCACCGGATCGACCGTGTGCTTGCCCGCCTCCATCGCGGCGCGGTAGTCCTTGACCATGTCGTCCGGGCCAGTCGGGGGCAAGGTGCCGCCGCCCACCAGCTTGTCGCCATAGACCTTGCGCGTGCCAGGATGCTGGCCGATCTTCTTGTACATGAGCGGCTGCGTCATGGACGGCGTGTCTTGCTCGTTGTGGCCCAGCTTGCGGAAGCAGACGATGTCCACCACCACATCCTTGTTGTAAAGCTGGCGGTAATCGAGCGCGAGCTGGGTGCACAGCACCACGGCCTCTGCATCGTCACCATTGACGTGCAGCACAGGCGCCTCGATCATCTTGACCACGTCCGTGCAATACAGCGTCGAGCGACTGTCGCGCGGGTCGGAGGTCGTGAAACCGATCTGGTTGTTGATGACGATGTGGACGGTGCCGCCTGTGTAATAGCCACGGGTCTGGGCCAGCGCCAGCGTTTCCATGACCACGCCCTGGCCGGCAAAGGCCGCGTCGCCGTGCACTTGCACGGGCAACACTTGCAGGCCCTTGATGTCGCCACGGCGGTCCATCCGCGCCTTCACGGAGCCTTCGATCACCGGGTTGACGATTTCCAGGTGCGACGGGTTGAAAGACAGTGACAAGTGGACCGGGCCACCCTCGGTGGTCACGTCGCTTGAGAAGCCTTGGTGGTACTTGACGTCACCCGATGGCAAGTTCTCAGGGGCGGTGTGCTCGAACTCCTGGAACAGGTCCTTGGGCGCCTTGCCCAGGGTATTGACCAGCACATTCAGGCGGCCGCGGTGGGCCATGCCGATGATGATTTCCTGCACGCCTTTTTCGCCACCGCGCTGAATCAGCTCGTCCATGGCGGCGATGAAGCTTTCGCTGCCTTCCAGTGAGAAGCGCTTCTGCCCCACGTATTTGGTGTGGAGGAAACGCTCCAGGCCTTCGGCGGCGGTCAAGCGCTCAAGGATGTGCTTTTTCTTGTCCGTGCTGAAGTTGGGCTTGGAGCGGATGCTCTCCAGCTGCTCCTGCCACCAGCGCTTCTCGCTCGGGTCGGTGATGTGCATGTACTCGGCGCCGATGCTGCCGCAGTACGTTTCTCGCAGGGCCTGCACGATCTCGCGCAGGGTCATGGTCTCGCCCTTGGTGAAATACGTGTTCGTGGCGCTGAACGTGATGTCCATGTCGGACTCGGTCAGGTCGTAGAACGTGGGCTCAAGCTCGGGGATCTTGGGGCGCTCCTGGCGCTTGAGCGGATCAAGGTCGGCCCAGCGCGAGCCGAGGAAACGATAAGCAGCGATCAGGGATTGAACGTGAACCTGCTTGCGCGCCACAGCCAGATCAGCAGAGCTGGTCTTGACCATGAAGGCGTTGGCCTTGGCACGCTGCGCGAAGGACTCGACCACGGGGGCATGCGCCACATCGCGGTGATCGGTGCCATCGACGGCAGGAACGTTTTGGAGGGCATCGAAGTAGGAACGCCAGTTGTCTGGCACGGACCCGGGGTTGTCGAGGTAGGCCTCGTACAACTCTTCGACGTAAGGGGCATTGCCCCCGAACAGGTACGAATTTGACCTGAACTGCTGCATCATTTCGCTCACCTCGCTCCCAGGTATCCCAGGATGTTGGTTGGTTGAAAAACCTTCCGCGACACGGCTTGACCGGTTGGCGGATTGCGACCCGCCTAGCTTGGCGTTAGCTATTTTTGGCTAACTGCACCAGCATCGGCGACGGGAAGGGTCGGATAAAACCATCACCACTGTATCACCGAACCAATCAGGGCCTTGCCGTGACCCTGTGCCGCTCACGGACACATCAAGCCATTGAAGTGTGACGGCAGACCCCGCGATCGACAAAAAAGCCGGGCAGAGGCCCGGCTTGTTGCTGCGGTGCGGCATGAAAGCAACACCCCTCACCGCAGGCCCCGGCCTCAGGCGAAGTTCTTGGCCGCGAAGTCCCAGTTCGCCAGCGAGGTCAGGAAGACCTCGACGAACTTCGGACGCGCATTGCGGTAGTCGATGTAGTAGGCGTGTTCCCAGACGTCGATGGTCAGCAAGGCGGTGTCGCCCGTGGTCAGCGGCGTGCCGGCGGGGCCCATGTTGACGATGTCGACCGAGCCATCGGCCTTCTTGACCAACCAGGTCCAACCCGAACCGAAGTTGCCCACAGCCGACTTGGTGAAGGCTTCTTTGAAAGCATCGAAGCTGCCGAACTTGGCATTGATGGCATCAGCCAATGCACCAGTGGGCGCGCCGCCGCCATTGGGCTTGAGGCAGTTCCAGAAGAAGGTGTGGTTCCAGACCTGGGCCGAGTTGTTGTAGATGCCGCCGCTGGACTTCTTGACCGTGTCTTCGAGCGAGAGGTTCTCAAACTCGGTGCCTGGGATCAGGTTGTTCAGGTTGGTGACGTAGGCCTGATGGTGCTTGCCGTAGTGGTACTCGAAGGTCTCCTTCGAGATGTGGGGAGCCAGGGCGTCCTGGGGATAAGGCAGGGGTGGAAGCGTGTGAGCCATGGTGCAGTTTCCTTGTGGGTGAAAAGGCTGGGATGTGATCGATTGTAGGCAAGGCCTTGGGGCAAACCAGCATGCCGGGCGATTCCTGCGTGGTATCCAAGGCCTTTTGGTTCACGCTGGGCGATCAAGCGCCGAGACGACGTTGGCTGTGGCATCGACCTGGCCATCTCGCATTTCCACGACGATGCGCTGACCTGCCGCCACCTGAGCGGCGCTGGTCAAGGGCTGGCCATCGGGCGACATCACCCAGGCGTAGCCACGGTCCAGCACCTGGCGCGGATCCAACGCGGCCAGGCGATGGCCGGCATGCGTGTGCGCCTGATGCAAGGACTGCAAGCGCAATTGCATGGCCCGTTGCAGGTGCGCCGGCCGGGCGAGCAGGTGCTGTCGCGCCAATGCCACGCGCTGTTGCACGCTGGCATCCAACCTGACAGCCAGACGCGCCAATTGCTGTCGATGCCCGCTGACCACCTGCGCGGGCCTGGCCATTCGCAGACCCAGTCGATCGATGCGCTGCGCGTCCTGATCCAAGCGGCGCGTGACTCGCCTCGACAAGGTCGCTGCCAAGGTGTCGAGTTCGTCCAGCGCGTCGTCGCGGGCACGGGCGATGAGTTCGGCGGCCGCCGTCGGCGTCGGCGCACGCAGGTCGGCGGCCAGGTCGGCCAGGGTGACATCGGTCTCGTGACCCACGCCGCAGACCAGCGGCACCGGACAAGCCGCCACCGCGCGCACCACGCGTTCGTCGTTGAAAGACCACAAGTCTTCCAGCGAACCGCCGCCCCGGCACAGGATCACGGCGTCCAGCCCTAAGCCGTCGTCCTGATGCTGGCGTTGCCACCAGGCCACCTGCCCCAGCGCATCGACGATCTGGGCCGGTGCCTGGGCACCTTGCACGGCGCAAGGCACCACCATCACCTCGACATGCGACGCCCGGCGCCTCAAGGCCGTGAGCACGTCATGCAAAGCCGCCGCAGCCAGTGAGGTCACCACCGCAATGCGCCTGGGAAACGCCGCCAGCCTGCGCTTGCGGACCGGGTCGAAGAGCCCTTCGGCCTCAAGGCGGGCGCGAAGTTTGAGGAACTGCTCGTAGAGCGCCCCTGCCCCGGCACGGCTCAGGCCCTCGACCACCAGTTGCAACTCCCCACGTGCGCCATAGACGGACACCTGCCCCCGCGCCTCCACCAGTTGCCCCTCCGACAGAGGGAAGTCAACCTGCGACAAGGCGCGGCGGAACATCGCGCAGCGCATGCTGCTTTGCCCCGATTCGTCCTTGAGCGTGAAGTAGCCATGGCCGCTTGCCGCGCGGCTGAGACCTGAGATTTCGCCGCGCACGACCACAGTGCCATAACGCGCCGCCAGGGTGTCGGCCACAGCTTGTACCAGGCTGGAAACGGTCCAGACACGCGCGCCCGGTTGTCCCTGGCCGCCCGGGGATGACTCTTCACGCCAAAGCATGGGCGCCCCACCGGATGTTCGAACCCACGGATTCAAACAGCGCCAACTGCCCGCCAAGCCGCGCCAATGCTGAGGAGTGGTGTCCACAGGAGCGGCCAACAGGGGGGCAAATCGGTATGAATGCCTTGAAGAGGCGATGTATTGTCATAAGTAATTGATTTAATTGACTATTTGTTTGCACAAAAAATAGGCAATCTAAGGAATTGGCATGTTTTTCGGGGGACAGAGATGGTCAGCGTCAGGTTGCCCACAAAGTTATCCACAGGAACGGTGGATGACTTGCGACACGGCCACGCCGCACGAGGCTGGGGACAACACCAGCCACATCGGGCCGGCAATGCCCGCATTCAACGTGATAATGCCGTCTTTCGGATCGTGGTGTGGAGGGCAATTTCGCCGCCTCGCCAAGGCCCTTGCTCAGACCCCTCGGGAGAGACTGTTGCTGTCGATCTTACAAGCCGCCGGTTGGCCCATTGTTCCTTTGCTGCTGTGCTCGGTGTTGGCACTGGCCCTGATCATCGAGCGCTCGCTCAGCCTGCGGGCCGCCCGCGTGGCGCCCCCTCGTCTCCTTGAGGAAGTGATCTCTGTCACGCGCACGGCCATGCCTTCGCAGGACACCATCACTAAGTTATCCGACAACTCGCTGCTCGGCATGGTGCTGGCGCACGGCCTGTCCGCCGCGATCGAGCCGCGATCCAACGAGGCGCACATGCGTGGCGCGCTTGAGTCGGCGGGCCGCCAGGCGGCCTTCATGGTCGAGCGCAACCTCAACGCCCTGGGCACCATCGCTTCGGCGGCGCCGCTGCTGGGCCTGCTGGGCACCGTCATCGGCATGATCGAGATTTTTGGTGCCTCTGGGGCCAGCACCGGCGGTGCCGGCGCCAACCCGCAAGACCTTGCGCACGGCATCTCGGTGGCGCTCTACAACACGGCCTTTGGCTTGATCGTGGCCATCCCGTCGCTGATCGCCTACCGGCATTTCCGCGCCCGGGCCGATGCCTACACGCTGCAGATGGAACAAGCCGCCGACCGCCTGGTGCCGCACCTGCTGCGCTTGAGCCACGGCCGCCGTTGATCCGCGTTTGAACAAGGCACACGACATGTCGATGAATTTCCGCCATCGCCGCACCGAAGAGCCCGAGATCAACCTGATCCCTTTCATCGACGTGCTGCTGGTCGTGCTCATCTTCGTGATGCTGACCACCTCCTACGCCAAGTTCACGGAACTGAAGATCACGCTGCCCAAGTCCAGCGCCCAGGCGGCGAAAACGCATCCCAAGGAACTGGTGGTGCTGGTGACGTCCGATGGTCGCTACATGGTCAACCAGGAGATGGTTGATGGCCGCAGTGTGGAACTGCTCACCGCCAGCCTGTCGCGCGTGGCCGGTGCTGCCAAGGACACGGTGGTCATCGTGACCGCCGATGCCACGGCCACCCACCAGAGCGTGATCAACGTGATGGATGCGGCCAGGCGTGCCGGGCTGACCCAGCTGACCTTCGCGACTCAAGGCCAGACGGGGCAAGCAGGGCAGCAGGCTCAGGATGCCGCCAACCCTTGATCGATTGAGCACCGCGCTAGCATGGGCATGAGCGGCTTCGAAGGCTGGCTCACGCGCCAGTGGACCCATCGTGGGCCGGCCGCCTGGCTGATGTGGCCCTTTCAAGCGGCCTTGCACCTGGCCGTGACGCTGCGACGCCTGGCCTACCGACGGGGCTGGCTCACCTTCCGCACCTTGCCTGTGCCCGTGATCGTGGTCGGTAACCGCATCGCTGGCGGCGCGGGCAAGACCCCGGCCGTGATGGCCGTGCTGGCCCACCTGCGTGAACGTGGCTGGACGCCCGGGGTGCTCACGCGCGGCCACGGTCGTGATGAGTCCCGGAAATCATCGCCACTGTTGTTGGACGAGACCACCAGCGCCGCCTTGTCTGCACGCGACGTCGGAGACGAACCTTGGTTGATCTGGCGCCGCACTGGCTGCGTCATGGCCATCGGACGAGACCGGGCGGAGGCTGGTGAGGTCTTGCTGGCCGCGCACCCTGAAGTCAACATCCTGGTCTGCGATGATGGCCTGCAGCACCTGGCGTTGGCACGTCAGATCGAGATCGTGGTGTTCGACGAACGTGGCGCCGGCAACGGCTGGCTGCTGCCGGCCGGACCACTGCGCGAGCCCATTGATGTGCCGCCCCACCCGACTTGCGTGGCCGCCCCACTGGTGCTCTACAACGCCGAGCACGCCAGCACCCCCCTAACCGGGCATACCTCAAGCAAGCGCCTAGCACCTTTGCAGGCCTTGAGCGATTGGTGGCAAAAGCTGCCCAAATCAAGCACAGCACCGGATCTGAACGGGCAAACCTGCTGGGGGGTGGCCGGCATCGCGCAACCCGAGCGGTTTTTCCGCGCTTTGCGGGCGCAGGGCCTGAGCTTCACCCCCTGCCCTCGGCCGGATCACGACAAGCTCGACCCTTTGCCCTGGCCGAGCGGCATCGCCCATGTCATCATGACCGAGAAGGACGCTGTCAAACTCACGCCCGAGCGGCTGGCACAACAGCGGCCCGGCACCCAGGTCTGGGTAGCGGCCTTGCAACTGGTGATCGAGCCCGCTTTCTGGCGGTCTTTAGATCAGCGCCTGGCCCTGCTTGGCACCTCTTTCACCGACCCAACCAAACACTTGCCGACATGGACACCCGATTGATCGAACTGCTTGTTTGCCCCGTTTGCAAAGGGCCCCTGCTGCGCGGCGAGGATGGCCACGCCCTGGTCTGCCCAGCTGACCGCCTGGCCTTTCCCATCCGCGACGGCATCCCCGTGATGCTGGAGAGCGAGGCCGTCTCGCTGGACACGCCCGAGCCGGCGCCCATGCCGCTGCCTGCGCCCTGATGGTGCCCTGATGACACGCTGACAACACCATGCGCTTTTCCGTCCTCATCCCTGCCCGGCTGGCGTCCACCCGCCTGCCCGACAAGCCCCTGGCTGACATTGGCGGCCTGCCCATGATCGTGCGAGTGGCGCGCCAAGCCGCGCTCAGCCAGGCCAGCCAGGTGGTGGTCGCAGCCGATGCGCCTGCTATCGTCGAAGCTTGTGAGCGCCACGGCGTGCGGGCCGTGCTGACCCGAGCCGACCACGCCACCGGCTCCGACCGCCTGGCCGAGGCTTGCGGGCTCACTGGCCTGGACGGCGATGACCTGGTGGTCAACGTCCAGGGCGACGAGCCCTTGATCGACCCAGAACTGATCAACGAATGCGCTCGCCTGCTGGTTCGCCAGACGGAGTGCGTGATGAGCACGGCGGCCCACCCCATCCAGGATGCGGCCGATTTCGCCAACCCCAATGTGGTCAAGGTCGTGCTCGATGCACAACAGCGCGCCCTGTATTTTTCCCGCGCCCCGCTGCCCTGGTGGCGTGATGGGCCACAGCCGGCCAGCCTGCCGCCAGCGCATGCGCCAGCCTTGCGCCATGTCGGGATCTACGGCTACCGCGCGGCCTTCCTGCGCGCCTTTCCGCAACTGAGCGCCAGCCCGCTCGAAAGCATTGAGTCGCTGGAGCAATTGCGAGTGCTGTGGCATGGTGAACGCATCGCCGTTCACGTCACCAACCAGGCGCCGGGTGCTGGCGTGGACACCCCCGAAGACCTGGCCCGTGTGCGCGCCTTGCTGGCGTGAATCGTGCAGCATTCGCCGCCGGTCTTCCCGCTGCTCAAGCTCAGCGTGCAGACAACGCACCATCGGGGGGCAACCCTGCCTTCAGGGTGGATATCGCGTGCTATCCTCACGCGCTTATTGAGGGTCAAGGCCGGTCATGAGCCGCCTTGATGCCAATCGGATACCGAGGAACTACATGAAACTGATCCTGTTGGGCGCTCCCGGCGCCGGTAAGGGCACTCAAGCCGCATTTCTCTGCCAGAAATTCGGCATTCCGCAAATCTCTACTGGCGACATGCTGCGTGCCGCCGTCAAGGCCGGCACCGACCTGGGCGTGGCCGCCAAGAAGGTCATGGATGCCGGCGGCCTGGTCAGCGATGACCTGATCATCGGCCTGGTCAAGGAGCGCATCACGCAGGCTGATTGTGCCAATGGCTTCTTGTTCGACGGCTTTCCGCGCACCATTCCCCAGGCTGATGCCATGAAGGCTGCTGGCGTGAAGATCGACCTCGTGCTCGAGATCGACGTGCCCGATCATTCCATCATCGAACGCATGAGCGGCCGCCGCGTGCATGTGGCCTCGGGCCGCACTTACCACGTCAAGTTCAATCCGCCCAAGGTGGACGGTCAAGACGACGTGACCGGTGAAGAGTTGATCCAGCGCGTGGACGATCAGGAAGACACTGTCCGCAAGCGCCTGGAGGTCTACCACCAGCAGACCCGCCCGCTGGTCGATTACTACAGCCAGTGGGCCGCCACAGGCGATGCCGCCGCCCCTCAATGCCGCAAGATCAGCGGCCTGGGTACGGTGGACGAAATCACCACCCGCGCCCTGGCTGCCCTGAGCGCCTGAGCCTGAGCTCGCCGCCCTTGATGGGCGATCCGGATTCACAGCCCCGCACCGCCGGGGCTGTTTTCTTTGTATCCTGACCGACGTGATCCCTTCATCCTTCATCCAGGACCTGCTCGCACGCACCGACATTGCCGACATCGTCGGGCGCCATGTCACGCTCAAGAAGGCCGGGATCAACTACAAGGGCCTGTGCCCTTTCCACGGCGAAAAATCGCCCAGCTTCATCGTCAGCCCCAGCCGCCAGACCTACCACTGCTTCGGCTGCGGTGTGCACGGCAATGCCATCGGCTTCCTGATGGAGAACAGTGGCCTCAATTTCGTCGAGGCGATCCGGGACCTGGCGCAGATCCAGGGCATGCCCGTGCCCGAGGAACAAGCCAGCCCGCAAGACCGCGAGCAAGCCCGCCAGCAGAAGGAAAAGCAGAACTCGCTGACCGACGTGATGGCCAAAGCCACCACCAATTGGCGCGCTCAGCTCAAGCACAGCCCGCGCGCCGTGTCCTACCTCAAAGGCCGCGGGCTTACCGGCGAAGTGGCCGCGCGTTTCGCCTTGGGTTATGCGCCCGAAGGCTGGAAGGGCCTGGCCAGCGTCTTCCCGGATTACGACGATCCCTTGCTGGTGGAATCGGGCCTGGTCATCGTGCCGGAAGACGCCCAGCCAACCGCTGAGGCGCCCCAGCGCCGCTACGACCGCTTCCGCGACCGAATCATGTTCCCGATCAGGTCGGTACAAGGCGAGGTCATCGGCTTCGGTGGGCGCGTGCTGGACAAGGGCGAGCCCAAATACCTCAACTCGCCTGAGACGCCTGTTTTTAGCAAGGGCCGCGAACTCTACGGCCTGTACGAGGCCCGCACCGCCCTGCGGAACAAGGGCTATGTGATCGTCACCGAAGGCTACATGGACGTGGTCGCCCTGGCGCAATGGGGCTATGGCAATGCCGTGGCCACGCTTGGCACGGCCTGCACAGCCGACCATGTGCACAAGCTGTTCCGTTTCACCGAGCAGGTGGTGTTCAGCTTCGACGGCGATGCGGCCGGGCGCCGGGCCGCCGGGCGCGCGCTGGAGGCGTCCATCCCGCATGCGACCGACACGCGCCGCATCAGCTTCTTGTTCCT
>CANBUA010000157.1 GCA_947372535.1 Burkholderiales bacterium
ACCTGCACCTGCTACACCTGCAAGGGTGGGCCTGGCGGTGGTGGGTTCAGCCGAGCCTACCTGCACCACCTGGACCGCTGCGGCGAGATGCTCAGCCCCATGCTCAACACCATCCACAACCTGCACTACTACCTCAACCTGATGAGCGAGGTGCGCGATGCGCTGGACGAGGGGCGCTTTGGGGAGTTCCAGAAGCAATTCGCCGAGGATCGGGCGCGCGGGGTTTAGGCGATCGATCAGCGGGTAGATTGAGCAGCCATCTACAATGGCCAGGCTGACTGGCATGGCGAGCATTCGGCACCCATTCTTCATGGAGACGCGTGATGACGCTTGACCTCACGTCCTTTGAAAAAGCCATTACCCGGCTGGAAGAAGGCCTGGTCCGCTATGAGCAAGACATCACGGACACGCAAATCCGGGATGGCCTGATCCAGCGTTTCGAGTTCACCTATGAACTCAGCCACAAGATGCTCAAGCGCTACATGGAGCAGGCATCGGCCACGCCCGAGGCCTACGACAGCATGCCTTTTGCCGACCTGATCCGATCAGGCAACGAGCAAGGCCTGCTGTTGGGCGATTGGCCGCGCTGGAAGGTCCACCGTGAGATGCGCGCCAAGGCCAGCCACACCGACGACGAACAACAGTCCCTGGAAGTGGTCGCCTCGATCCCGGACATGTTGGCCGAGGCTCGTTTTCTGTGTGATCGACTAAAGCTACGGCAAAGTAATGGTGCCCCAGGGGCTACGGGACAACAGCGCAACATGATGCCCTGCTCTTGTTGAGTCGTGCCGCTTTGCTTTTATCCTGCAAGGCATGAACAACAAAATCAAGCGCTCCTGGCTCTGGCGTTTTATTCGCGCGGTGTTCACCTGGGCACTGGCGCTGATTCTGCTGTTCGAGGAATGGGGCTGGGTGCCGCTGGCGCGCATGATGGCCGCCATCGGGCGCCTGCCCGGTTTGCGTTGGATCGAGGGCCTGATCCGCACCTTGCCGCCCTATGCGGCGCTGGCGCTCTTCCTGGTGCCGGTGCTGACCCTGCTGCCCATCAAGATCCTGGCGCTGTACTGGCTGTCACACGGGCATAAAGCGCTTGGTTTAACGCTGATCATTTTGGCCAAGGTGGGCGGCACGGCGGTCACGGCGCGGCTGTTCATGCTGACGCAGCCAACGCTGATGCGGCTGGCCTGGTTCGCGCGGCTGTATGCGCGCTGGATGGCGTTCAAGACGCGGATCATCGAGCAGGTGCGCGGGAGCGCGGCCTGGGTGGCGATGGGGGTGGTCAAGCGGCGGGTGAAAGTCTCAGGCGAGCAACTGATGCGCGCTATTCGCCGGCTCTTTGGGAGCTGAGGCCACCGAGGACGCGCATCACCTCAAGGCGACGGTTCATCTAACAAAGCCTGCACCCTCACCTGCAACGCATCCGGCGTCACCTCCCCAGGCGCGATGGGCGCCCCCACCACCAGCCCGACCCGGTTGAACACCCCGCGCCTGAACGGCTTGCTCATCGCCGCCCCATCGATGCGCGAAAAATACGAGCCCCACAAATTGTGCAAAGCCGACGGCACCACCGGCACCGGGTCCGTCTCCAGGATCTTCATGATCCCACCCTTGAAAGGCTGCATGCGCCCATCCTTGGTGATCGCGCCTTCAGGGAACAGGCACAACAAATCCCCCTCGCGCAGCACCTCACGCGCGCGCTCGAAAGCCCGCTCATAAGCGACCGGATCTTCCTTCTGCGGCGCAATCGGAATGGCCTTGACCAACCGGAAGAACCAGCCCAACGCCGGGTTCTTGAAGATGTTGTGGTCCATCAAAAACACCATGGGTCGGGGGCTGATCACGCCCATCAGGATGGCATCGACAAAACTCACGTGGTTGGCCACGACGATGGCCGCCCCATCGGTTGGGATGTGGTGGCCGCCGCGCACCTTGAGGCGGTAGATCACCCGCGCGAGCACCAGCATGGTCAAGCGGATGATGTACTCGGGCATCAGCCAGAACACATAGCCCACCACCACCACATTGAGCAGGGCCGTGGCCGCGAACACCTGCGGTATCGAGAAACCGCTGGACAGCAAGGCGCCGGCCGCCAAACTGCTCACGATCATGAACAGTGCGTTCAGGATGTTGTTGGCCGCGATGATGCGCGCGCGGTGGCTGGGCTTGGCGCGCAGCTGGATCAGCGCGTACATGGGCACGCTGTACAGGCCCGCGCTGAAGGCCAACAAGGCCAGGTCGGCCATGACGTGCCAGTGCCTGGGTGATTGGATGAACTCACCCGCCGTGGCCAGCGCCTGGCCGGGCACATGCTGCATGCCGCTGGTCGTGAGGAACAGGTCAAAGGCGAAGACGCTCATGCCCACCGCGCCAATGGGCACCAGGCCGATTTCGACGTGTCCGTTGGAAAAGACTTCGCAAAGCAGCGAGCCCGTGGCAATGCCGATGGAAAACACCACCAGCAGCAGCGACGCCACGTGTGCATCGCCGCCCAGCACATCACGCGCGAAGGACGGGAACTGCGACAGGAAGACCGCACCGAAGAACCACATCCACGAGATGCCCAGCAGCGAGCGGAACACGCTGGGGTACTCGGCCGCCAGCTTGAGGTTCTTGACCGTCTCGCTCAAGGGGTTCCAGTTCATGCGCAAGTTGGGCTCGGACGATGGCGAGGCCGGGATCTTCAAAGACACCAGCCAGCCCACCACGGCCACTGCGACACAGCACAGCGCCGCGTACTGCCCGCCCTGCTCGCCCATGCCCATCAGCAGGCCGCCGCCCACGTTGCCCAGCAGGATGGCCACGAAGGTGCCCATCTCAACCATGCCGTTGCCGCCGGTGAGTTCCTGGGGGCTCAGGTGCTGAGGCAGGTAGGCATATTTGACCGGGCCGAACAGTGTGGAATGCACGCCCATGAGCAACACGCACAGCAACAAGGTGGGCACCTGATGCGCCCAGAAGCCCCAGGCGGCCAGACCCATGATGGCCACCTCCAGCACCTTGATGTTGCGCATGATCTGCGCCTTGTCGTGCTTGTCGGCCCACTGCCCTGCGGTGGCAGACAGCAGCACGAAGGGCAGGATGAACAGCGCCCCGATGACCAGCCCCGCCATCTTGGCCGGCAACCATTCGACCTGAAGCTGGTAGGTCACCAGCACGGTGAACGCGAACTTGAACAGGTTGTCGTTGCCCGCGCCCAGGAACTGTGTCCAGAAGAAGGGCGCGAAGCGCCGCTGCTTCATGAGGGCGAACTGGCCGGATGATGAGGGTGATGGATGGCTCATGACGGTCACCAGAATTCCCAATTGCCCCACACCACGACCCACACGCCCAGCACGCCGTTGGTCACCATGTGCGCCACGATGGGCGCCCACAGCTTGCCGGTGCGGCGGTACAGCCAAGCGTAAGCCAGCCCGGCAACAATGGCGGCCAGCCACTGGGTGTGCGCCAGCGTGAACACCAGGGTCGACACTGCCACTGCCTTGAGCGTGGCCTGGCGGGGATCGACCTTCTGGAAATCGGGCTGGTCGATCCAGCGCATCAGAAATCCACGCCAGAAGAGCTCTTCCATCACCGGCACGATCAGCGCCGCGCCGATCCAGCGCACGACGACCAGAGGCCAGATCAAGCGGGCCTCGTCGTCCACGGGCTTGAAGGAGGCCGTGGCCTCGCCCATCATCATCCAGGGGTGATCCAGGCGAACCCATAGCCAGAACACCACCACACCGACGGCCGCGGACAGGAGCAATTCACGCCAATTCAATCTGGCGGCCAGCTCACCGTAGCGGCGCCAGAACCAGACCAAGCTGGCCCCGACCACCACCACGGACACGCCATAAACCCAACGCGCATCCAGCCAATCCAGTGACCAGCCCGCCACTTGACCACGCACAGCCAGCAAAGCCATGAACAAGGCCATGGGCACACAACGCGCCAAGGCCGCAGGAGACATCAAACGATCCATCAGTTCAGGCCCTCTTTCATGGTTTGCTGCGCCACTGAAGCAGCGCTTCACGCCAGCGCGGATGGCGCCAGTAGGCCACCAGGCACACCACCACATGCAGGACGATGGTGGCGCCGATGATGCGCCCCACGCTCAGGCCCGCCGCGCCCAGCGCGAAAGCCCAGCCTGCGCAGACCAGCATGTACAAGGCGCTGATGATGTTGGCCGCCCCCACGAGCCGCGCACGGTAGGCCGGCTCGGCCTTGGCCTGCACATGCGCGTAGAGCGGCACGCTGAACCAGCCCACCGACATGGCCATCAACCACAGGTCGAACATCAGCACCTGATGATCGGACTGCTTCATGAATTCCACCAGCGACCAGCCGGCGGCCGGCGCATTGGTCAGCACCTCCACGTGGATCAGCACCCGGGCGATGTCGGCACCGAACACCGTCATGCCCAGGGCACCCAGCGGCACCAGGGCCAGGGGTGAGCGCCCGCGCGCCAGGCGTTCGCAACTCAGCGCGCCCGCGCCGATGCCCAGCGAGATCAGCACCAGCAGCAAGGACACCACCGAGGGCTGGGCATGCAGCGCATCGTGGGTCATGGCTGGGAACAGCGTGAGGAATAAGGCCCCGTAGAACCACATCCACGAGATGCCCAGGATGGCCCACAGCACATCGCCGTGCTCACCTGCCCGCGCCACATTGCGCCAGGTCTCGGTGATGGGGTTGAAGTTGATGCGCAGGCTCGGGTCCATGGCGGTGCCGGCCGGCACGCTCTGGATCGCGACGCGACCAGCGATGGCCAGCAGCACGACGAGGGCCGGCGCCAGCCCTTGCGCCACCCACTCGGGCATGCCGGGCAGGACATCGCGCGGCGCGGCCAGCATGCCGCCCAGCAGGGTGCCCAGCAGGATGGACGAGAACATGCCCATCTCCATCATGCCGTTGCCGCCCACCAGTTCGTCCTGGTCCAGGTAGCGCGGCAGGTAGGCGTATTTCAAGGTGGCGAACCAGCTCACGTGGATGCCCGAGAGCACGATGCAAGCGAGCATGGTCCAGACCTCGTGGGTCCACAAGGCCCAGGCGGCCAGGGCCATCATCACCAGCTCGAAGTTTTTGCCCAGGCGCATCAAGGTGTGCAGCGGCCAGCGGTCGCCCAGTTGGCCGGTGGTGGCCGACAGCAGCACCGACGGCAGGATCAGCAAGGCCCCGGCCAGTGAGCCCACCAGCGCAGGCGGCAGCCAGGGCACCTGGGCCTTGTAGGTGAGCCAGACGATGACGGCGTATTTGAGCAACGCGTCGTTGAACGAACCCAGGAACAAGGCGCGGAAAAAGGGGCCGAAGCGCTGTTGCCCCAGCAACTGGAACTGCCGTGAATGGCTCATGGCCGAGGCTCCGCCAGCAGGCGGGCGACTTCTGCCTGCAAGCGTTCGGTGGTGGCCTCCTTGGCGGTCAAGGCCGGGCCGAGCAAAAAGCCGATTCGGTTGTAGATGCCGCGCCTGAAAGGCTTGCGCATGGGTTCACCTGCAATGCGAGAAAAAGAAGAGCCCCACATCTTCTGCAGGGCGGCCGGGATCACGGGCACCTGGCGCTGCTCGAGGATGGCGGGCACCACGTCCATGAAGGGGTGCAGTTGCCCGTCCGGCGTGATGGCGCCTTCTGGGAACACGCACACCAATTGTCCATGGTCCAGGGCCTGCCGCGCGCAATCGATGGCGTGTGCATGCGCCACGGGGTCGACCGCCGCGCTGACCAGACCGACCGCCGGGATGCGTCGGTAGAACCAGCCCAGCCCTTTGGTTTTCATGACCTTGGGGTCCACCAGCATCAGCACTTGACGCGGGCCCAGCATGGCCACGAACATCACGTCGATCACGGTCACGTGGTTGCACACCATCAGGGCCGCACCCTGCATGGGCCACTGTGCTTCACCGCGCAGGCGCATCAGGTAGAAGAAACGAGTTACCGCCATCACGGTCAGGCGCACCAGGGCCTCGGGCATGGCCGCGAAGAAAAAGATCACCGCACCCGTGTTGAGCACGGCCCCGGCCAGGAACAGGTGCGGCAGGCTCAGCCCCATCCAGAGCAAGGCGCCGGCCACCAGACAGCCCGCCGACAGGAAGACGGCGCTCAGGACATTGCCCAGCGCCATCAGACGAGCGCACTGCCCGGGCTGCGCGCGCCACTGGATGAAGGCGTACAAAGGCATCCCGAACAGACCCAGCCCCAACGACAGCCGAAAGAGGTCATAGAGCAGGCGGCCGCTGCCCTCGTGCGCCCAGAAATCGCCCACGCTCAAGGCCGGTGCCCCAGCCACCAGGCGCCAGGCATGCGTAGAGAAATACAAGTCGCCACCGAATGAGCCCATGCCCATGGCCCCGATGAGCACCAGGCCGAGCTCGACATTGCGGCGGGACATGAGCTCGCAGAACAAGGTGGCCACCAGCAAACCACCGGCGAACACGGCCAACAGCAGCACCCCCACCGACGGCGAGCCACCGAGCACATCACGCGCCAGCACCGGGAACTGGAACAGGTAAAACGCACCGATGAACCACATCCAGCCCAGGGCGATCAAGGCCTGGAACACGGTGGGATCACGCCGCGCCACCTCCAGACTCTGGGCCAGCCCCACCAAAGGATTGCCCTCAGCAGACTGCCCAGCGAGCGGCGATGGGGCGGCCGGCATGCCCAGCGATACCAGCCAGCCCAACACAGCCAGCCCCAGACACAGCAAGGCGATCCACGATGCGCCGGAGGAGCCCTGGTCGAGCAGCGTCAAGCCCGCCACGTGGCCCAGCAACATCGACGCGAAATGGCCGGCCATCACCAGGCCGTTGGCACCCATCAATTCGCGGGCACGCATCACCTGCGGCAGGTAAGCGAACTTGGCCGGTCCCAGGCAAGCCGAGTACACGCCCATGCCGAAGACGCTGCCCAGCAGGGCCCAAGCCTGCGCCTGCCAGAGCCCAAAAGCGGCCAGCGCCATGAGCAAGACCTCGGCGCCCTTGAGCCGGCGGATCAGCCAAGCCTTGTCCTGCCGATCCACCCAAGGGCCGATCACGGCCGAGCACAGCACAAAAGGCACGAGGAACAGCAACCCGATCAAGGGCCCAGACAACCCCAGTGGCAAGCCCAAGCCGCCCATGGGCCAGCCCAGGCTCACCAGCAAGGTCAGCGAGAACCTGAGCAGGTTGTCATTGGCCGACGACAGGAACTGCGCCAGGAAGAAGGGCCCGAAGCGACGCTGACCCAGCATCACGAACTGTTGGGCGGGCTTGCCCTCGATCGGCGTCAAACAGCGTCCTTGCGGGCAGCCGCACTGGGCAAGGCGCCCAGCACCTCATCGGTGTCCTCGCCCAAGGTGGGGCCGCGGCGCGTGATCGCCCCAGGGGTGCCCGAGAGCTTGGGGATGATGCCCGGCACCTCGACCGTCAAGCCGTCGTGCGTGGTCACGGGCAGGATCATGTCGCGCGCTCGGTAGTGCGGATCGGTCGCGATGTCCTGCGCAGAGTAGATGCGGCCCACCGGCACACTGGCCGCGTTGAGCGTGTCGACCACCACCTGCACGGCCCGTTGCGAGGTCCACTGCGCAATCGCCTCGTCGATCTCGGCCACGCGCTTGACACGGCCCGGATTGGTCGCCAGCTCAGTGTCCTCGGCCAGATCGGCGCGGTCAACGGCCAACATCAGGCGCTTGAAGATGGAATCGCCATTGCCCCCGATGACGACCATGCCGTCCATGCAAGGGTAAGCGTTGCTGGGCGCGATGCCCGGCAAGGCCGAGCCCGCCGGCTGGCGCACGGCGCCAAAGGCGCTGAACTCGGGCAGCAGGCTTTCCATGCAATTGAACACGGCTTCATACAGCGCCACATCGATCACCTGACCACGGCCTTTGGGCGCCTCGGCGCTGACGCTGCCATGGCGCGCCTGCAAAGCCAGCAAGATGCCGATAGCACCGTGCAAACCGGCGAGGGTGTCGCCCAGACTGACCCCAGCGCGCACGGGTGTGCGGCCTGGCTCGGCATTGAGGTAGCGCATGCCGCCCATGGCCTCAGCCACCACGGCAAAGCCGGGGCGCTCGCGGTAGGGGCCGGTCTGGCCGTAACCGCTGATGCGCAACATGATCAGGCCGGGATTGCCGCGGCTGAGCTCGTCATAACCCATGCCCCACTTTTCCATCGTGCCGGGTTTGAAGTTCTCGATCAGCACGTCGGCCTGGTCGATGAGTTCGCGCACGGTGGCCCGCCCTTCAGGCGTGCGCAGGTCCAGCACCACGCTTTTCTTGTTGCGGCTCTGGAACTGCCACCACACGCTCAGGCCGTTGTGCAGCATGCGCCATTGGCGCAGAGGGTCGCCGCCCGGGCCGGCATCGGTGGGCGGTGGTTCGATCTTGATGACCTCGGCGCCAAAATCGGCCAGGGTCTTGCCAGCGAACGGGCCGGCAATCAACTGCCCCAGCTCGATCACTTTCAGGCCCGCCAGCGCCTGCGCAGGCATGCCGTGGGGGGACTTGTCTTCAGTGCGATTCATGGGCCCGCATCCTAGAGGCAAATGCGGCGCGTGGCACTCAGTATGTTCGCTGACTTCTCCATAGAAGCAGCAAACCAGCCAAGCCCAGGGCCATGAATGCCGCGCTGCTGGGCTCGGGCACCACGCCCGGCACGGTCTGTGGCGTCATCAAGCCGCCAAAATCGACCGTCCAGTAAGTGACGTAAGGCGCGCCGGCATTGGCCTCCGTCCAGCCGACACCTGCCACCTGGAAAGCCGAATTGAGGATGTCGGCGCGGTGGTCCGGGCTTTTCATCCAGGCATCAACCACATCCTCCGGCATGGCAAAACCGGCGGCGATGATCTCACCCAGCGAGGTGGCGAGCGGGTAATGCGAAGCGATGCGCGTGGTCCAGGCCGTGCCATCGCAGCTGTCGTGGTCGAAGCAGGCATGGTCGGACATGTCCAAGGCGTGCGCCTTGGCCGAGGCATCCAGGCCCAGGTCTTCCAGCAAGGCGTCCAGCCCCACCGCCGTGCGTTCCAAGTTGATGCGCCGAAGCACATCGGCCTCGACCGGGTCCAAGCCGCTGGAGACGGCCCAGGCCGGCTGCGCCAGCAAGGCCGTCAGACAGGACAACATCGGCAGCCACGCGGTGGATCGCTTCATCGGAGGTCTCCTGCCTCGTGAAAACGAGGGAAACCCAGTCTAGCCACTGCGGCCTTTTTTGCAATCACCGCAGGGTGCCGTTGCGGCCTTGTACCAACGCTACTCGCCCAAATCGTAGGTAACAGGTGTGTTGACCCAGAAGGGACGCGGCACGCCAGCTTCGGTGTGGGGCTTGAAGCGGGCCTCGCGCATCGCCTTCGTGGCGGCCAGGTCCAATCGGGAAAATCCGGAAGAACGCGCCAAGTTCACCTCCGCCGCCCTACCCTGCGCATCGACCAGCACGCGCAGAACGACGGTGCCTGCTTCGCCCAGGCGCATGGCCGCAGGCGGGTAGGTTCTGTCCAGCGGCGAGGCATACACGACGGCGGACATTGCCAATTCACGAGGCAGCGACGCCTCTGGCGGAGATGGTGAGTTGGCAGCTTTGACCTCGATGGCGGGCGCATTCGGTGGCATCGCCTGGGCAGAAGCTACCGGTGTGGACGTCGGCGGCGGCGGCGTGGTCGGCGAGACGGCCGCATCGGGTGGCTTCGGCACAGCGGTCATCGGGCTCGGCGTGGCCCTCGTGGGCGCCAGCAGCGGCCGTTGGCGAGCGGGCACCACAGGCGTCGGCGCCTGTCTGGCTTGGAGGGGGACCTTGGGGGTGACAGGCACAGGTTCCGCCTTGAGCCAAGTCACCATCAGCACCTGCGGTTCGGCGGGCAACGGCGGGGGCGGCACCACCGAGGTCAACAGAGAAAACAGAATCACGGCGTGGACGATCATCACCGCCACCAACAAGGCGCTTCGCGTCTGGCGCGAGAGCTCAGGCATCAAAGTCACGCAGGATCATCATCTTGGGCACAGTGAGATGGTCATGGACACCGATTCAGTCTGCCACAGGCAGGCCGGCCTCACAGGCCCCCGGCTCAAGCAGTGTTCCCTCAACATGCCAAGCAAGGCTCGGTCAAGCCGGTTACGATGAGCGCCTGCTCTTGGGAATCAACCCCGGACCGAAAGCCGTTTCATGATTTCTCCCCCTTTGCGCGCCGTGGACGCCCCCGCCTCCACCCCGGTCGATGACCGCGCCAGCCAGCCTGAGGCCGATGTCGGCGTGCCCGTCTCAGTCAAGATCCGCGAGCGCATCCGCCAGTCGCAGCGGCGTTTCCACGCCAACGACAACATCGCCGATTTCATCGAACCGGGCGAGCTCGAAGCCCTGCTCGACGAGGTGCAAGGCAAGATGCAGGGCGTGCTGTCCAGCCTGGTGATCGACACCGACAGCGACCACAACACGCAGGACACGGCCCGCCGCGTGGCCAAGATGTACCTGCAAGAGATCTTCAAAGGCCGCTACCAGGCGCCCCCGCCCGTCACCGAGTTCCCCAACGCCGAGCGCCTGAACGAGCTGATGATCGTCGGGCCCATCACGGTGCGCAGCGCCTGCTCGCACCACCTGTGCCCGATCATGGGCAGAGTGTGGATCGGCGTGATGCCCAACGAGCACTCCAACCTGATCGGCCTGTCCAAGTACGCCCGCCTGATCGACTGGATCATGAGCCGCCCCCAGATCCAGGAAGAAGCCGTCACCCAGGTGGCCGACCTGCTTCAATCGCGCATGCAACCCGATGGCCTTGCCGTGGTGATGGAGGCCGATCACTTCTGCATGCATTGGCGCGGCGTCAAGGACATGGACGCCAAAATGATCAACAGCGTGATGCGCGGCTCCTTCCTCAAGGACCCCAACCTGCGCCGCGAATTCCTCGCCCTGGTCAACCAGAAGAA
>CANBUA010000158.1 GCA_947372535.1 Burkholderiales bacterium
GGCCAACAGCAGATGTTCCACGGTGATGAACTCATGGCGTTGCTGACGGGCCTCGACGAAGGCCATGTGCAGACTCACTTCCAACTCTTGCGCAATCATGCGGTCTCCAGAATGCACTGCAGGGGGTGCCCGGCTTGGCGGGCGGCGGCAAGAACGAGTTCGACCTTCGTGGCCGCGACGTCTTTGGTGTAGACACCGCACACACCACGACCTTCGTGGTGGATTTTTAGCATGATCTGCGTTGCCGATTCGATGTCATGGCGAAAGTGCTCCTGAAGCACAAAGACAACGAACTCCATCGGAGTGAAGTCGTCGTTCAGCATCACCACTTGAAACAGCTTGGGGGGCTCGACAGCCAGCGCCTTGCGTTCGGCCACTGCGGCGCCCTGGCCATCCTCACTGGGGCCTCCAGGCACTTGCGACATCCGAATGGAAAAGGGCTGGCTCATGAAATTGATTCTAAGAGAGGGTCATATCCCTGTCATCGCATCTTGGGGTGTCCGACTTCCGTACAAGGGCAGGAATTTCACGACAGACACAGGACTTTTCCAAACGATAGGCTTGACACCCCTGGGAAGACCCCGAGCATCTTTCGTGCCGATCCTGGCGTTCTCCTGTGGCGCAGCAGCTTGACAGGTGCCAGAATTGAGGTCGATCAAGACACATTTCGCAATGTGAAATGATGGGCGCATGCCTATAATCGATTGAGAGGTTGTGTCGCTTGACACACCCTTTCACCAACCAGAAAATGTCAGTAAATTCACAGGAGGGACAGCATGGCCACAGGCACTGTCAAATGGTTCAACGATGCCAAGGGGTTCGGCTTCATCGAACCTGATCAAGGCGGCGGAGATGTGTTCGCCCACTTCTCGGCCATCCAGATGGAAGGGTTCCGCACCCTGAAGCAAGGCTCGAAAGTGAGTTATGAGCTGGTTGCAGGCCCCAAGGGCATGCTGGCTCAAAACATCCAGTCGATTGACGCACAAGGTGCCGCCGCACTGGGCAACGATGCCTTGTCGGACATGCACTTCCGTGACGTTGGTGGCGAGCATCGCGTGCAGCACTGACGCGAAGCTTCGGGCAACGGGCCCGTTCAGTTTGGCGAGCCGAAATGGAATGCAGGATTGCTGGAAGGCAGGATTGCCGAGCGGGAGGGAACCGCCTGACACATGGCAAGTTTGCCGACTGGCCGGTCCTTGTGGCTGATCTGCATCACGTACTGATGCATCCCTGAGTCACACCCAACAAAAAACCCGCCTGCTGGCGGGTTTTTTTTGAGCGAACCGGGGTCACCCCCGGCCTTCGTCACATGTGGTCGATCATCACTTGGCCAAAACCGGAGCACGACACCTGGGTGGCGCCCTCCATCAGGCGAGCAAAGTCATAGGTGACTTTCTTGCTCTGAATGGACTTGTTCATCGCGCTGATGATCAGATCGGCGGCTTCAAACCAACCCATGTGTCGCAGCATCATTTCAGCCGAGAGGATTTCGGAACCCGGGTTCACGTAATCCTTGCCGGCGTACTTGGGCGCAGTGCCGTGGGTGGCTTCGAACATGGCCACCGAATCCGACAGGTTGGCGCCAGGGGCGATGCCGATGCCGCCTACCTGAGCGGCCAGGGCGTCAGAAATGTAGTCGCCATTGAGGTTCAGCGTGGCGATCACGCTGTACTCGGCGGGGCGCAGCAGGATCTGCTGCAGGAAGGCATCAGCGATGGCGTCCTTGATGGTGATGTCCTTGCCCGTCTTCGGGTTCTTGAACTTGCACCACGGGCCACCATCCACCAGCTCGGCACCGAATTCCTTCTGGGCCAGGGCGTACGACCAGTCGCGGAAGCCACCTTCGGTGTACTTCATGATGTTGCCCTTGTGCACAATGGTCACGCTGGGCTTGTCGTTGTCGATGGCGTACTGGATGGCCTTGCGCATCAGGCGCTCGGTGCCTTCCCTGGACACGGGCTTGATGCCAATGCCCGAGGTTTCGGGGAAGCGGATCTTCTTGACACCGAACTCGTCCTGCAGGAACTTGATCAGCTTCTTGGCCTTGTCGCTCTGGGCTTCGAATTCGATCCCGGCATAAATGTCTTCCGAGTTTTCACGGAAGATCACCATGTCGATCTTATGGGGCTCTTTCACAGGCGAAGGCACGCCCTTGAAATACGTCACCGGACGCAGACACACGTACAGGTCGAGTTCCTGGCGCAGCGCCACGTTCAGGGAACGGATGCCACCGCCCACCGGCGTTGTCAGCGGGCCCTTGATGGACACCACATAGTCGCGCAGGACCTTCAGGGTTTCCTCAGGTAGCCACACATCGGGGCCGTACACACGGGTGGACTTTTCCCCAGCGTAGATCTCCATCCACTGGATCTGTTTCTTGCCACCGTAGGCTTTGGCCACGGCCGCGTCCACGACCTTGATCATCACCGGGGTGATGTCAAAGCCCGTGCCATCACCCTCGATGTAGGGAATGATGGGTTGGTCAGGAACATTGAGCGAGAAGTCCGGGTTGACCGTGATCTTCTGCCCACCTTCGGGCACCTTGATGTGCTGGTACATGTTGTGGTCTCCGCGTTTGGCGTTTCCGTGAATCGGGTGTCAGGGATGACGACACCGTGAAACGATTCTAAGCGAGCGATTTCCGTGCCGGCATGAATGAATGACGGGAATACAGGGCCAGGTTGTGGTTTCGTTGCGCATTCAGGCACACCAGGCCCGCCATTGCGCAAGGACCAGGTGGTACGCCGCCCACGCCGACATGGCCGCCATCAAAGCGCCAGACAGGCGCACTGCCCATCGGACATCGTTGCTGTCCAGGCTCTGCGCGGGGGCAGGCTGTCCAGCCCAACCTGAGAAGGTCTCGCCCTTGCTCCCTCCTTCGGGCGGCGCACTCGACACCTTTACAGTCTCTCGGCGCATCCAGATCACGGGCACAGGCGTGCCCGGGCCACCACCCACCGGACGCCGACCTCGCAGGCGGGACAACAGCGCTGGCGCTGCCCAGACCCCCAGGGCACCAGGCAAAGCAAAGCACAACATCACCAGTGCGCCACCCACAGGATTCGGGGCCAGGGCGGCGGTCATCACGGCGGCATAGAGCAAGCCGCAGGGCAACAAGGCCCAGGCCATGCCGCCCAGCAAAGGTGCCACCCAACCCTCGCGCACCCAGGTGGGGCTTGAAGTCACCCGAGTTCGCCACCTGTGGCGCGACCACCGGAAGATGCCCTGCCCCCACTGCTCGACAGCAGCTGGCACACGCCCCGTGAACAACAGCCACAGGCCCAGACCGAATGCCGCGGCCTGGGCCATGACCCAGAAGGGTTGAAGGAAGCTGAACTGGCGCCCCCAGCTGGATGCCAGGCCCGCGCTGGCCGCGGCGACGGCGCCCAGGACCGCATAGCTCAGGCAGCGCCCCACGAGGCTCCAGAGCGGCAACCCACGAGGGAAGAACACCGAGCAGGCTGCGCCGCACATGGCTGCGCAATGTGGCATGCCGCCCAGCCCCATCAAGAAGCCGGCCACCATGAGGCTGATCAGCACAACACACTCCTGCCGGGCGCCCCGGCGCGCAAATGTGCCAACCGGTCAGATGATCCGGGAGAAGCGCTGTAGATTGCGGTCCGCCTGGAGGTGGCGGTCGAAGACCATGGCGATGGCGCGGACAAAATACCAACCCAGGGGCGTGACGCGCACACCATCGGACTCCATTTCGACCAGCCCCGCCTCGATGAGGGGATTCAGCTGGCTCAACTCAAGCTCGAAGTATTGCCGGAAATCCAGCAAGTAAGCCAGTTCGATGGACTCGATGTCCACCCTGCCCTGGCACATGATGGCCATGATGACGGCACGGCGTACCAGATCGTCCCGCGTGAGCGTCATCCCGCGCACGATGGGCAACTCGCCCCGCCGCACCGCGTCGTAGTAGTCTTCCAGCGTCTTGGCGTTCTGGCTGTAATGTGGCCCGACTCGACCAATGGCCGACACGCCCAGCCCAATCAGATCGGAATCCGGCTGGGTGCTGTAGCCCTGGAAGTTGCGGTGCAGCCGCCCTTGCCTGCGCGCCACAGCCAGGCTGTCACCGTGCAGAGCGAAGTGGTCCATGCCGATGTAATCCCAGCCCTGGGCACCCAGGGTGTCGATGGCCTGGGTGAGCATGGTCAGCTTGTCATCGGCACGCGGCAGTTGTTCGGCATCGATGCGGCGCTGGGGCTTGAAGCGCTGCGGCAGGTGGGCATAGGCATACAGGGCCACACGGTCGGGGCGCAGAGCCACCACTTGCTCCAGGGTCCGGGCAAAGGTCTGCGGGTTCTGTTTGGGCAGGCCGTAAATCAAGTCCATGTTGATGGACTCGAAGCCGGCATCGCGGGCCGCCTTCATCAGCGACGCGACCTGCTCATACGACTGAACGCGGTGCACCGCCAATTGCACATCCGGATCGAAATCCTGAACCCCCAGGCTCAGCCGGTTGAACCCCATGGACGCCAGGCGACGGATGCGGTCTGCATTCACGGTGCGCGGGTCGACTTCGATCGCGTATTCGCCCCCGGGCACAAACTTGAAATTTGCGCGCAGATGTGCCAGCAAGTCGGCCAGTTGCGTGTCATTGAGGAAGGTTGGGCTGCCGCCACCCAGGTGCAACTGGGAAACGGATTGGCTGCGCCCTACCTGGGCGACGATCAGGTCGATCTCGGCCTTGAGCACCGCCATGTACTCGTCGGCGCGCTCGTGGTGCTTGGTGATGACCTTGTTGCACGCACAGTAATAACAGACCGACTCACAGAACGGGATGTGAACATAAATCGACAACGGCGTGAAAGCGCCACCTACGGCCCCGCCTCCTTCAGCGCGCTGGTTCAGCGCCTGCCCGTACTGGCGCGGGCCGAAGGCTTCCACAAAGCGATCTGCCGTGGGGTAGGACGTGTACCGAGGGCCGGCAATGTCCAGCTTGGCCAACAGGTCGCGTGGCACACGGTGAGGCGGATCGGCCACGACATCTGCCGACATCGGCGTGGCCGTGGCCTCGACCGTTTCGACAGGGGCAGCCACCGCGGGTGTGTGAGTGAAGTGTGAATGAGCGCTCATGCAGGGGACTGTGCCAAAGTGACACGCCAAAGGGTTGATGTGAGTCAAGGCTGCAGTCTGATTCGGCGCAACAATCAGTTGATCCTTGAGGTTTCTCATGTTGAACAGCACAATCACACCCGTCGACAGTTCCCTTAACGCTGAACCTGATGGCTGCGCGCATGGCGCGCACCCTGGCCAATCGGGTTCGGTTTGCAGCATGAAGATGGACAGTTTCAAAGTTGCTTGCTCGAGTTGCAACCTTCGGGAGTTGTGCCTGCCTGTGGGCCTGACCCAACCGCAATTGAGCCACCTGGACACCTTGGTGGCCACCCGAAAGACGGTCAAGCGCGGCGACGCCCTATTCCATACGGGCGACCCCTTCCGGTCTGTGTACGCAGTGCGGACGGGCTTCTTCAAGACCCGCGTGTCCTCTGAAGATGGCCGCGATCAGGTCACGGGCTTCCAGATGGCCGGCGAGTTGCTGGGCCTGGACGGCATCAGCACCGATCGCCACGCCTGCGACGCCATCGCGCTGGAAGATTCCCAGGTCTGTGTGATCCCGTATTCGCAACTGGAAGACCTGTCGCGCGAATTCTCGGATCTGCAGCACCAGTTCCACAAGATCATGAGCCGCGAGATTGTGCGCGACCACGGTGTGATGCTGCTGCTGGGCAGCATGCGAGCCGAAGAACGCCTGGCTGCCTTCCTGCTCAACCTGACACAGCGGCTGCATGCGCGAGGCTTCTCCGCTTCAGCACTGGTGCTGCGCATGACACGGGAAGAGATCGGCAGCTACCTGGGCCTGAAACTCGAAACCGTGTCACGCACATTCTCGAAGTTCCAGGAAGAAGGCTTGCTGGAAGTGAAGCAACGGGACATTCGCATCACCAACGAAGCGGGCCTGAAGGCCTTGGTGAACAGCGTACGTTGTTGACCGGCGTGTGTCGCCCTTCACAGAAAGGCCCTCAACTTGAGGGCCTTTTCACTTACCGACTGCCAATGAATTCAGGCGTGGTGATGTTGCGTCGATGTCGAGCGGCTGGCGCGAGGCTGTGTCCGACGGCTCACACCTTGACGAGGGCTGGCGCTGCTGGCATCGGTAAAGATGCCTTTCACGTTGGCCTTCATCATCCAGTGGCTGATCAACGAGGCCACGGTGATGACGGCCCAGAAAACCAGGAAGGACAGGCTGTAGGCAGTCTGGCTGTCGGGCTGCCAGGATCCCCAGCGCATGGTGCTGGGATCAACCCAGGAGAACACCACTATCTCCATGATGGCCGCGGCCAGAAAAGCTGGCCAGAGAATCTGAGCGGCGTGCAGTGCGCGCTGCGAAGCTTGCTGTGTCATACCGGTCTCCTTTTGTTGTGAAACAGGGCACAAAGCCATGTTCCGTCTGAGCAACAAGTCTGTAACCGGTAAAAACCCCTAAATGAGGGGGCGCATGCCCCTCCAAATCAAGTTAGTGCTCTGCGGGCTGGCGCGACTCATCCAAAGCGTGATTGCGTGCGTGCTCGGCAGGGGTGTCCTTCAAGGCCTCACCTGCTTTGGGTGACGTGTCCAGCACCGGGTCGACATGTCGAATTGCGATGCCCACGGTGAACAGCGAAGCCACCACCACCGCAGCAGGGCCGCCAAAGACCATCCAGACAAAGGGGTAGCGCCACCAGGGGAGGTTGCGCTCGGCCTCGGTGGGCTCGGGACGAGAAACAGAATCGGCCATGTGTGGCTCCTTTCAACGAGGAATCATGAAGGTGGTTTTTTCGCGCACATCGACCTGAGGCAGATCGCCCTGGCGCAACTGCTCGACCAGCACGGTGACGCTGTGGGTGCCTGAACCCAGGCGCGCTGCCGCTTCGGGTGGGACACGAACAGAGATGGGAACCCAGCGCGCTTCTGCGGGGCCCAACACCAGCTCTTCGCCGCCCTGAACTGACGACTGGTTGAGGTCTTCCACGCCCACGCGGTACTTCTGGACCTGTTCGCTGGCATTCATCAACTGGATGCGGTAGACGTTCTCGACAAAGCCGTCGTCCACGATCCGGGCGAGGGATCCCCGGTCTCGCACGATGTCGACCCGGAAGGGTGGGCGGGTGTACAGGCTGTAGATGAAGGCCACGATGATGGCGCCCAGGATGGCCGTGTACAAGAGCACGCGAGGACGGGCCACACGCGACCACATTTCCTTGCGGCCCCAGCCCTTGTCCATGGCGTTGAGCGTGGCGTAGCGGATGAGGCCCCGAGGCGAACCCATCTTGTCCATGACCTCATCGCACACATCAATGCAGGCCGCGCAACCGATGCACTCGTACTGAAGGCCCTTTCGGATGTCGATGCCGGTGGGGCAAACCTGGACGCACATCGTACAGTCCACGCAATCGCCGAGGCCCACGGACTTGGCGTCAGTCTTGCGCGAGCGCGATCCGCGAGGCTCGCCACGCTTTTCGTCGTAACTGATGATCAGGGTGTCACGGTCGAACATGGCGCTCTGGAAGCGCGCATAGGGACACATGTACTTGCAGACCTGCTCGCGCATGTAGCCTGCGTTGCCATAGGTAGCGAAGCCGTAGAAGCCCACCCAGAAGATTTCCCACGGGCCCATGCCCAGGCTGACGACTTCGCCTGCCAGGACACGAATGGGCGTGAAGTAGCCCACGAAGGAGAAACCTGTCCACAGTGCAAAGGCAATCCAGGCCGCTTGCTTGCCTGCCTTGCGCCCCAATTTGCTCAGGGTCCAGGGCGACTTGTCCAGCTTCATGCGCCGTGGTCGATCACCCTCGATCTTGCGCTCGATCCACATGAAGATCTCGGTGTACACCGACTGAGGGCAGGCAAAGCCGCACCACACGCGCCCGGCCACAGCCGTGAAAAGAAAGAGGCCGTAAGCCGAAATCAGCAACAGCCCGGTCAGGAAAATGAAATCCTGTGGGTACAAGACCAGATTGAAGATGTAGAACCGACGGGTGCCCAGATCAAACAGCACGGCCTGGCGGTCGTTCCACATCAGCCATGGCATGCCGTAGAACACGATTTGGGTCAGCCACACCATCACCCAGCGCCATTTGGCAAACCATCCGCTCACCTCGCGGGCATAGATTTTTTCAGCCTTTTTGTAGAGGGACACCACCTCTTCACGGCGGCCATCTGGGACAGGCTCCGCCTTGATCGGGATGATGCGGGAGGCAGGGTCACGGGGTGGTGCAGAGTCACTCATCAGGCACTCGCTTTTGGCTTGCTTTGCATACCCCGTAGGGTATCAAAGCCAAACCCGCCAGGGCTGTGCCAAGGCGGGTTTTCTTGTTTTGCATCAAGTGGCGAAATGTTCCGCCGACTTGATTTGGCGCAATTTTATTACTTTGCTGACGCCGTTTGCACGGTGTGCGAGAGGCTCCACACGTAAGCACCCACCAGACGGATCTGGTCAGCGCTCAAGCGCGTCTCCTGCGCCGGCATGATGTTGATCTTGCCGTTGTTCACCATGTTCATGATGGCCTCTTCACCGAAACCGTGCAGCCAGATCTTGTCGCTCAGGTTGGGAGCGCCGATGGCCTGGTTGCCCTTGCCGTCCGGGCCGTGGCAGGCACCGCAGATCTGGGTGAACTTGGCCTTGCCCAAGCCGGCCAGGATCGAGTTGTGACCCGCACCGGACAAGCTCAGCACGTAGTTGGCCACCTGACGAACTTCTTCAGGTGTGCCCACAGCAGGCGCCATCACCGGCATCTGGCCGCGGCGACCGTGGGTGATCGTTTCCACGATCTTCTCAGGCGTACCGCCGTGAATCCAGTCGTTGTCGGTCAGGTTGGGGAAGCCCTTGTTGCCCTTGGCATCCGAACCGTGACATGCGGCGCAGTTGTTCAGGAACAGACGTTGACCGATCGCGTGGGCTTGACCATCACGAGCCAGGTCTTCAAAAGACACACCCTTGAAGCGGGCGAAGATCTTCCCCTGCTCCACAGAAGCCTTTTGAATCTCCGCCTCCAGCTGGCCGCGGGACGACCAGTTCAGCTTGCCCTTGTTGTCACCCAGGCCCGGGTAAAGGCTCAGGTAACCGACAGCGAAGGCCAGCGTGATGATGAACAGGAACAACCACCAGCGCGGCAGAGGGTTGTTCAGTTCGCGCAAGTCGTCGTCCCAGACGTGGCCCGTGGTCTTGTCCACATTGCCCTGGGCGTCATAAATGACCTTGTGTCGTGCGGCGCCCAGCAAAACCAGAACGCAATACACCAGGCCGAAAACGACGATCCCGATGACATAAAGGGACCATCCACCGTTAATGAAGTCGCTCATTTGTGAGCCTCCGTTCAATCTTCAGCGAAAGGCAGGCGGCCTGCCTCTTCGAACTCGGACTTGTTGCGGCGTGAGTAGGCCCACGCCACGATGCCGACGAATGCGCACAGACACAAGACCGTGAAAATGCTTCTCAAGACAATGATGTCCATGTGCGCTGCTCCTTACTTGACCGACGTGCCCAGCACTTGCAGGTAGGCGATGACGGCCTCGATTTCGGTCTTGCCAGCGGCGTCAGCCTCGGCAGCCTGGATCTCGGCGTCGCTGTAGGGCACACCCACCATGCGCAGGGCCTGCATGCGAGGGGCCAGGCCCTTGGCATCGACCTTGTCGGTCAGCAGCCAGGGGTAAGCGGGCATGTTCGACTCGGGCACCACATCACGCGGGTTGTTCAGGTGAGCGCGGTGCCATTCGTCCGAGTACTTGCCGCCCACGCGGTGCAGGTCAGGACCGGTGCGCTTGGAGCCCCACTGGACGGGGTGGTCGTACACGAACTCACCCGCCACCGAGTAGTGACCGTAGCGCAGGGTCTCGGCGCGGAAGGGACGGATCATCTGTGAGTGGCAGTTGTAGCAGCCTTCGCGGATGTACACGTCACGACCCGCCAGCTGCAAGGCGGTGTAAGGCTTGAGGCCCGCCACCGGCTCTGTGGTGCTGTGCTGGAAGAACAAGGGGACGATCTCGACCAGCGCACCAAAGATCAAGGCGAGCAGGATCAGAACGATCATCAGGAAGTTGCTGGTCTCGATCTTCTCGTGCGAGAACAGCTTGGGGCTATGCTTGTTGTCAGCCATGGTGTTCTCCTCAAGCGTGGGCAGGTTGGGGAACCGGCACATCGACAGCGCGGCCAGCCGCAACCGTCATCACCGTGTTCCACAGCATCAGGATCATGCCGCCCAGGTAGAGCAAACCACCCGCGACACGGATCACGTAGAAGGGATACGTTGCCTTCACGCCTTCAACGAAGCTGTACACCAGGGTGCCATCAGGGTTCACGGCACGCCACATCAGACCTTGCATCACACCGGCGATCCACATCGCGGCGATGTACAGCACGATGCCGATGGTCGCAGCCCAGAAGTGGACCGAGATGGCCTGGACGGAGTACATCGTGGTCCGACCGAACATGCGGGGGATCAGGTAGTACAGCGAGCCCATCGAAATCAAACCCACCCAGCCGAGGGCGCCGGAGTGCACGTGGCCGACCGTCCAGTCGGTGTAGTGAGACAGCGAGTTCACCGTCTTGATCGACATCATCGGGCCTTCGAAGGTGGACATGCCGTAGAAGGACAGGGCCACGATCAGGAACTTCAGGATGGCGTCATCGCGCAGCTTGTACCAGGCACCCGACAGGGTCATGATGCCGTTGATCATGCCGCCCCAGGAAGGCGCCAGCAGGATCAGCGAGAACACCATGCCCACCGATTGCGTCCAGTCAGGCAGCGCGGTGTAGTGCAGGTGGTGAGGACCCGCCCACATGTAGGTGAAGATCA
>CANBUA010000159.1 GCA_947372535.1 Burkholderiales bacterium
TGGATGTCCGGGTGATAGGTCTGCCGCATGAATTCATACAGCGAGTGGCCAAGCCCCTGCCAGAGGTGCTCGGCCAGCGGCACATTGAAGGCCAGCAGCGAATGTGCCAGGTTGTTCGCATAAGCCAGCAACACCCACTGCTCCTGCTCGCCCATCAACGGCTTGAAGCCGAGTGATTTGTAGATTTCGTTGAGCGGCTTGCGCGCGGCCACCACCATGTACTGCGCCTGGGCGGCATGGCAATACAGGTAGAGCGCCTTGAAGAGCGCTAGACGCACTTGCCCGGCGCTGTAGCCGGCCCTGACCGAGAAACGACAAACCTCCACCAGCAATTGCCCCTGCATGTGCGCAGGCAAGGTCGTGTAAGCCTGCAGCGGCAATGACCGATGGGTGTTGGTGTGGATGCGCATGGTGCCCACCGTGACACCTGTCTTCTTGTCCTCGGCGATGAGGATGACGTTGCCCGCCGCGCGGTCATCTGGCTCGGGCTCGCGCAACTGCTGGCCCAGCGCCGGGATGTGCCGCCCGTAGGCCAGGGCGCGAACTTCACAGACCCGGCTCAATTGGCTTTCCGTGCGCACCACCTTGACGGTGAACGGCAACTTGTTGCCCACCAGGCTGGCCTGGACTTCTTGACATGCATCCAAGGGCGACTGCATACAACCCCTTTCTCCAGCTTGAAAGCTGTGGTGTTTTCAAACCATGATGCGAATTGTTTCGCATGATGAAATGATGGCACATCAGCGTGTCAAGGGGAAGTCACCAAGGGGCCTTTATGGCTCTGGGGCCCCTCGCATCGGGGCCCGAAAATCCAAAGTCAAGCCTTCACTTCGCACACCTTCAACATGTTGGTGCCGCCGGGATAGCCCATGGGTTCGCCACAGGTGATCGCGTAGGTATCACCCGGCTTAAGCACGCCACGTGCCACCAGCAGCTTTTCGGCCTGGGCCAAGGCTTCATCACGGTCCATGACGTTGGCCACCAGAAGCGGGCTGACATTGCGGAAGAGCGCCATCTTGCTGAGCGATGTCGTCTGCGCGGTCAGCGCGAAGATGGGCACATGGATGCGGTGACGGCTCATCCACAGCGCGGTCGAGCCTGATTCGGTCAAGGCCACGATGGCCCGACAACCCAGGTGATAGGCGGTGAACAGCGCGCCCATGGCGATGGACTGGTCGATGCGCTCGAACTTCTTGTTGATGAAATCGGCATCCAGAGAGACCTCTTCGGCGCGCTCGGCCTCGACGGCAATGGCCGCCATGTACTCCACCGTCTCCACAGGGAACTTGCCAGCGGCCGTTTCGGCGCTGAGCATCACCGCATCGGTGCCATCGAGCACCGCATTGGCCACGTCGGAGACCTCGGCGCGCGTGGGCACCGGGTTGAGGATCATGGACTCCATCATCTGCGTGGCCGTGATCACGAACTTGTCCATCTCACGGGCCAGCTTGATCATGCGCTTTTGCAAGGCAGGCACCGTGGCGGCGCCCACCTCAACGGCCAGGTCGCCGCGCGCCACCATGATCCCGTCGGAAGCCCGCAAGATGCTTTCCAGGTTAGGGATGGCTTCCGTGCGTTCGATCTTGGCGATCAAGGCCGGGCGGTGCTTCCAGGGCTCGCCGGCCACATTGGCCAACTGGCGCGCCATCTCCATGTCCGTCGAATTCTTGGGGAAGGACACGGCGATGAAATCGCATTGGAAACTGGCGGCCGTCTTGATGTCCTCCATGTCCTTGGCGGTCAGCGCAGGGGCGGTCAGGCCGCCGCCCTGCTTGTTGATGCCCTTGTTGTTGGACAGCTCACCGCCCATTTTGACGATGGTGTTGACGGCCTCGCCCTTGACCGATTCGACCGTCAGCACGATCAGACCGTCGTTGAGCAGCAGCACGTCGCCAGCCCTCACATCACGCGGGAGTTCCTTGTAATCCAGGCCCACGCCGTTGATGTCGCCCGGCTCGGTGCGGCTGGCATCCAGCACGAAGGGCTGGCCGTTCTCCAGCAGGACCTTGCCTTCGCCGAACTTGCCCACGCGGATCTTCGGGCCTTGCAGATCGGCCATGACCGCCACGACCTTGCCGATCTTGGCAGCGATCTCACGCACCAGCATGGCGCGGTCGATGTGGTCCTGCGCCTTGCCGTGCGAAAAATTCAACCGCACGACATCGACACCGGCGCGCAAAAGGCGCTCCAGCACTTCAGGCGAGGACGAGGCAGGGCCAAGGGTGGCAACGATCTTGGTGGCTCTGGGCAGCATGGTTTGAAGTGATGAGTGACGCTTTGGCCGATGCCGCCAGTTTCACATCAAAAAACAGGTCGCGTGCCTGTGACTTGCCACACGTTTGCCGCCAGTTTGTCCCATCGAACCCACGCGACTGCGTGTTGACAACGACCGGGCCACACTCATTACAATCAACCAACGCGGCACACCACTTTTGTAATGCCGCCAAACCAGCAGTACCACCATGCGCCCCAGCTTGTCTTCCGCCCCCACCGCCAAGGCCTTGATCCAGACCTTGTTGCTCGCCGCAGAGGGAGAAGCCTACCCCTCGCGCCAATTGGTTGCCGCCGGCGCCCTGTTCGGCGTCAGCGAAAACAACATCCGCGTGGCCCTGGTACGTCTGCAATCCGAAGGCCTGGCCGAAGCCGCAGGGCGCGGCAGCTACAGGCTGGGCCAGGCGGCCAGCTCGCTGGGTCAAGCGATATCGGCCTGGCGCGAGGTCGAGTCCCAGGTCTGCGATTGGCAAGGCCACTACATCGGCGTGCACGTGGGCGGCCTGGGCCGCAGCGATCGCAGCGCCCTGGCCCGCCGTCAGCGCGCCCTGCACATGGTCGGACTGCGAGAGGTCGACAAGGGCCTGTTCGTGCGGCCCGACAACCTCAAAGGTGGCGTCGAACAATGCCGCGAGCGGCTTTACGCCCTGGGCTTGGACCGCGAGACCTGGGTCTTTTCCCTGCGCGAGCCCTGTGAGGACCTGAGCCGCCGGCTCGAACGCCTGTGGGACGTGCAGACCTTGAGCCAGAGCTACCGCGACACCCACGCGCGCTTGTCCCAATGGTTGACGCATCAAGAGAGCCTCTCGCCCGACCAGGCGGCCCGCGAGGCCTACCTGATCGACCGCCCCGCCGTGCGCCAAGTGGTATGGGATCCGCTGCTGCCGCAGGAATGGGTGGACGGCGCGGCCCGCTCCGCGATGTTTGCCACGGTCCGCGACTTCGATGCCGCCGGGCGCTCCATCTGGTGGCGCTTTTTCCAGTTCAGCGAACAAGCCGTGCCGGCGTGATGGTGTCCATGCAGATGCCCACAGCCGCCGTGCCCACCCTCGTGTTCTCCCATGCCAATAGCTTTCCGGCCAGCACCTACGAGGTGTTGTTCGAACGCTGGCGCGCCGCCGGCTTCGAGGTCAAGGCGGTCGAAAAATTCGGCCACGATGGCCGCTACCCCGTCACGCGTGATTGGCCTCACCTGGTCGAACACCTCCACCACTTCATCCGCGACGAGGTCAAAGGCCCGGCCTACCTGGTCGGCCATTCCCTGGGCGGCTACCTGAGCATGATGGTCGCCAGCCGGCATCCTCAGTGGGTGCAAGGCGTGGTGGTGCTGGACTCGCCCCTGCTGCATGGCGTACGTGGCTTGTCCGTCGGGCTGGCCAAGGCCCTGGGGCAGATGCAGCGCATCATGCCCTCGCGGGTGGCGGCCAGCCGCTGCCACCAGTGGGCCAGCCGCCTGGAGGCTCATGCCCATTTCGACAGCAAACCCAAGTTCGCCGCCTTCCACCCACGGGTGCTCAAGGCCTACCTGCACCATGGCATCACCGATGCCTCGCCCAATGGCACGGCCACCTTGTCTTTTGACCGGCAGATCGAGGCCGACATCTACAACACCATGCCTCATCGGCTGATCCAGGAGTTCCGCCACCACCCGCCGCGTTGCCCCATGGCCTTCATCGCCGGCCAGCATTCGCGTGAACTGCGGTCGGTCGGGCTGGCTGGCACACGCCGCGTGTTTGGCGCCCGACTGTCCTGGATCCCCGGCACGCACCTCTACCCTTTCGAGCATCCCGAAGAAACCGCCGACGAAGTCCTCAAATGGCTGCAACAATTTGCCCATGCATGACTTGGCGCTCGATGACCCGATTCCTTTTGTCACCGTCACGAACTGGGTGAGGTCGGCCGCGCGCTGCAGCTTCAACATCGAGCCCCTGTTCCGCGATGCCGGCGTGGACTTGAGCCGACTGCACCCATCTGAGGCGACCATCACCGTCGATGCCATGCGCCGCGTGATGGAAGGCTGTGTCGAGCAGACGCGCCTTCATGCACCGCAGTTGCACTTCCCGCAGATCCTGGGTGAGACCTTCGCGTTTGACTACCTCTCAGACATCGAAACCTTCATCACCACCAGCCCCACCTTGCGCGATGCCGCACCGGTCTTGGAATGGCTGCCCCGCCTGATCAATCCCTTCATGAGCCTGAGCCTGCAAGAACATGGTCACCAGGCGCGCCTGAGCGTGGCGTTCACCCACGCTGGCCACACCGCGGATGCCAGCTGGCATTTCGCCGAATCTGTCATGGCCACCTTTTGCAAAGTAGCCCGGCTGCTGCTGGGGCCGGACATCGTCGAAGGCGAGATCACCTTTCAGCACGAGCGGTTGGCACACACGCCGGATTGGGCCAATGCGCTGGGCGTGCCCATGCGCTACGGTGGCGACGTCAACGCGCTCTGGTTCGAGCGCCGGCTGCTGGACCGCCCGCTGCAGGGCGCTTTGCCCTCCCTGCACGAAACCGCGGGGCAACGCGTCAATGCGCAATTGGCCAAAGGCGCTCAGCACCTTCCCGCCAGCATGTCATCATCCACTCAACATGACAGCGCTTTGAGCACGCGCGTGGCCGGGTTGCTCCACCAGCGCCCCGAGCTCCTGGCCCAAGGCATCGACGGCGTGGCGCTCGCCCTGGCCCTGCACCCACGCACCATGCAGCGCCGCCTGCGTGAAGAAGGTCAGGCGCTGTCAAACATCGTCGATCAGGTTCGCCGCCATTTGGCCGAAAACTGGTTACAGGATGCGGCCTTGAGCATTGAAGACATCAGCGCCCGCCTGGGCTTTTCCGACCGGCGCAGCTTCACCCAAGCCTTCAGCCGATGGACCGGCCAATCACCCAGCCAGCATCGACGCGAGGGAAAGCCCTCAGGCTGACTGTCGCCAAAACTTCCCACGGTGTCGCGCGGCCGCATTGTTCGCGCGTTGCCCCACGCCTACAGTGAGCCTCATGAACTACCACCACGCTGGCGCCCCAGACATCGTTCCCCGCGACAAGCTCGATTTCGGGCTGGACGGCGACATCGCCCGCCACTGGCTGGACGGCGATGTGTTCAAGACACGCATGTTCGACGCCCTGTCCACCCTCTTTCCGGTCGGCGAGCGCTTTTTCATCACCTGCGTGCGCGATTTCAAGGACCAGATCACCGACCCCGACCTGCTTGAGCAGATCCGCGACTTCACCCGCCAGGAAGGCCAGCACGGCCTGCTGCACTCGCGCTACAACGACCGGCTGACGGCGCAAGGCATCGGCGTCCCCTACATCCTCAAAAGCCAGGAGCGCCGCCTCTTCGGCCTGATCCGCGGCCATGCCTCGGCCACGTTCGCACTGGGCATCACCGCCGCAGCCGAGCACGTCACCTCGGTCATGGCCGATGCGTTTGTCGAACGCCCCGAGATCCTGGCGAAGGCCGACGAGCGCATCCGCGCCCTCTATGTCTGGCACGCCATGGAAGAGATGGAGCACAAGTCGGTCGCCTACGACGTGCTCACCGATGTCGCCAAGGCCAGCTACCTGACCCGCGTGCTCACCATGATGCTGGTGACGGTCCTCTTCCCCTTCCACGTCGCCAAGATCATGAACCACATGTTCCGAGTCGATGGCTTCAGTCGCTGGGGCCGCATCAAACTCTGGCGCCGTGGCCTGTGGTGGCTGCTCAAACCGGGCGGCCTGGTTTTGCCGTTGGTGCCGCGCATGCTCGGGTACTACCGACCAGGTTTTCATCCCTGGCAACACCCTGTCGTTCCCAGCTACCCTCATTGGCTGCGCTTGATGGGCCAGTTCTCGCCCGTCGAAGCCACCAACCGGCTGGTCGCGCAACTCTCGCGTCAAGCCTGAGCACGCAGGCAACGCCAAGCCCCATCGCCCACCAGGAATCCCCATGTCAGCGCACAAGCCCACCATCGTCCCTCGTGAACGCCTCGATTTCGGCCTGACGGGCAACATCCCCCAATACTGGTTCGGCGGCGATCCCTTCAAGACACGTTTCTTCGACGCCATGTCGACCATCTTCCCCGAAGGCGAGCGCTTCTTCATCTCCTGCGTGCGCGACTTCCGCGACCAGGTGACCGATCCGGCCCTGCTCAGCGAGGTCAAAGACTTCATGCGCCAGGAAGGCCAGCACGGCATCGTCCACAGCCAGTTCAATGACCGGCTCAAGGCCCAGGGCATCGACGTGGACAGGCTGGAAGCGATCCACCGCCGCCTCAACGACATCACCCGTAAGTACGCGCCCAAGGCCGCCACGCTGGCCGCCACAGCGGCCGCCGAACACATGACCGCCATCATGGCCCACAGCTTTTTCGACCGCCGGGAAATGCTGGAGACGGCCGACCCGCGCATGCGCGCCATGTACGCCTGGCACGCCATGGAAGAAATCGAGCACAAGGCCGTGGCCTTCGACGTCATGCAGAAGGTGGCCAAGGTCGGTTATGTGCGCCGCGTGTTCGCCATGGTTCAGGTGACCATCGCCTTCTCACTGCACTCACTGCTGGTGACACGCTACATGCTCAAGGTCGATGGCTTCTCACGTTGGGCGCGCACCAAGCTGTGGGCCAAAGGCCTGTGGTGGCTCTATAACCCGCGTGGTCTGTTTTCGTCCGTCGCCGGCCATTACCTGCAATATTTCAAGCCGGGCTTTCATCCCTGGAAGGCCGGCGAGATGGACACCTACCGCATCTGGGTGGACACCTTCAACCTGACGGGCGATCCCATCCTGGCAGGCCAGGCCCTGCACGCGGCGGGGCGCTGAACCTGCCTGCGGTCAGCAGGCGCCGTTGCCGACTCAGCCAGCCGCGCGCTTGCTCAGGATCTCAAACGCCGGCAAGGTCTTGCCTTCGAGCACCTCCAGGAAAGCACCGCCGCCGGTCGAGATATAACCCACATCCTTCTCGATGCCGTACTTGGCAATCGCGGCCAGGGTGTCGCCACCACCGGCAATGCTGAAGGCGCTGGACTGGGCAATCGCACGGGCGATGGCTTGCGTGCCCTTGGCAAAAGCATCCACCTCGAACACGCCAACCGGGCCATTCCAGACCACCGTCCCGGCTGCCATCAATTGCGCAGACAGCTTGTCGGCCGTCTTGGGGCCGATGTCCAGGATCATGTCGTCGTCCGCCACGTCGGTGGCCGCCTTCACCACGGGCTTGGCCTGCGCCAGGAACGCGCCGAAATCGAACTTGCCGGCAGGCACGCCCTCGGCCACCACCACGTCTTCGGGGATGGGCACCTCGGCGCCGCGAGCCTTCATGGCCTCGATCACCGCCTTGGCTTCATCCAACAGGCCCGGCTCGGCCAGCGATTTGCCGATCTTCAGCCCGGCCGCCAACATGAAGGTGTTGGCGATGCCGCCACCCACGATCAGCCCATCGACCGCATGGGACAGCGACTTCAAAATCGTGAGCTTGGTCGACACCTTGGAGCCCGCCACGATGGCCACCAGCGGGCGCTTGGGGGAAGCCAGGGCCTTGGTGATGGCATCGATCTCGGCGGCCAGCAGGGGGCCAGCACAAGCGATCTTGGCAAACTGCGCGATCCCATAGGTCGTGCCCTCAGCGCGGTGCGCTGTGCCAAATGCATCGTTGACGAACACATCGCACAAGCCAGCCATCTTGCGGGCGAGCGTTTCATCGTTCTTCTTCTCGCCCTTGTTCAGGCGGCAGTTCTCCAGCAACACGACCTGACCGGGCGCCACATCCACGCCGTCGACCCAGTTGCTCACCAGGGGCACTTCGCGCCCCAGCAGCTCGCCCAGGCGCTTGGCCACAGGCGCCAGCGAATCCTCAGGCTTGAACTCGCCTTCTGTGGGCCGCCCCAGGTGTGACGTCACCATCACGGCGGCGCCACCCTTGAGCGCCATCTCGATCGCCGGCACCGAAGCACGAATGCGCGTGTCCTCGGTGATCTGGCCGGCATCGTCTTGGGGCACATTCATGTCGGCGCGGATGAACACACGCTGGTTGGTCAACTTGCCTTGGGCAGCCAGGTCTTCGAGTCGGAGGATGTTCATGATGCGAGCGGTAGAAGATGGACAGGCCCGGAAGCGGGCGACGCGACATTGTAGGGAAACCAGCCGCTTTGCCCCTCCGGGGCAGACCCCCATTCGCGCGGGGCCCTCACCACCCCAGGCCCAGCCTCAAGCCGAGCAGCACCGCCATGCCCACCACGATGGTGCCCAGCATGTCCCGCCGCCAGGCCGCCCAAGCCACGGCCACCAGCGCCGCCGCCAGTCGAGGATCACGCCACAGCGGCATCCAATGCCCCTGCGTCAGGAACACATCGGGCGCCACCACCGCAGCCAGGGCGGCCAAAGGCGCGTAGCGCAAGCCTCGCTCAATCCAGGGCGGCAAAGTCCATTCGCGCTGATTCAAAAAGAAGAATGACCGGCTCAAGGTGGAAATGGCGATCAGCCCCAGGCTGACCAGCACCACCTCCCCCGTCGACATGCTTGACATCGCGTTGCTCATGCCTCAGCCCTCGCGATGGGCCGGAGCCACGCCATTCACTGCGCGCTGGCCCAGCCGGTCGATCAACAAGCCCAGCGCAACGGCGGCAACCACCGCCACCACGATGTGCAACTTGAATGGCAGCCCGAATGCGACAACCGCAGCCGTGGCCGCAAAAGCGGCTGTGACCGCCGTGACCCGGTCTTTGATCAGCGTCACCAGCAACCCGAGCAGTGCCAGCGTGCCGGCAAATCCCATGCCCCAGGCACTGGGAATGACATCGGCGAACAGCACCCCCACCGCCACCGCGATGTTCCATCCGCCCCAATTCACCACGCTCAAGCCCAGCAAGTAAGCCAGTGGCTCAGGGTGCTCGTGGCTTGCAGGCGTCGTCTGTCCATGGCGCTGCTGCATGAACACATAGGTCAGGTCGGCGCTCAGATAGCCCGCCACCAAGCGCCAACGCAAAGGCATGTTCATCATGTGCCGGCGCATCTGCACGCTGAAGATCACGAAGCGCAGGTTGACGCACCAAGCTGTGAGCCAGATCACCCAGACAGGCGCACCCGCCATCAACAAAGGCACGGTGGCCAACTGAGAGCTGGCAGAAAAAACGGTCAGGGCCATCAGCAAAGCCAACGGCACGGGCATGCCGCCCTTGACCATCGCCATACCAGTGACCAATGCCCAGGCAACGATGCCAGGTAACACGCGGGACATGTCACGAATGCCTTGCCGCAGCTCGGGGTGGCGCCACAGTCGGGCGTCCAGCAAGCTCATGCTGGCGGTGTCGGTCGTCCTCATTCAGGCATTGTCGGGCCAATTGATCCATGCGGACGGGTCAACTGATCGCCCTCGCTACCGCGACGTCAATGCGCCGCGCTGCCTTTTTTCTCCGGCGCAGCGGCCTTGCTGTCCGAGGCATCCTCTTCGTCGTCATCGACGGACTTGGCTTTTGGTTTGGAGGCAGCAGGCGCCGGTCGGGGCACCACCGGCGCCACCCCCTCCAGCTTGTTCTCCCGCATGTATTCATCCATCTCCCGCCAACCCGCGAACACGGACGACTTGTCTGCTTTGGGATTGAGTGTGTAGCAATCCTCAATGGCCCTCATCGCATGGCGGCAAGCGCTACCAATGGCCTTGGCCTCCGCCTGAAGGCGCTCAGCTTCCTTCGCAGGTGTTTCAATGCCGAGTTGGTCGCACCCCGTCAGCAACAGCAGCACGCTTGCCGCGACGCCTCGCCATACCAGCCCGTTCATATTGAAAGCCTTGTTGTCCATTTGTCCGCCGCCTTCTTCACCATCATCGGTGTCGGCAAGATGCCGATGTCTCGCATATTCGAGCCTTGACGCGGTGATTGATGCCTGTTTTACGGCAGTTGGACGGAGAGCTTTAGGACCGCCGCATTGATGGCATGCATGGCGCAGCAAGTCACGGCTGTGACTGGAGATCAAAGGATTCTCGCCAAACGGACGGGCGGCCACAGCACCAAGTCATGCCAACCGCCCAAGCGACCCGCAATGATGCGTCTGTATGCGCCCTGTGTGCTCGACTCCACCGCCCGCGGACGTGGGCTCGACCCGATGTCAAGACAGGCTTCAGTGAAGAACCCGGTCGCCTTCCTCAGCAAACAACTCGTCCAAAACCAAGGTGTCCGGCTCATGCCCAGTCGACCAGAACACCATGAGCACGATGACTTTCAAATCATCAAGCGACACCGGCTGCTCCGGGCTGGCCGCCACACGCTCCAGCACCATCTCACGCCTATTTGGCGTCAACACGCCCGAAAATTCAAGAAACCTTAAAAATCCGAGTGCTGACTCACCAAGGCTGTCAAGCTCGCATTGTGCAAAGATCCGCGAACTGAATTCGCCAATGGCCAACTCCTCTGTTGTCTCAGCGGCTGCTTGGCTAAGCCCATCCAGCCACGACAGTGCCTCGGAGATTTCTTCGGCTTCAAAGCCCACTGCAGCCAGCTTCCGCGTCAACTGGTCAGCCTCTGGGAAGGCATCAGGACGCCAATA
>CANBUA010000160.1 GCA_947372535.1 Burkholderiales bacterium
CTGAATCCGGAGCGCTACATGGACGTGGTTTCTTCCGTGAAGCGCTCCGAGATGATGTCGGGCATCAGGGGGCGCAACACGCGGCCAGAGATGCAGGTTCGTGCTTACCTGCATGCGCAAGGCCTGAGGTTTCGATTGCACCGAAAGGACCTGCCTGGGCGTCCGGATGTGGTTCTTCCCAAGTACCGGGTTGCAGTCTTCGTGCACGGCTGCTTCTGGCATCGGCACCCCGGATGCAAGTACACGACGAACCCATCAACGCGCGAGGAATTCTGGCGGCAGAAGTTCGCAGGGAATGCCGAGCGTGACCTGAGGAACCAGGACGCATTGCTTCAGGCAGGCTGGCGAGTGCTGGTCATCTGGGAATGCGGGCTCAGAACCAAGGGAGACCTTGAGCCCGCCGTACAGTGGATCAAAGGTGGGCAAGGAAGCATGCTGACATGGCCTTCGGCTGCCTCATGACAACTCTCGCCCAGGCCTCTTGAACACCTCTTTCTCATGCCAAGCCAGGAACTCCGCCCTCGGGTAGTAGTCCGTGCTCTGCGGCATGATCATCCCCGCGCCATGAAACCCCAGCAGCATGCTGCGTGAGGCCTCGCCGGCCACGGCATGCTGGCTGAACACCAGGCTGTAGGTGTCGGGCAGGATGGTGAAGGCGCCCAGGTCAAACACCTTGTGATGCAGCGCGCACAAGGCCAGCCCGTTGGCCTCGATGTCGGGGCCCTTGGCCTGGAACCACTTGATGTGCGCGGCCTCCAGGCCTGCCGTCACGCTGCCGATGCGCAAGTCAAAGCCGCACACGCAGCAGCGGTGCTCATACGCCCGCAACACCCGCTCCCGAAAGCGTGGGTCACGCCGCACCACCGTGCGCGTGCTCGTGCCCGTGGCCTGGTCTTCTGTGGGTGGCGTGCTCAGGTCCAGCCCGATGGTCTGCAAGATGTCGCCGTGCAGCGTCTCAGGGAAGTGTGCGTCCAGCAGCTGGTGCGCCAGTTGGGCCCGCAAGGCCGGGTCGCGGCGCAACGCGGCGTCCATGTCGGGCGCAAAGCCGCCAGCGATGTGCAGCTTGCGCAGTTCGCCCAGGTTGGGCGTGGCCGCAGGCGGGCGCTGGAGGAAATCCGGCGGGCCATCCAGCTGCCACACGCCATCGGTGGCCAAGTGCCAGAAGGGGTAGTGGCGCGAGCCGGCCGCGCTGCTGGGGCCGAACTCGCCCAGCAAGGCCTTGAGCTGCGCGTCGATGTCTTCGAAGGCCACCATGCGGGGCGCATCCTGCGCGGTGCGGGCCAGCGCCAGCAGGATCAGCAAGGGCTTGTGCACGGCGCGCTGTTCGCCGCGCTGGAAGACGCGGATGCGCTCGAAGGCCTTCAGGACCTCCTGGCTGCTGAGGGTCATGGCGTGTTGGTTGACAGGTATAGGGCCATATTCAACCATGCCCCGTCCTGAGAGAATCTCATCGATGGTCGCCTGAACTCAATGGAACTGATGAACGCTGAACACCAATCTGCCGACAAGAAGTCGCTGCGCAAGGTCACGGGGCATTCTGCGGATTGGTCTGCGCTTGCCTCCGATTGCGTTTGTTTCGCCAATGCCGGAGGCGGTTGTTTGCTCATTGGCATTGAGGATGCTGATGACTCGCCGCCGGCTGATCAACGCATTCCCTCCGAACTGCTGGACCAGGTCCGAAAGCGCATCGCTGAGAAGACCGTGAACGTGCAAGTGGCGCCAGAGCTGGTGACGGCTGACAACGGTGGTCAGTACATTGCGCTGCAGGTGGCCCGGTCGGTGGGCGTGGCCTCAACCAGCGACGGGCGGTACTTCGTTCGCGTGGGCGATACCTGCCGGCCGGTGGTCGGTGACGATGTGCTGACCCTGCTCAATGATCGCCCCACCGTGCCTTGGGAAACGTTGACAAGTTTGCAGGTGCCGGTGGCCCATGCCGATGCGGACAAGGTCGCAGCCTTGTCGGCCACATTGCGGGCATCAGATCGGGTGAAACAGGGCGTCAAGGAGAAGAGTGACGTTGAACTGTTGGCGCATTACGGGCTCAGCGATGGCGCCTGTCTCACGAACCTGGGTGTGCTGGTTTTGGGTACGGCCCGCGATCGTTCGCGTTTAGGTACCGCGCCCAGCGTTCAGGTCATCAAGTTCGACGAGTGGGGGCAGAAGGTCAACAAGTGGATGTGGGATGACTACAGCTTGTCCCCTGTCGAACTGGTGGATGCGCTCTGGCAAGGCATCTCGGATTTCCATGAAAGTTATGAGTTGCCTGATGGCCTGCACCGCCAGAAGTTGCCCGCTTATGACCGGCGCGTTGTGCGTGAGCTGTTGGTCAACGCGCTGGTGCACCGCCCTTACACGCAGCGTGGCGACATCCTGCTGAACCTGCATCCTGATCGGCTGGAGGTGATCAACCCGGGGCGTCTTCCTTTGGGCGTCACGCCGCAAACCATCCTCCACGCCAGCCGGCGTCGCAATGACCGTCTGGCGGCGCTGTTCCATGACCTGCGCTTGATGGAAAAAGAGGGCACGGGCTTTGACCTGATGTACGACGTTCAGCTGTCTCAGGGGCGGCCTGTGCCGGTTCCCAAGGAAGGGGTGGATTCGGTGTCGGTCACGGTGGGTCGTCGGGTCCAACGGCCAGGCGTGGTGCAGCTGATGACCGATGCGGACGCGCGCTTCCAGTTGAGGCAACGAGAGCGGATCACGCTGGGCTTGCTGGCCGCCAGCGATGGGTTCACGGCGCGCGAGTTGGCGGCACAGTTGGAACTGCCCGGGACAGATGAGCTTCGAGGCCCCTGGTTGGGCCGATTGCTGGACCTGGGATTGGTCCGTCAGACTGGCAAGACCCAGGCCACCAGGTACTTTGTGGAGCCGAGTCTTTTGAAGGAGGCCGGCCTGGATGGCCGGACAACCCTCAAGCGCATGGAGCCGCATCGACTGAGGGCCTTGATCCAGGAGGATTTGAGCCTTTACCCGGCGTCATCTTCTGGCGAGGTCAATCGGCGTGTGGGCCCCGAAATTCCCTATCGCTCGTTGAAGCGGGCACTGGATGATCTCGTTGCGTCCGGCAAAGTGCGCCATGAGGGTGAGGGCAAGGGGCGGCGCTACTGGGCCTTGCCGGATGGGTGAACTGGTGGATATCTGCCAGATGGCCTGGAATCATGCCGGTGAGCGTGGCGTTTGGCAGATATCTCCAAGCTAAATGCTTGCTGCCACGAACATTTTTGTTTGGGCCTTGCGGGTTGGTGGCAGATAAGTGGCAGATAAGCGCAGGGGAGCTTCGGTCATCACGGCTGATCGACCGAAAACTTGTAGACGTTGTCGGGTTCGGTGAAAGTGCCGGACCAGCCTCCGGTGGTAGGCACAAACGCCTGACCTCGGATGGCGTGGGCCTTGACGGTCACCCCGGATGGCCAGTCCTGCCCCGGGGCATAGCGCATCCGGGCCTCGTCCACCACGATGGTCCGGCCGCTTTGGCGGATGCCGGCGCAGCGTGCAAACAGGCTGGGTAACTTCCAGGCCTCCAGGCCTTTGGCGGTGGGCTTGATCAGGTAGACCATCTGGTGGCGCACGGCCGTGCCCGAAGCCGAGCTGGGCGTGTTTTCCAGGCAGACCCAGCCCTTGGCAAAAAACGCGGTCGTGCCCATGCCCAGGTCGGTGTCTGAAATCGATTCGCCGGGGAATGCGTGGATGCGCCGGGCGGGCAGGCGTCGGCCGTTGATGCGCACCTGTCCGTCTTTCAGCTCAATGCGCTGCACCCGGCCGTTGACCTGTCCTTGCCAAAGGTGCCGCATGCCGTCTTCTCCTTCAACGGCATAAGAAGTGAGCTCCACCCCGGGCGTGCGAAAGAGCCGATCCGGGCGTGTGGCGTAGTAGGCCTCGTAGCCGTCGAACACGGGCTTGTCTTGCGCGGTGGCGGGCAGGGCCGCTGCGGCCAGGCTGATGGCCAGGATGTACTTCATCGGTAGGCCACCAGCATCGCCACGCGGCTGTCATTGCCGTGTTCGGCCATCTTCCGTTCCCCATTTTGAATATCTGGGAATGATTCTCATGGAAACGGGTGGGCGAAGCCGCCCCGCCAGGAGCTTGTGGACCCCTTCATTCGGTGGGATAGTGGCCAAAGCCCATCAGGAGGTGAACCCATGCCCACCGTCACTCTGGAGGTGCGCAGCCTGGCAGACACGCTGGCCGACGCTGCCCGCGCCATGCACACAGGCCGTGGCGACGAAGAGGCCCGCATCGGCTTCGCCTCGCCCGAGTTGCTCTGGCAGGTGTTGACCGCCAAACGATGGGAGTTGCTCAAGGCCATGTGCGGTGCCGGCCCCATGGCCATCCGAGAGGCCGCGCGGCGTGTGGATCGCGATGTGAAAGCGGTGCATGGCGATGTGACCGCTTTGCTGGATGCGGGCATCTTGTGCCGCTCAGCTTCAGGGCAGATCGAATTTCCGTTTGATGCCGTGAAGGTGGAGTTCTTGCTGCAGGCGGCTTGAGAAGCTGGCGGGTCGTCAGCGCAGCCATGCCTTGCGCACCAGCACATTCATCCATGCCTGTTGCTGCCCCGGCCGCTGGTCTCCCGTGATCCAGGTGACCACCTGCCCCAGCCCGGGCAAGCCTCTCAGCCAGCCCGCCACACAGGCCTCATCGGCATCGGTGAAAGGCCGGCCCAGCTCGTCCACACGCCCGTTGGCCTGGGGCCCATCGCCCAGCTTGTAGCTGGCGTACACCACCCCGCCCGGCTTGAGCGCCCGCCACAGCCCCGACCAGGCCCGGGGTTGATCGGCCGCGGCCACATGCAGCAGGCTGGCGCAGGCCCAGATGGCATCGAAAGGGGCATCGAAGCCGCTGTGGCCAGCGCCGTCATCGGCCATGTCCAGAAAGCCCATCACCCGCACCGGGATGCCGGCGTGGGCCGAGGCCAGGGCGGCCAGCTCGGGGCTGGCGTCGAAGGCGTCCACCACATGGCCGCGTTGCCGAAACGCCAGTGCATCGCGACCCGAGCCGCAGCCCGCGTCCAGGATGCGGCCGCCTGCGGGCACATGGGGCAGGAAGCGGGCGTACAGCGGGGTCATGTCCACCTGGCGGGTGGAGGCGGCGTAGGTGGTGGCGTGGGTGGAGTAGTGGGGGATGGCGGGCATGTCACATCGGCGGCTTTGACATTTCGGGCGTGCCTGTTCAGAATGAAGATGTTGTATCTGAGCCCGAGCCATGTCCAAGCCCACACCAACCCCTTCCAGGAAACCCAGCCAGAGCGCAGTGATGCGTTCGGTGGCCAGTTCCACGGCTGTGGAAACAGGTCAAAGGGTTGCTGCACTGGAAGAAAAGCTCAAGCATCCTTCCCCACGCTTCGCACACATCAAACTGGCCCGTTGAGGTCAGGGATGCTCAGGCCCATGGCCCTGAGCACCCAATGCTGCATGGGCGTGTAATTGCCCGAGAACCCCTGGTGAATGGCGCTGATGTACCCATCCTTATGGGTTTCCCAGGTTGAATAGTCCAACGGATCTTCGCCTGCTTGTACAGCCATCACATCGGCCAGCAGGCGGGACAGCCGCCCGTTGCCCTCGCGGAAGGGGTGAACAATGATGAACTCGACGTGGGCGGTGGCGATCGCAAGTGACAGTTCTTGCTCATTGAGGCCGTGACATGGCGTGAAGCTCGTCAAGTGAGTTTGCTCGAACACTTGCATGAGCCGTGACACTTGCCCGGCCGCTGCAAAGGGGAAACCGCCTTTGCTCATGTTGACCGTCCTGTCTTGCCCTGCCCACTGGTAGACGTTGCCAAGCCACTGGCGGTGCCAGGTGCGCAAGTCTGCTGTGGTCAGCCTGCGGTTTGGCAGGTTTTGAATCAGCACTTCATCGTAAAGCTGCGCCAGCAGGTGCAACTCCAGCTCGTCCATGTCGTCGCTGGATATGATGCCCACCATGTTGCGCAACACCTGCCCATTGGAGCCTGGTTCGAACTCACCCTCCGTGTTGTGGACCTTGTAACGGTCAGCCATGGTGGGTTACTCCCTTTGGGGCCTGACTCGCGCCAGGCTGTCAAGGCTCACGCCCAACAAGTTCTTCAAGCTCAACTTCGTCCCCGATCAGAAAGATTTTGGGTTTGGACAGCACATCGCGCAGGAAGGGGTCGTCCTTGGCCTTGCGCGTGAACTCGTCCGCAGACAACACCTTGGGGTTCACTTCGCGGCCCAGGCTGGCCTGCACCGGGTACAGCAGTTCAATGGCCTGGGCAAAGCCCAGGTCGCCGATCAGCATGAGGTCGATGTCGCTCGCGGCGGTCTCTCGGTCCTGGGCCACCGAGCCAAACACAAAGGCCAGGCGCAGCTGTGGCGCAGCGGGCGCCAGCGCCTGCATCAGCACGTCGGCCATGCCCGAGGTTTTGCGCAGGATGCTGGCCAGTTCGGTGAACACGGGGCAGCTTTGGTCGGCGCTGTAGAGCTGCTGGTTGCCCCGCTTCTCGCGGTTCAGCAAGCCCACCTCGGCCAGCCTGTTCAACTCGCGGGTGACGGTACCCGCCGGCAGCCCGGTGCGCCGCGCGATCTCCCGGCCATGCAAGGCCTCGTCCGGGCGCAGCAAGAGCAGCCCCAGCACACGGCGCCGGTATTCGGGCAAGAGGACGGAGGCGAGAGATTGATGCATTTTTGGCGTCAGTTGGCGCTTATTTTGCATCAATGTGTGGGGCTGGACAAGGTCAGGCCCAGCTCAACCGCTGGCAGCGCTCATTCATCACCAGGTTGAAAGCGATCACCCGTTTGACGACGGCATTCGCCATTCGCCATTCGCGAACAGCGAATGGCGCAAGCAACGCTTCATATCAAAGCAACCTTGAATTGCAATCGACCGTGTCAAAGTGCGCTTTCACAGCAGCCCGGACACGAACCCCTTCAACCTGGTCAGCCCTTCCCTCAATTCATCCTGCGACGCCGCATACGACAACCTCACATGCGTCCCCCCGCTGCACACGCCGAAGTCCTGCCCCGGCGTCAGCGCCACATGTGCCTCCTGCAGCGCGCGTTCGCAGAACGTCATCGCATCCAGCCCGGTGGGGCTGACGTCGATGTACACGTAGAAGGCGCCATCGGGCTTCACCGGCACCGGCAGCCCGATCTCGGCCAGCCCTTGCAGCACCAGCGCGCGCCGTTGCGCAAATTCCTGCCGCCGGGCCTCGCACACCGCGATGGATGCAGGCGTGAAGCAGGCCAGGGCCGCGATCTGCGCAGGGGTGGGCGCGCAGATGTAGTAGTTCTGCGCCAGCCTTTCCATGGCCGGTACCAGCGCCTCGGGCACCACGGCCCAGCCCAGGCGCCAGCCCGTCATCCCGAAGTACTTGGAGAAGCTGTTGATCACGCAGGCGCCCGGATCGGCCGCCAGGATGCTGGGCGCGGGGTGGCTTGAACCATCGGCCTGCACGATGTCATCGCTGAGGTTCAGGTAGATCTCATCGACGATGCGCCAGGCCCCATGCGCCTCGGCCCAGCGGCAGATGGCCGCCAGCTCGGCCGGTGGCACCGAGGTGCCCGTGGGGTTCGATGGCGTGGCGATCATCAGCCCCTGGGTGCGCGCCGACCAGTGCCGCTGCACCGCCGCCAGATCCAGCTGGAAGCGCGATGCGGCATCGGTGGGCACCAGGCGCACATCGGCGCCAAAGCCGCTCAGGAACTGGCGGTTACAGGGGTAGGAGGGATCGCCCACCAGCACCTCGTCGCCCGGGTCCACCAGCGCGGCGGTGAGCAGCAGCAGCGCGGCGGATGCGCCAGCGGTGACCACCACGCGCTCGGGTGACACCACCACGCCATGGGCCGTGGCATAGAAGCCGGCGATGGCCTCACGCAGCGCGGGCAGGCCCAGCGCGCCGGTGTAAGGCAGGGCCGTGTCGGCCGCGATGCGCTGCAGCTCGGCGCGCACCGCCGGCGGCGCGCCAAAGTCGGGCTCGCCCAGGTTGAGCCGCACCACAGGGTGGCCGGCGGCTTCCAGCGCGGCAGCCCGCTTGCCGAACTCCATGGCCAGGAAGGGCGTGATGGCCTGGGCGCGTTGAGAGATCTTCATGCTTGCAGGTGTTTGATCCAGCGCTTGGTGGCGGCGCGGTCGGCAAAGGTGGCCAGATCGCTTTCCAGCGCGGCCTGGGTGTGGTGCAGCTGGCCCAGGTGCAGGGCCAGCACCTTGTCCAGCTGATGGGGGTGGAGGTTCACGGACTTGGGCACCATGAAATCAGATCTGAAATCGGCTTCGATCTCCCGGATCTGCGCCTTCACATGGGCCAGCTGTTCGCTCAGCGCCTGGTTGTAGCCGGCCAGCTGTGAAGCCGGGGCTTTCGCGAAGGCATCGGGCTGCAGCTGCGCGGTTTCAATCTGCAGCGCCAGCAAGCCCAGCAGGTCTTTCTGGTCATGCGCCTGGTTCACGCGCTGCATCATCTCGGTGCGGTGGGCGCGTTTGTCGGGGTCGGGCTCGCGGTCGGGGTGCAGCGCGCTGGCCAGCTTGCGGTAGACCTCGCGCAGCGAGGGCGATGCCGGCTGGGGCGCGGGCGCATCCGGCGCATCCGCCACATCCGGCTCGGCATCGTCCGCAGCCAGGGCCACCGACACCGAGGCCCCCGGCCGCCTGGCCGCTGCCCGCGCATCGGCCGCCTTCACCTGGGCATAGGGCAGCGTCGCATGCCGGTCATACAGCGCCTCGACCGCAGGATCGGGCCGCGCCTGGCGCTCCAGCATCTGCCAGGCGGTTTCGCACAACAGGTCCTGCAACACATCGCGCTCGCGCTGGGTCCAGCCCTTCTCGCTCAGCAACTGGTCCAGCGCATGCAGCCAGGCCAGGTGCATGGCCTTCACGGCGTGGATGCGTGTGAGCGTTTGTTCGCGGTGGGCGCTCATGAAACCGGGCAAATGGGCATGCCAGGCGGCCAGCGTGCGGCGCGCATGTTCGACCTGCTGGGTGAGCTGGTCGAAGCGTTTCTGCTCGGGCTGGGGCGCTTGCGAAGGCAGGCTGGCGCGCAGGCGCAAGGGGGTGGGGCGTGGGCTCATCGGTCCGCGATCCTAGCCCCTGTGTCGCGTTTGCATTTACCGGGCGAATGTCGCCACTTGTTACCCGCAGGTGTGACGCACCGCATCCCCCTTGAGAGGGACTCCCCCCATCGGGCGGAGTGGGATGCCGCAGCCGACCCGGACACTGCGTTTCGCAGCATGAAAGGAGCACACCTTGAACACCCATCTCAAGCGCCTCGGCATGGGCGGCGCGCTGGCTGCCTTGGGTCTGATCGTCTGGTGGGGTGTCATGAAGACACCGGCGCCACCTGAAGCCAGCCTGCGAGCGCCGGCTTCGGAGGCCTTGTCGGCCGACATGGTTCAGGAGGTCATTCAGAAGGGCACGCCCGTGTCCGACCTGAAGCCCTCTGGCGACCTGCGGCCGGACGGCTATGACGAACAGGTCTACGCCTACAAGGGCGAGCGCTACCTGATCTCGGTGGGGGGCCTCACGGGCCAGCACCAGATGGGCCGCCGCTTGCCGCCTTGATGCCTTTCTCGTGACGACCTTCAAACACACACACAAAACATTCAGGAAGCACATGTCAACCACCACCGTACTCAAGAAGTTTGGCCGCGTCGAAATCGGGCCGCATGGCACCGTGACCCTGCTGGACAAGGGCCTGATCAACCTGTCGCATGACCCCAAGACGGGCACGATGACCGCCTTTGATCCCAAGCTGGGGCAACTCGACATCACGCCCATCCCCGGCGAGGAATACGGCTTCACCTACAAGTTCTACGGCAACGACGGCACGGTGGAAAAAGGCCAGGTCACGGCCGATCCCGACAAGGGCGTGACCGTGTCGGGCGTGGACAAGGACGGCAAGCCCTTCAGCATCACCAAGCCCATCATCGTTGACCTGCAGAAGCTGTTTGGCAAGATCTCGCCCGATCTGGTGTCGCCCTACGAGCAGGCGGTGCGCACCGGCTCGCCCCTGGTGCTGGACCTGGATGGCAACGGCGTGCAGCTCAGCCTCTTGCGCGACGGGCAGAAGCCCACGCTGTTCGACCTGGATGCCGACGGCGTGCGCACCGGAACCGCCTGGGTGGGCGCGGGCGATGGCCTGCTGGCGCTGGACCTCAACCACAACGGCCGCATCGACACGGGCCGCGAGCTGTTCGGCAACCAGACCAGCCTGGCCGGCGGCGCCCTGGCCAAAAATGGATACGAAGCCTTGAAGGCCCTGGACACCGACAAGAATGGCCGACTGGACAGCGCCGATGCGCCCTTTGCCGACTTGAGCGTCTGGCAGGACACGAACCAGGATGGCCTCACGGACCCGGGCGAGCTGCACAGCCTGGTTGATCTCGGCATCTCGCAGATCGACCTGACGCCCACGGCGGGCAACACCACCCTGGCCGACGGCTCGCGCCAGGAGGGCCAGGCCGGCTTCGTGATGAACGGCGAGCAGCACGCCTACACCGACGCCTGGTTTGCCCAGGCGCCCTTCTATCGGGACTTTGGCGCGGCGGCCACCCCGGCCACCGCTGCGTCTGCCGGGCCGGACATCGGCGGCTCCGGGCTGGTGCAAGACCTGCGCGTGGCCATGGGGCAATCCAGCGCCCTGGCCACGCTGGTTGGCCGCTTTGCGCAAGCCGGCACCCAGGCCGAGCGCCAGGCCCTGGTCGCGCCCATCCTCACGGCCTGGGCCGACACCTCGGCCATGCTCACCACCGCCGACTGGGCCGCACAAGGCCATGCCGTGAGCTACGCCTTCCAGGGGCAGGATGCCGCAGGCTCGGCCTTGTGGGCCC
>CANBUA010000161.1 GCA_947372535.1 Burkholderiales bacterium
TCATCACGGCACCCGAGAAAATCGTGCTGAACGGGGGCGGGGGCTACGTGAAGATCGAGGGTGGGAACATCGAGATCGGGACGAGTGGGGCGGCGAGTTTCAAGGCTTCGATGAAAGAGTTGGGGGGCGGGGGGGGGGCGTCTGGCTCAGGCCCAGCTTTGAACAAGGCCGGACAGATCTACGACGAGCAATTCGTGATCAAGGACGAGCTCACCGGGCAGGTGTTGGCGCACGTACCCTATCGCATCGAGAACGGCAAGGGAGAGGTCCTGGCACAAGGGTGGAGTGATGAGCAGGGGCGAACGTCACGGGTCAAGTCATCCAAAGCCGAACCACTGAAGTTGTTCTATTGATCCCGCACGCAGCCAAAGCACAGCCACCATGTACAACAAGACGGCCGACCGCTCACCCCAGCCCGCCCCTTCGACGCCGCCAGCTTCGGCACTCGCCATCGACGTGGCTGATCCCAGGGCCACAGGTACCGCCAACCTCACGGTGGACAGCAAGGTGGACAGCCCCCACAAGCCTGAGGCCACGATGTTCTTTCGACCGGAGACTGGCGAGTTCCTGCTGATCCCGGCCAAGGACATGACCACGTTCGAGAACGAGTGTCGGCGTCTGGACATGGTGGTGGCGCAGTATCACGATGCCAATGACCTGGTCAATCGACTGGTCGATGCCATGCGGGCGCAGAAACTCGCACCGGTGGACGTGAACGGGCAAAGTGCCCAGGAGCGCAAGGCGCTAGAAGCCGCATACCAGAAAGCCAAAGAGGCTCGCAAGAAGCTCTATGGCGAGCTCAAGGGCCTGGGCAAACTCGATGGTGCGCACACCTCCATCACCGAACTGATCCCTTTCAAGCAGTCCAGTACTGGTGGTGCGGGCAAGCCCACTGCATGGCTGGCCAGCAAGAAGATGACCTATGTCCGCTCAGACAAGGTCCAGCCTCATTGGCGAGCTTATGCGCTTCGCTCGGACGAAAAGAAGTCGGGCAACAAGAGCTTCGTCAAGAAAGACGATCAGGGCCGCAACAAGATCGATGCGCTAGAGCTGAAGAAGGGCGTCACCGAGCTCAAGAAGAAGGTCAAGAGTGACATCTACAAAGTCGAAGAGCACGCGATCCAGGGTGTGCTGACCGACTGGGCTACGGAGTGGAACAAGAACCTGTCGTTCGACTGGGCCAAGTCACACCCCGATGCTGCGCTGGCCAACAACGTGGACCTCACGGCTCAAGCCCAACTGATGCGCTATCTGGCCGGGGTTGGGCTTAGCACGGAGTGGGATCCCCTGAAGGGCAAATGCAACCTCAAGGCCAGCGCCCGCGCGGAGTTCGCGGTGGCCGAAGCCAAAGCGGCGGCGGCGGTTTTCTATCCAGACAAGATTGGTTGGATCTGGTCACTGGATGGCGACGACGGCAAGTCCTACCCGTTGGGGGCCATTCGCTTCAAGGCCGAGTTGTCGCTGATGGGCATGGTGGGCGCCAGCATCGTGGCGGAAGGCGGCCTGACCGTGGATTACAAGGACGAACGGCGCAAGGATGTCTTCGGCATCAAAGGCGCTGCCATCGAAGAGAAAAAGGGTGGCGCCCATGCCCGGGAGCTGAAGATCAACGGCAAGCCGATCGATCCATCTGTCGGCGCAGAGATTGAAGCCTTTGCCGGCGCCAAGGCGGAAGCCAAGCTCAATGGCGCGCTGCAATGGTTGAACCCAGAGAAGATGCTCAACGACTACAGCGATTTCGCCAAGGTCGGGCCAGGCGTTGCGGGCCTGGCGGGCATTGGCGCGGGTTGCATGCTGGAGCTGACCTACGTGGCTGGCAAGTTCCGTTTCAAGACCATGGCCAGCGTGTGTCTGGGCGTTGGGGCCAAGGGCAAGCTGGAACTGGAGGTCGATGCGCTCTTGATCGAAGAGTTCATGATCTGGTTCTTCTATCAGCTGTATCACGCCAATTTCAACAAACTGTCCTTTGTCAAAAGAGAAGCGTTTGACCTGATCACGCAAATGCAAGTCATTCTGGTGGACGGCGCCCTTGAGGGCTACAAAGACCTTGAGGCATTCATCGGAAGGGAAGTGAGCAGCATTGACGAAGATTTCAGGAGGCTCCTTCGCGCCCTCGATCAGGAGAAGCGCCGCGTTCAGTTGATGCAGAGGGTTGTGGCCTGTCCGGACCTGTTGAAGTACGCGACCCCGGAAGCCAAGGGCATGATGCTTTATCAACTCACCCGCCATGACTGGCGAACCGATGGCCTGGATGGCCGGAATCACGGCGGAGGCTACTACGCTCAACGCAAACGGGCCATCAAGTCCTTGTTGCATCTGGCGCACACCAAGAGGGACTTCGACAACATCGTCCAACACATGTCGCCCAGAGGCATTCGAGGTGATCTGGGCGCCAACAAAGGCCATGTCATGGCCTTCTTGAACATGGCCGTGCTTGGCAACGCGAGTGATGACGAAGAGATGAACAATTTCTACGAACACTTGCGCGTGTCGCTCAAAGACTCCCCAAGTGTGGGTTATCCGGTTTATGCCAACGACACGCCCCAATACGCCCTCCAGCGTGACGAGCAGTCGGCTCATCCCACATTGGCGAGCATCCAGCAAACCGATCTGCCCAATTTGGCATGATGAATGCGACTGATTGGGTCGGTGGGGCCGTGCTGGTCGGTGCAAAAGGCATCATGCTGGCATTGATCATTTGGGTGATCAATGCGCTATGGGGAAGGGGCAAGAGCGGCGAGGTCGGTGGTTCTGCTTCATCCTCTTCAAGCAGTGATGATCTCGGTGCCTTCACTTCAGACGCCAGTGAGTGCAGTTCGGATTCCAGTTCAGGCTCATCCAGTGGGGACTGCGGAGGGTCGTCCGACTGAGCACTTCGCCACTCGAATCGCCCGCTGCATTCAACTCAGTGTTGGATGGCCTTCGGAGCATTGACGGCGCAGCGAAAGCCATTGGACACATTCACTTCGCTGTCAGCCGCATGCTTGTGACGGTACATCGTCAACGCCGTGTAAGCCGCCCCGCCATCCACGCCGCGTTGGACTTTTTCCGTGCCATTGGCGGGACCTTGTGGGTTCTTGCGTGGGGCGTGCCCGTAGTAGTTTTCCTCGAACCAGTCCTTCAGCCAGTCCCAGCCATTGGCGCCCATGTCGAAAAACCCCAGGGCATTGGGGGCAAAGCGGCCAATGGGGTACACCTTGGGGTTGAACGGCAGTTGAGCATTGGCCATCCACGCTTCGCGCTGTTCGTAACTCGCGACGTTCCTGCCCTCTTCGAACTTGCCATTGCTGGTGGGCCACAACAGGTACTTGCCTTGGTTGCGCGAGGCGTATTCGTACTGGGCTTCCGTGGGCAAGTCAAATGGCAGCGTGGTGCGTTGTGCCAGCCACAGACAATAGTCTCGGGCTTGATGCCAATTCACGCCGACTGGGACATGAGGAACGCGGTGAAGGTCTTCGCTGGTTGAGCCTTGTATGGCGATTCGCGCTTTGCCCGTGGCATCCGTGAACACATCAAAGTCCTCATATGTCACCTTGTAGCGCCCCAAGGAGAAGCCATCCAGCTCGACGTCATGCAAGGGCAGCGCTGCAGCCTGCCCGCTGTAGGGCAGCTTCTCTTTGCTGTGTACAGGGCCGAAGTCCCCCATCTTGAACTTGCCGCCCCGGACGAAAATGAGGTCGACCTTCGTCTTCTTGATCAGCTCGGCCACCCGGGCTTGCACATCGGAAGGGATGGCTTCAGAGGCCGGCGGCGCGGCCTTGGTCTCAGCACCAGCATGGGCGTGCACTTGAAGGCTGCATGCCAGTAGAAGTGTTGTGAAATGTCGATGTGAACATCCAATTCGAAACATGGATTCGCGGTCCTTGCTTAAGTGGGCGCCCCTGGCAGACGGGCCTGATTGCCTTTCCAGGCAATGTACGTGTGAACCGCCCCTGGATTCGTGGAGGGCATTTGGATTAAGTCATGCCTCTACCGTGGCCGTTTGACCGGCGAGTTGCATGTCGCAGTTTGCCGCAGCCATTGCAGGAGGGATGTACCTGATGGGGTCAAGCAGTCGGTGGTGGTTCAACCCTGGCAATGTTGAAAGCTTGGCGCTCGCTCGGGTTCCCCTTTAGACCGATGCGAATGTTGGCGGCATCTCCGGGCATCTTGGCGATCATTGGTATGCTGCCCCCAGAAAATCAATGAGCCCGCGCCGATGCTCAAATCGCAGCAGCGCCATCCAAACCCCAGGGGCCCCTCATGACACTCGCATGCCCATCCCGCGGCGCATCCCTCTGGCCACAGTCCGTGCCATGACGACCCCTCTGCTGCCACAAGCTTCACCCGCCCGCGCCCACCTCGACGCCCTCACCAGCCTGCGCTTCGTCGCGGCCTTCGCCGTTCTGGTGCTGCACTACCGCGATTTGCTGGGCCCCATGCCAGACTGGTTGATGCGCGGCATCGTGGGGGGGCAATATGGGGTCACGCTGTTCTTCATCCTCAGCGGCTTCATCCTCACCTATCGCTACCAGGAATGGTTCGCCCAAGGTGTGAGCGCCCCGCGCTTCTGGCGCTTCCAGCGCTATCGGCTGGCGCGGGTCTATCCGGTTTACCTGCTGGGCCTGTTGCTTGACACCCCGTGGCACCTCATCGAGCGGGTGCAGGTCGGGCAGCTGGCGGCCTCTGGCCACACCTACTGGGCCTCGTGGTTGCTCAACTTGATTGGGTTGCAGGCTTGGGTGCCGGGCGTGCCGTTCGCGATGTTCTGGAACACGCCCGCTTGGAGCGTTTCGGCCGAGTTCTTCTTCTACGCCACCTTTCCCTTCGTCTGCGCCTGGCTGGCCGCGCGCTGGCGCACCCGGGCGAGTCTGGCCACGTTGTTCGCCGCCGTGGTGTTGGGCGGCGCCGTGCTTTATGCCGGCGTGATCTACCTGATCAACTACGTGTGGCCGGCCAGCGGCGAAACGCAGTACCTCGTGCTGGTCTACAACCCCTTGCTGCGCTTCAGCGAGTTCGTGGCCGGTTGCATTGCCGGGCAGTTCTTTCTGAAGCAGGGCGCTTCTTCATGGCGCTTGGCGGCCGGCACCGCCGGTGCCCGGCGTTGGCGCGATGGCGTCCTTGTGCTCAGCACCTTCGCGGTGGCTGTGCGAGTCTGGTCCCCCGACTACACCGGGCCCAGTCAGTGGCTGTGGCTGCTCGATGTCTCGGTCAAGTACGCGATCTTCATCCTGCCCTTCACGGCCATCATCCTGGCCGTCGCATCAGGCCCCACCTGCCTGAGCTGGTTGCTCGAGCAGCGCTGGATGGTGGCGCTGGGCGAAGCCAGCTATGCGCTCTACATCGTCCACTGGTCGGTGACCACCTTCCTGCGCATGGGCTATTTAGGCAATATGGGCAATCTGGGGCATGTCGACACCCGCGTTGTTCACATTGCTTTTCTCGTTTCAACGGTCGGGGCTTCGCTGCTTGTCTACCATGTGGTCGAGGTGCCCTGGCGCAAGCGCCTGCGTGGTCAGCCCGGGCAGTCCGATTGAAACGGTTTCATCCCACCCCCTGAACCCACCATGGACATTCCCTTGTCGCGGCCCGCGCCGCCGCCGCCGAAGCAAGCCAGCGTTCCCATCGACGACCACTGGTTCCAGTGGATCGCTGAAAACCGGCTGCGCGATTGCACGCCCGCTTCGATGGTGGAGACGATGGTGGCCGCGGGCATGGATCGCCTGGAGTGCCAGGTGGCGGTGGCGCACATGGACACCGACCCGGTGTTCAAGGCCGCGAGAAGGCATCAAGAGCTGTACCGCAAGCTCGAATCGGTCATGGCCAACCAGCAGAAGCTGTGGGCCAGTGACCCGAACTATGGCGTGGTCGAGAAGCGCCATTCGGTGTCCACCGACGAGTTCATGACGCGCTATGTGCGCGGCTGCAGGCCGCTCGTGCTCACCGGGGTGGCCGAAGACTGGCCGGCCATGAAGCGCTGGTCGCCGCAAGATCTGAAGGCGCGCTTTGGCCACCTCAATGTGGACATCCAGGCCGAGCGCAGCGCCGACCCGCGCTACGAAGAGAACAAGCTGAACCACACGCGCCAGGTGCGCTTGTCAGATTTCGTGGACAAGGTGCTGGCGGGCGGCCCCACCAATGACTACTACATGACGGCCAACAACGAGGCCTTGCGGCGCCCCGAGTTCTCGCCCCTGCTGGACGACATTGGCACGCTGCCCGCGTTCTGCAACCGCGCAGAACTGGCCGCCAGGTCATCGTTCTGGTTCGGGCCGGGCGGCACGGTCACACCGCTGCACCACGACTCGCTGATGCTGCTGCACACGCAGGTGGTGGGCCGCAAGCGCTGGCGCTTCATCTCGCCCATGGAGACACCCCACCTGTACAACCACGCCCGCGTGTACAGCCCCATCGACATCGATCACCCCGACCTGAATCGCTACCCGCGCTTCGGCCAGGTCAAGGTGCTGGAGGTGATCGCCGAGCCGGGCGACACGGTGTTCCTGCCGCTCTGCTGGTGGCACCAGGTGGCGGCGCTGGACGTGAGCCTGTCGTTCTCGTATTCGTGCCTGGCGGTGCCCAACGAGTACAGCTACGTGAACCCGGAGATCTGGAACTGGTAGGCGACCTCAGCCCCTCAAACGGCTGTGTGCCGGCACACAGGCCAGCAAAAACTCCATCTGGTCGGCCAGGATGCGCCGCCCGCGCAGGATCATGTCTTCGTGCAGGCTGGGCACATAGGGCAGGTAGGACATCGACCAGCCCAGCTCGCGCAGTGTCCAGTTGCCCTTGCGGCCATTGCAGCTGCGGCAGGCGGTGATGCAGTTCATCCAGGTGTCGTGGCCACCGCGCGAGGTGGGGTTGATGTGCTCGCGGGTGAGGTCATCGAGGCCGAAGCGGTGGCCGCAGTAGGCGCACACCTGGCGGTCGCGGATGAAGAGTTTGGTGTTGGTGAGCGCGGGCTCCTGGCGCCAGGCCCTGCTGGGGATCGAACCCCGCACTGCGATGATGGGGTGGAGTTCCAGCAGCGATTGCAGGCCCGTCAGGCGTTGCATGCCCCCCCGGAGAACCATGCAGGGGTCCCCGACGGTCCAAGCCACCTCGTCACTCGCATACAGGACCGCCGCTTCCTTGGCCGATAGCCAAGCCTGCGGACGGCCTGACACATCAAGCTGAAGCACGTCCATGCACCCTCCATACAGAAGATCGCTACAGGATAGCCCCCAAGTGTGACTTCCTCAAGCACTCGGGATAAGGGGGTTTGCTGCGGCGCAACAAAATCACCGCCCCCGTGCGAACCCGCATCACGGTGCAAATGCCACAAAAAAAAGTTCTCCAGCCAGTACACAGGCGGCCGCATTTTCTGCAAAATAGCACGACCGTTCGTTTTATTCCGAGCCCAGCCTGTGACCGAAGCGCCCCTTAACGACCCCCGTTCCGCCGCCCCCGAGTCGGCGCGCGAGCGTGGTCGTGGTGCGCACAAAGGCCAGCAGACCCGCGCCGCCATCCTGGATGCGGCCCTGGCCCTGGCCTCGCAGATGGGCATCGAAGGCTTGTCCATCGGCGCGCTGGCCGAAGTCACCGGCATGAGCAAGTCGGGCGTGTTCGCCCACTTCGGCTCGCGCGAAGAGCTGCAGATCTCGGTGATCCGCGAATACCACGAGCGCTTCGAAGAAGAAGTTTTCCGCACCGCCATCCAGCAAGCGAGGGGCCTGCCGCGTCTGCGCGCCCTGTTCGACAACTGGATCGGCAAGGTGGCCACTGAAATCGATTCGGGCTGCATCTACATCAGTGGTGCGGTCGAGTTCGATGACCGGCCCGGTCCGGTTCGGGATGCCCTCGCCAGCATGGTCCTGCTGTGGCACGGCGCGCTCGATCGCGCCATCCGCATGGCGGTCGAGCTGGGCCACCTGCGTCCCGATACCGACCCGATGCAAATGCTGTTCGAGATCCACGGCCTGATCCTTTCGCTGCACCATGACGCGCGCTTCCTGCGCTCGGCGGGTGCCGTGGACCGGGCCCGCACGGCCTTCGAGCGCGTCATCCAGTACTACGCACTGGCCGACGCACCCAAGGCCGGGCAAGCCGCTGCACCTTCGGGTGTAGCTCAAGCCAGCGGGGCCCGCCCCGTTCATTCCTGACCCTCCCCGAACCCACCGGATCCAGGTCGTTTCCAACCCTTTTGCCTTTCTTCTCCGAGGAGCTTCACGATGCCGACTTACAACCCACCGCTGCGCGACATGCAATTCGTGATCCACGAGCTGCTCGGCGCCGTTGACGAACTCAAGAACATCCCGGCTTACGCCGACCTGGACGTCGACACTGTCAACGCCGTGCTGGAAGAAGGCGGCAAGTTCGCCTCCAAGGTGCTGGCCCCGCTGAACCTGGTGGGCGACACCCAGGGTTGCGTGCTGGACAAGACCACGCACGAAGTGAAGACCCCTGATGGCTTCAAGGACGCCTACAAGCAGTTCATCGAAAACGGCTGGTCCGCACTGTCTGCTGACCCCGAGTGGGGCGGCCAAGGCATGCCCCAGCTGGTCAACCAGGCCATCTACGAGATGCTGAACTCGGCCAACCAGGCCTGGACGATGTACCCCGGCCTGAGCCACGGCGCCCATGCTGCCCTGGAAGCCCACGGCACCGATGAGCAGAAGAAGACCTACCTGCCCAAGCTGACCAGCGGCGAGTGGACCGGTACCATGTGCCTGACCGAACCGCATTGCGGCACCGACCTGGGCCTGCTGCGCACCAAGGCTGTCCCGCAAGCCGACGGCACCTACAAGATCACCGGCGCCAAGATCTTCATCTCGGCCGGCGAACACGACATGGCCGAGAACATCGTCCACCTGGTGCTGGCCCGCCTGCCTGATGCGCCTGAAGGCTCGAAGGGCATCTCTCTGTTTGCTGTGCCCAAGTTCAACGTGAACGCCGACGGTTCGCTGGGTTCGCGCAATGGCATCTTCTGCGCCGGCCTGGAACACAAGATGGGCATCCACGGCAACGCCACCGCCCAGATGGTGCTGGAAGACGCCGTCGGCACCTTGGTGGGCAAGCCCCACCGCGGTCTGCCCGCCATGTTCGTGATGATGAACGGCGCCCGCCTGGGCGTGGGCAACCAGTCGCTGGGCCTGACCCAAGTGGCCTACGAAAACGCCGTGGTTTACGCCAAGGACCGCGTGCAGATGCGCTCGCTGTCGGGCCCGAAGCGCCCTGACCTGGCTGCCGACCCCATCATCGTGCACCCCGATGTGCGCAAGATGCTGCTGACCGCCCGTGCCTACGCCGAAGGCGCCCGCGCCCTGGTGTACTACGTGGCCGTGGAGCTGGACAAGTCGCACAACCATCCGGACGAAGCCGTCCGCAAGGAATCGGATGACATCGTTGCCCTGCTGACCCCGATCGTCAAGGCTTTCATCACCGACAACGCCCTGATCTCGACGGTGCATTGCCAGCAGGTGTTCGGCGGCCACGGCTACATCCACGAATGGGGCATGGAGCAGTTCGTGCGCGACTCGCGCATCAACATGATCTACGAAGGCACGAACACCGTGCAGTCGCTGGACCTGCTGGGCCGCAAGGTGCTGGGTGATGGCGGCGCCAAGCTGACCAAGTTCGGCAAGCAAGTCGGTCGCTTCGTCAAGGCCAACATCGACAACGAAGCCATGCAGGAGTTCACCAAGCCCCTGGCCTCCCTGGGCGAGAAGGTGCAAGCCTTCACCATGGAAATCGGCATGAAGGGCATGGGCAACCCCGACGAAGTCGGTGCTGCATCCGTCGATTACCTGCGTGTCGTGGGCCACCTGGTCTACGCCTTCATGTTCGCCCAGAGCGCCAAGATCGCTCTGGAAAAGCAAGGTTCCGGCGACCCGTTCTACAAGGCCAAGCTGGCCACCGCACGCTTCTACTTCGCCAAGCTGCTGCCAGAAGTTGAAACCGCCATGATCACCGCCAAGGCCGGTCTGGCTCCCCTGATGGAAATGGACGAAGCCCTGTTCTAATCAACAGGCCGTCTCGGGGCGGCCCTGTTTGGCAACAGCCACAGGGCCGCCTTGTCCACCGTCTCCATATCCACAGAGTTCCGTTAGGAGAGAACATGAGTCGATTCAATGTGCGCAAGGTGGCCGTGCTCGGCGCCGGCGTGATGGGCGCCCAGATTGCCGCCCACCTGGTGAACTGCAAAGTGCCGGTCGTGCTGTTTGACCTGCCCGCCAAAGAAGGCCCGAAGAACGGCATCGTCACCAAGGCCGTCGAAGGCCTGAAGAAGCTGAAGCCGGCCCCGCTGGGCGTGCCCGAAGACGCGGCCCTGATCCAGCAAGCCAACTACGAAGAGCACCTGGAAGTGCTGCGCGGCTGCGACCTCATCATCGAGGCCATCGCCGAGCGCATGGACTGGAAGGAAGACCTCTACAAGAAGATCGCCCCCTTCGTGAACGACAAGGCCATCCTGGCCACGAACACGTCTGGCCTGTCGATCACCAAGATGTCGCAAGTGCTGCCCGAGCAGCTGCGTTCGCGCTTCCTGGGCATCCACTTCTTCAACCCGCCCCGGTACATGTACCTGGTCGAGCTGATCCCCACCCCGACCACCGACCCGCTGATCATCGACCAGCTGGAAAGCTTCGTCACGACGGCCGTGGGCAAGGGCATCCTGCGCACCAAGGACACCCCCAACTTCATCGCGAACCGCGTGGGCATTGCCGGCGCGCTGTTCACCCTGATCGAAACCGAGAAGTCGGGCCTGACCTACGACGTGGTCGACGACCTGACCGGCAAGCG
>CANBUA010000162.1 GCA_947372535.1 Burkholderiales bacterium
CCGCGATCAGGCCGCACTCATGTCCCTGGCCAAACAAGGCCGCCAGCAACTGGAGGAGCTGTTCGCCCAAGAGCGGCAAGCGCTGGAGCGCCGTAGCCAACAGGGCGGCTGGCAGAACCAGACCGCCGCGCCCGATGGTCAAGCAGATCGGCCGGCCAGCGGTCAGAAGTAAAGCACCACGACCTCGGCGACCTGCCCTTCATCGTTGACCACGGGCCAGGCGACCAGGCTGCCGATGCCCGAAGCTGCCGCCTTGGCGATGGGCTCAGGCTCGATGGACAGCTGCTCGGACAACTGCGGCGTGCCGCTGCGCAAGGCCTGGGCGATCAGGCCACCCGTGTCCAGCGACAAGGTCTCGTCCAGCGACAAGGCGCCAGCGCTTTCGCAAAACCCAAAAGCGCGGCGCAACTCACCGCGCTGCACATCAAGCGCCCAGCTCTCGATGCGGCGCGCAATGGGCGAACTGGGCGCCGACAGGAAGGACACCACACAGGCCTCGTCATTGAGTCCATGCGTGGGGCAAGGCACCCCCAGGCCGCGTTTGATGCCCGCTGCAGCGGCATCGATTCGGCGCAGGAAACCGCCGGCCTGGCCGATGTCGGGCATGAAGACGGCGGCATCGCGCTGCCAGGTCAGGCCGGGCAGGCCGGTGCCGCGCGGCAAATAGGTGTCGCGGGACACCTCTTCGAAAGCCTGGGCATGGCGTCCGTAATAGCCCTCGACCAGGGTCATGTCGCTGGTCACGCGCGGCACGTTGTGCCAGAGCTCGACGGCACCAGCGTCTTGCAAATCGTCGCCCACATAGAACACCAGCACGGCCTTGAGCGCGTCGCCCAGAAACACTGGCACGGCCAATCCGCCGCTCAGACCCGCCTGATGGGCGACCTCGATGCGCTGGAAATACGAGCCCTCAAACTGCGTGAGCAGCACGGGCCGGCCCTCTCGCCAGGCCTGGCCCGGCAGGCCTTCGCCCCTGGCAAAGCTCATCGGGCGGCTGATGGCCGCGAAGCCGGTAGCCTGCCCATAAAGGCCAGCACCAAGCTCTAGCTTGGTTTGATCGGAAGTGGGTACCCACATTTCGATGACTCGGATGAATGTATTCACAGCAGCACCTTCTTCTCTCATGTCAGCCTGTTGGCTCGCGCAAGTTCTGCGCCAACGCCATCTGATCTACAGTCCCGAGGATGAACACCGCGACCTTGAGCAGCAGCCCTCCGCCAAAGGCGGCCATCCGCAGCGACGCCAGCACGATCGGCCTGGTGGGCCTGGCCCACGGCACCTCGCACTTCCACCACATGCTGTTGCCACCGCTGTTCCCGGTGTTCATGCACGAATTCGCGCTGAGCTACTCCGAACTGGGCCTGCTGGTCACGGTGTTCTTCGTGATCTCCGGTGTGGGCCAAGCCTTGTCGGGCTTCCTGGTGGACCGGGTAGGCGCCCGGCCCATGCTCTGGGGTGCCGTGGCCTGTTTCGTGGCCGCCTCGCTGGCCGCCGGGCTGGCCACCGGCTACCTGGGCCTGATGCTGGCCGCCGCTCTGGCCGGCCTGGGCAATGCGCCGTTTCACCCGGCCGACTTCACCATCCTCAACAAGCGCGTGTCGGCCGCGCGCCTGGGCCATGCTTTTTCCATCCACGGCATCACGGGCAACCTGGGCTGGGCGTTCGCACCGGTGGTACTGATCGGCGTGAGCACGGCGACGGGCAATTGGCGCCTGGCTTATGTCGCCTCCGGCCTGCTGGGCTTGATCACCTTGAGCTTGCTGGTGATCTACCGAGGGGCCATCGATGATCGCGCGCCAGAGGCTGCCGCAGGTCGCCATGCCGCCGCTTCCGCACACACCGCATCACCCGCCGTGCACGAGGAACACCCACTGGCCTTCCTCAAACTGCCCTCGGTGTGGCTGTGCTTCTCGTTCTTTTTCTGGACCACGGCCGCCTTGAGCGCCATCCAGAGCTTTGCCAGCCCGGCCCTCAGCCGCCTGTATGGCCTGCCCCTGGCGGCCACCGCTTTCGTGGTCACAGGCTACATGCTGTGTGGGGCCGTGGGCATGGTCATCGGCGGCTTCCTCGTCGTGCGAGTGGCCCGACTGGAGCGCACCATCGCCGCCGCCATGGCCGCTTCGGCCTGCTTGCTGATGCTGGCGGCCAGCAACGTGCTGCCCGGCGTGGCGGCCGCCGCAGCGGTGGCACTGGCAGGCTTTGGCACCGGCCTGGCCGGGCCTTCGCGCGACATGCTGATCAAACGTGCCGCGCCACCTGGGGCCACGGGGCGTGTCTACGGCACGGTGTATTCAGGGCTGGATGTGGGTTTTGCACTGGCCGCACCCGTGTTTGGGGCGTTTCTTGACCATGGCCAGCCATCGGCCGTGTTCTGGGGGGCAGCTTTGGTACTCTGGCTGGGCATTGCCTCGGCCAGCTTGGTGGGCCGGCGCCTGCACGCCGCTTGACACCCTTTGACGGGCAAGCAAGTCAGTGAGGCTTCTTGGGGCCTTTGAAGGATTCGGGGGTGTACACATTGCCCGCCTTGCTCACCTTGTGCCGGGCGCGCTCGATGGCAACCCGGGCTGCCTCGGCGGCATCGGCCTGCGCTTGGCGGGTCGCGCGCCAGTGGTAGACGGCCATCACCCGCCGGCGCATGGTCTTGGCCGTGCGCAGGGCGAAACGGTCCAGCTTGGCCTGCTGACGCTCCCCGATGAACAAACGCACCAGCATCAGCACGCACGCTGCAGCGGCCGTCCACGCCAGTACTTTTTCGGTCATACCCATCGGGACATCTCCCACGCTCTGAGGCGATCCAACAAATTCAGTGTCGTCACAGCATAGCCTCTAGCCTGCCTGCTCGTCACCACCCAGACCAATGCCCGACAGCTTCATGTGAAGCTGTTGACAGGTAAAGCGTCATCCACGCAGAAATCCGGACTAGGACAAATCCGGAGGTTGCCCGCTCGGCCCTTCGGCGATGCTGCGATGCGCTCATCAGTGGCTGACCCGGCCTTTTGAACTCGGACACCGCATGACCTTTTCATCCCCCCTGGACATTTTTCACCCCGTGGCCTGCCTGGCCGTGTGGACCCTGCTTGTGCTGGCACTGATCCCAATCGCGCGCTTTCGGGCGGCAGCGGCCGGCCGGGTGGTGGTCGGCGATTTCAAAACCGGCGAGTCGGCCCGCGTACCGCCCGATGTGGCCGTGCCCAACCGGGTCTACATGAACCTGCTCGAAGCGCCGGTGCTGTTCTACCTGGCCTGTGTGGTCGCGTTTCTGACGGTTCATGTGGACCACGTCCTCCAGACCCTGGCCTGGGTCTACGTGGCCTTGCGGGTGCTGCATGCGCTGATCTACCTCAGCTACAACAACGTCTTCCACCGCCTGGCCACCTTTGCCATCAGCAATTTTGTCCTGGTGGCGATGTGGCTGAAGCTGAGCTGGCAGCTCATGGCTTGAGGCCGACAGGGCCTTGGCAAAGAGCGACAATTGCCCCATGAGCCTTGGTGAATTCGACCTGATCGAGCAGTTCTTCAAACGTCCCGCCGGGCGCTCGCCGCAACGCGCCGTGGTGGGCAATGGCGACGACTGCGCCATCGTGGCCCCCGGGCCGGGCATGCAATTGGCGATTTCGACCGATACCCTGGTGGAAGGCCGGCATTTCCTGTCCACCGTGGCGCCGGACAGGCTCGGCCACAAGGCCCTGGCCGTCAACCTGTCCGACCTGGCCGCCTGCGGTGCCCGCCCATTGGGCTTCACGCTGGCCCTGACCTTGCCACGCGCCGACAGCGCCTGGCTGGCCGAGTTCTCACGCGGCCTGTTGGCCCTGGCCGATGCCCACGACTGCGAACTCATCGGCGGCGACACCACCGCCGGCCCGCTGTCCATCACCATCACCGTGCTGGGCGAGGTGCCCGCAGGCCAGGCCCTGCTGCGCAGCGGCGCACACGCCGGCGACGATTGCTGGGTCAGCGGCCAGCCAGGCGAGGCGCGCCTGGCGCTGGAGGCCTTCCGCGGCAGCCTGTACCCGCCGCTGGACGGCCAGACCTTCGAAGACGTGCGCGCCCGGCTGGAATGCCCCACCCCGCGCATCGCGCTGGGGCTGGCTTTGCGTGGCGTGGCCAGTGCTGCCATCGACCTGTCCGACGGCCTGCTGGGCGACCTGGGCCATGTGCTGCGCGCCAGCCAGGTGGGCGCCCTGATCGCGCCAGACGAGTTGCCCGTGAACGCCAACCTGCGCGGTCGCCAACGTGATCAGGTGCTCGATTGCCTCTTGGCGGGTGGCGATGACTACGAGCTCTTGTTCACCGCCCCGCCGGATCACCGCGCGCACATCGACGCCATCGGCGCACAACTGGGCCTCATCCTCACACGCATCGGGGTGATGCAAACCGAGCCAGGCTTGCGCCTGATGCAGGGCGGTCTCCACACCCTGGATGCGCAAGTGCTCCAAGGCCAAGCCGCCTTTGAGCCCATGAGCAACCGCTGGACCTCGTCTTTCGACCATTTCCGACCATGAGCCAGCCCACCCCTCTCGAGCCCGGCCCCGATGGCGTGCTGACGGCCATGCCCCCACGCCGCCCGACGGTCGCGCTCTTGCTCAGCCACCCCGCGCATTTCATCGCTTTGGGCGCCGGCAGCGGGCTGAGCCCCAAAGCCCCCGGTACCGTGGGCACCTTGTGGGCCTGGGTCACCTTCATCGCCCTGCAAGGCTGGTGGGGCATGGGCCCACAGGCCGATGTGAAATGGGCGCTCTTGCTGTCGTTGGGGACGGGGGTCGGCTGGTGGGCCTGCACGCACACGGCCCGCAGCCTGCGCGTGGCCGACCCCAGCGCCGTGGTCTGGGACGAGGTGCTGGCCTTCTGGCTGGTGCTCTGGTTGATCTCGCCCGCAGGTTTTTGGATGCAGGCCGCAGCCTTCGCCCTGTTCCGCTATTTCGACGCGGCCAAGCCAGGCCCGGTGGGTTGGGCCGATGGCCTGTTCCACCACCAGCGCGGCCAGCCCATCGGCTGGGCCCAGGGCTTTGGCATCTTGCTGGATGATTTCGTGGCCGCCCTGTGCACCTTGCTGACCTTGGCGGCTTTCGTGGCCTGGCGTCAAGGCGGCCTGGAGCCCGGCCTGCTGGGCTGAGCCAACGCCACATCGCCTCATCTGATCAGTATCAGGCACCCACCAAGATGCAATCGCTCGATCCTGCCCTCGTCTCAAACCTGGCTCAGGCCTTGATGCAAAAAGGCTGGCAAATGGCCACAGCCGAATCCTGCACGGGCGGCATGATCGCCGCGGCTTGCACGGACCTGGCTGGCTCCAGCGCCTGGTTCGAACGGGGGGTGGTGACTTACAGCAATGCGTCCAAGACCGCCTTGTTGGGCGTGCCGCCCGAGTTGATTGCGCAAGAAGGCGCCGTCAGCGAGGCCGTGGCACGCGCCATGGCCGAAGGGCTCTTGAGGCAATCCGGTGTGAACCTGGCGGTGGCCGTGACCGGCATCGCGGGCCCCTCTGGGGGAACGCCTGGCAAACCGGTGGGCACCGTGTGGATGGCCTGGGCCCGACAAGGCCAGACCACCCTTTGCGAATGTCGCTGCTGGCCCGGCGACCGGGCCAGCGTGCGAACTCACACGTCAGCATACATCTTCTCCAAGGCGGCGGACCTGTTGTCGATGTCGCCCGGTCTTTCCCGAAGCTGACATCGATCCTGACAGGCTCATTGCCTGCCAGGCGCCTTTTTCCTGAATTAGTCCCCCTGAACTTAGTTAGGAATCCTCCCCGGATCCGTGTTGCTATCTCTTGTATTGCAATGGCTGTGCCACCGCGACAAAAAAACTTGTTCAGAGGGAAAACACAAAAAATCACATTTTGACGCGCCGAAAATTGGACGAATTCGACCACTGTCCCAAAAAGGTAGCGGCCGAATTCGTCCACCACCTCAGGATCATTCAAGGTTCGTCGTATTGGCTGTAGCAGAGCCGGCTGGGCCGCAGCTTCATCCTGACCAGCGACACCAGGAAGCTGAAACCGGCCTGGTTCGGGTCGATCACGGGCACATAGGTCTGCAGGGTCTGCTGGAGCAAGCTGGACACTCGCTCGGCCACGCCCACGAAGCCCGTGCAACCCAGCAGGATCGACTGGGCGCCGTCCTCCTCGATGCATTTGAGGGCCGCTTCGAAGGCCTTGCCCACCACAACGTCCAGGTTGGCCAATTGGTTGACTGGGCAATCAATGGCGCGGATCGAGGCAAAGTCATCCTCGATGCCATACGTTTGCGGGTGCCCCCGCTGCATGGCCAGGGTGCTGTCCAGGATCGTGATGATGGAAAAGCGCTGGCTCAGGGCCAAGGCGGTGAAGGCCGAGGTGGGGAAGCCGCCGATGATCGGGATGTTGATGTTCTCGCGCGCTGCCTCGACGCCACACATGTCGAAATCGCTCAGCCAGATGCCGTCAAAGCCCTCCTTCTCCAGCGCTTTGGCCAGTTCGACGGTGGGATAGCCGTTTTGCAGCCAGTCCGTGCGGCTTTCGATGCAATCGTGCCCGCTGGTGATGTTGCGCACTTCGACCTCGAAATCTGGTGGGATCACCGGCTTGACGGCATCGAACAGCATCTGGTTGAAGTGGTCGGTGTTGGCGGGCACAAGGATGCACACGCGATAAGGCTGGCTCATGATTGCTTCTCCTTCTTGCCGGCGCTCTTTTTGCCGCTCGCCTTGCTACTGGCCTTTTCTGCCTTTTTGGTGGAAGCAGCACCCTTGTTGAGCCTTTCTACCGGCACATAAGGCCCGTGGTAGCCCAAAGTGATTGCCTCGGTCATGAAGCTTTCGAGGATCAAGCCGCCGGGTATGCGCAGGTTCGGGTTGGCCGACATGCCCAGCACCACCACCTTGCGGCCCTTGACCTCGGGGTTCAAGGTGCCATCGTCCTGCACGAGGTCGCCATTGGAGAACACCGCCTGGCCCTTGCCCAGCACGAAATAGCTGATGCTGTCGGGCGCCATGCACAAAGGATGCGGCTGCGTGCTGCTCCAGGCCAGCAGGGATTCGTTCTCGTAGAGCACCGCGCAGGTCTCTTCGCCGGCCTTGAAGGTCACCGTGCCCAGGTCGAAGCCGCCGGTGGTGTCCACCTTGGCCGATTCGACCGTCGCGGGCCCGAACAAGACCTGCGCCGACACCCCCCATTCCGACTTCAAGGCCGCGATCACATCGTCCGCCGTTTTGAACTTGCCGGCCAGGAGTTCGCGCCCGAATGCCAGCGCCCGTGACAAGGTGCCACGAATGGGCAGGGCCTTGGCCAGCGTTTTCGGGTCCATCACCCACATGGCCAGGCCGCCGAATTCGTTGAACTGCGGCGCGCCCACGATGGGCCGCATCATCTGCTCGACGATCTCGGAGACATCCTGCTGATGCTGGTCTCCACCGCCCTTGCCCTCGCGCGGGGTCACGTCCAGTTCGACGATCAGGCCTTGCTGGCTGACCAGGAAGGCCGGACGCGGGCTCACATGCTCGGACGCATAGGTCAGCATGGGCAGCGAAGGCACGGCACGGCCGGCGCCGTCCGCATCAATCACCTTGAGGCCCAGTTTCGCCGCCACCAGGCAGGCCACGGTGAAGCCCAGGGCACCGCTCTCGGGCCCGACGACATAGGCCAGTTTCTTGCCCTGCGAGGCCAGGCGCGCCTGGACCTGCATGGCCGCCAGCACCGGGCCCACGGGGTACTTGGCCCCGTCGATGGCCTCGGGCGCACCCATGTAAGCCACCATCACCGATTCGCCTTCGGTGGCCTCTTCCACCGAGACCACCGTGACCGTGGCGCTCGGGTAATACGCGCCTTTTTTGAAGTTGGCGGCCAGGTGGCGGGCCGACACGACCGTGCCACCACCCCCACTGCCGAAGAAACATCCGCCCAGCAGCAAGGGCTCGAGATCCGCTTTCCCTAGTTCATAAGCCATTCATATCTCCTTCTCCCACACAGGGGACAGGTTGGACAACAGGAATGGCTATGTTCGGAGTTCGCCCAGCTTTCTTAAGGCCCGATCAAAGCCGGGAAACGGGGCGTCCCGCTCGATGCCCTTGACCGCCTTGGCCAGAACGTCGGCGGCCTGGTTGACGCGATTGGTCCGCGCCAGCAGGTCCGCCAGGTGATTGGCCGCTTTCAGGCGTGCCGGCACCGAGCCCAGCGCATAGGCCGTGGACAAGGCGCCGCGCAATCCTTCCTCGGCGCCATCGAGGTCGCCCTGGGCCATCTTGGCGCGCCCCTGTACATCGAGCAATTCGGCCAGGTAGGCGCGGTCCTGGTGCTCCATCACCACGTCCAGCGCCTGCGCGATCAGGCGGTCTGCCTCTTCGGCCTTGCCGGCTTGCAGCAGTAACTCGCCGTGCTTCCAGGCTTGGAAGGAGTAAAAAAGTTTGCCGCCGTTGCGCAGCACGTAGGTCTCGTAACCTTCGTTGATGGCCTCTTCGGCCTTGTCGAACTGACCGTGGTGCGCCAGGAAACAGCCGCGGAAGATCTGCCCGATGCCACGGTAGAACACGAAGCCGTGCTTGGCCGACAGCAGCTCCAAATCCGTGGCCAGGGGCCCGAGTGCTTCGGTGTCTTCGAACAGGCAGGACAGCCAGGCCGCGCCCTGCAAGGCAATGACGCGGTTGAACGGGTGATCATGGGTTTCGCTGGAGCGCTTGAACAGCCGCGCTTGGGCCAGCTTGGCGCGGTGGAAATCGCCCAGGTGGAAACCTGCGAGCCCTTCGAAGGTCAGGGCCAGCCCGACCAAGTCGAAGCCTTGCGGCCCAGTCCGGTCTTCCTGGCCGACTGGCACCAGGCCGCCGCGGGTCAGGCAGGCCAGGGTCTCGGCGCTGTCGCCCAGCCAGAACAAGGTGTTGGCCATGGCGAAGTGGGCCTCGGCAAACAACGGCGCGTTGCCAAGGGACTGGGCGCGCTGGAGCATGTCCTGCGCCGTGCCCCGGGCCTTGCCCAGCTCCATGGTCATGAGCTGGGTGATCCAGATGCCGAACAACAAAGTGGTGAGTTCTTCTTCATCGACGATGCCATGGCCGGCCTTGAGAGCGGCTTCGTCGGCCTTCTTGGCATCGTTGCTCAACCAGCCATCGATGCTGCGCAGGCTCACGGCCAGCAAGCGGTGCAGGTCGAAGGTCATGCGCTGGGTTTCCATCTGCACGGCCGGCGCCTGCATCAGCTCCAGGCCGCGCATGAGCAGCGGTATGGCCTCGCGGAACTCGGAGGTGTCGATCATGCGCCGGGCCTCATCCAGGCACTGCTGGGCGGTCATGCGCTTGTCGTCGCGGGCCTGCATGCGCCGCTCGATGGCCTTGCGGCTGACGCCGAGCATTCGCGCGGCCGCCGTCTTGTTGCCACCCGACAGCGCCATGGCCCGGTTGATGAGCAACTGCTCGGTCGCCGCCAGCTTGTCGTCGCCTTCCAGGGACATCAGGGCATCGGCCAATGCGTCGGTCGAGACAAACTTGCCGCTGGCCGGGGCCAGGAAGGGCGCCAGGTCTTCAAGGTCGATGTGGCTGCGCTCGGCCAGTACGCCCAGGCGATCGACCAGGCTGCGCAACTGGCGCACATGGCCCGGCCATTCATGGCTTTGCAGGCGGTCCATGGCCTCGGCGCTGAAGGTCAAGGGGCGCGGCTGCAGGGTCGCAAAATAGCTCACCAAGGGCGGGATGTCCTCGCGGCGCTCGTCCAGACCGGGCAGGTTGAGCACGAAGACGGCCAAACGGTAATACAGGTCCTCGCGGAACTTGCCCTCGCGCACCAGGACTTCCAGGTCACGGTGGGTGGCGGCCACCAAGCGCCCTTCGAACCGGCGCACCTCGGTCGAGCCCAGCGGGCGGAAGGTCCGCGTTTCCAGCACGCGCAGGAGTTTGGGCTGGAGATTGAGCGGCAACTCGCCCACTTCGTCCAGGAACAGGGTGCCCGTGCCGGCCCGCTCGAAATGCCCGGCATGGCTGGCCACGGCCCCCGTGAACGCCCCCTTGGCATAGCCGAACAGCTCGGCCTCCACCAGGTTCTCGGGCAGGGCGCCGCAGTTCAGATCGACGAACGGGTCCTTGGGATCGCGGCCACGGTGGTGGATGAGTTGCGCCACCACCTCTTTGCCCGAGCCGGTCGGGCCCGAAATCAGAACAGGACGATCCGTGGGCGCCACGCGTTCGAGCAGGCGCAGTACGTGCGAGAACGCCAGCGACTTGCCGATGACTTTGGGGGGCGGGGTGAGATGGCGTGGAGGCGCCAGATGGTCTTCGGGATCGAAACGATTCATGGATAGCAGACCAAACCACGAGAGGCAGTGAGCGCAGGATGCGCCTGAATCACTGACCCCACATCCTACCCCAGGCCCGTTTGGTCAGGCACCTCCCAAAGCTGGTGCTTTTGCGCCTTTGTTCCCAGCAAATGGCTGAGATTTCCGCGTCTCTGGCCTGCTTCATCTGCGCTTTTGGCAGATGCATAGAACAAAACAGTTGTTTTATTCATATGTAGCGGGGGTCAAAATGCGCTTATCGCATTAAGAGGTGGGTTCATGAATTTTCAGCAGTTGCGTTCCGTTCGGGAAGCGGTCCGGCGCGGGTTCAACCTCACTGAGGTCGCCAATGCCCTGCACACCTCTCAGCCTGGCGTGAGTCGCCAGATCCGCGAATTGGAAGATGAACTGGGCATCGAGCTGTTCATCCGCTCTGGCAAGCGTCTGACCGGCATGACTGAGCCCGGTGTGCAAGTGCTGCCGATCAT
>CANBUA010000163.1 GCA_947372535.1 Burkholderiales bacterium
TTTGCCGACGTGACCACCTCCACCACCCACAAGAGCCTGCGCGGCCCGCGTGGCGGCATCATCCTGATGCGCGGTGAAGAGATCGCCAAGAAGATCAACAGCGCCATCTTCCCCGGCATCCAGGGCGGCCCCCTGATGCACGTGATCGCCGGCAAGGCTGTGGCCTTCAAGGAAGCCGCGTCGCCCGAATTCAAGGCCTACCAGCAGCAGGTGGTGAAGAACGCCGCCGCGCTGGCTGACACCTTGACCAAGCGTGGCCTGCGCATCGTCTCTGGCCGCACCGAAAGCCACGTGATGCTGGTGGACCTGCGCCCCAAGAACCTGACGGGCAAGGAAGCCGAGGCCATCCTGGGCCAGGCGCACATCACCTGCAACAAGAACGGCATCCCCAACGACCCGCAAAAGCCTTTCGTGACCAGCGGCATCCGCCTGGGCTCGCCGGCCATGACCACGCGTGGCTTCAAGGAAGAGCAGGCCGTTGCCGTGGGCAACCTGATCGCCGACGTGCTGGACAACCCGCACGACGAAGCGACCATCGCCCGCGTGCGCGAGCAGGTCACCGCGCTGACCCGCCAGTTCCCGGTCTACGGCTGATCAAGGCCGGACGGCGCGGCCATGCGATGCCCTTTTTGCGCCCATCCGGACACCCAGGTCGTCGAGACCCGGGATTCGGATGAAGGCGACTCGACCCGCAGGCGGCGCAAGTGCCACGCCTGCGACAAGCGCTTCACCACCTATGAACGCGCGGAAATCGAGTTGCCGGCCATCGTCAAGCGCGATGGCCGGCGCACCGACTTCGATCGGGCCAAGCTCAAGAGCTCGATGATGATCGCGCTGCGCAAGCGGCCCGTGAGTGCCGAGGCGCTGGACCGGGCGCTGGAGGCCATCGAGGCCAAGCTGCGCCACAGCGGCGAAAAGGAAATCGTGTCCACCCAGCTTGGCGAGTGGGTGATGCACGAGTTGCGCCGGCTCGACAAGGTGGCCTACGTGCGCTTTGCGTCGGTGTACCGCAGCTTTGATGACGTCAGCGAGTTCGTCGCGGCCATCAAGGAAACTGGTAAAAAACCTCCCCCCTGAGTGTGGGGTTGAGGCGTCGTTTTCAGGCCTGATTTCGCCTGGTGGCGATGAACGGTGGATTGCCACCGACTGGCGGTGTTGTCTGCTTGGGCGGCGTCCGTACAGTGCGGGGTATGCAAAATTCACGCATCTTCCGTCACCGATCGAGTGGCTTCACGTTGGTGGAGCTCATGGTCACGCTGGCTGTTCTGGTGATCCTGTCGGTGATGGCCGCGCCGTCCATTCGGCAGTTCGTGGCCAAGAGTGAGATGAATGCGCTGCAAACGGACTTCACCACCGCCTTAAACCGGGCGCGCTCCGAGGCCGTGTCGCTGAACACCTGTGTGAGCGTGTGCCAGATGTCCGCCACATCGGGCCAGGCCTGCAACTCCAATACCGCTGTGGCGGGCCAGTGGCACCAGGGGTGGATCATTTTTGAAAACCCGACGTGTGCTGCGCTGAGCACGGCCGACGCCGCCGACCTGACTGCCGCCACCGGCATCCGCATCCTGGCAGCGCGTCAGGCGCGGTCTGGTCGCTTCACCTTGAATGAGAAGTCTGGTGCGACGGATTACCTGACCTACAACTCGCACGGGCAACTGCTCGCCACGCCCACCACCTTTGAATTGCGCGATGGAACCTTGAGCGCCAACGCCATGGACATCAGCTTGAGCATGCAGGGCCGTTTGAACTGGGCCAAGGTGGATCCTGTGGCCGATGCCGCCGCCACGGCGGCGGGCAATGGCACAGGTTCGACGGACACCACCACCACGCAGGGGAGCGGGCCATGAGTCGCCGCAGCAGCCAGCAGGGCCTGTCCCTGATCGAAGTGCTCGTGTCCATCCTGGTGATGGGCCTGGGCTTGGTGGGCATGGCGGCATTGCAGGCCAACACGCTCAAATACCAGCGGGGCAGTGTGGAGCGTGCCACCGTCGCTGCGTTGGTGTCCGACTTCTCGGAGCGGGTGAGCAGCAACCTTTCTCAGGGGCCCGGCAAGTTGGCGGGCAACAGTCCCTTCATCCAGGTCCAGACCTGGTCTCGCGCGATCGGGGTGCACACCTTTGCGCCGGCTGTCGACTGTGATGCCCAGCCTGATGCGTCGCAGTCCAATGCGGTGAGCCACGATTGCACGGCGGCGGAACGGGCGGCATATGACCTTGTCACCTGGCAAGGTCAGGTGAGGAAGGCCTTGCCCAATGGGGCGGCTTCGGTGGCGAGGTCGACAGATGGCTCGGGCCTGGTGGTGACGATGATGTGGGCGGACAAGGACTACCTGACTGGCCATGATGCGGGGCAGGCGAAAGTGCAGGCGCCCACCTGTGCGGCCGACACGGCAGGCGCGGCCAACATGAGTTGTTGCCCTGCGGCGGTGTCCGCGCTGGCTGGTGTGCACTGTGCCAATTTTGTGGTGGTGCCATGAACCCAGCCCGTTTGCATTCAAGGGATCGGCAAACCGGCCTGACCCTGATCGAGTTGATGGTGGCGGTGGCGGTGTCGCTCATCCTGATCCTGGCGGCCAGCATGCTGTACCTCAACACGCGTGCCACTCAGAAAGCCACAGATGAGCGATCCCAGGTGTATGAAACCGGGCGGCTGGCGCTGCAGATCCTGGGGAGTGATCTTGGGAAGGCGAGTTTCTATCCCGTTTCGGAGCGCGAAGATCGTCGACCTGACGATCCGCTTTTGAAGCCGCCGATCAGACACGATTTTGTCGATGGCGTCTTTGCTGCGTTTGATGGCGCTGTGCCCGCAGCCTTGAGTTCAGGGCTGTTCGGTTGCGATGGTCAGCAGGTGAGCAACGCATTGGATGGTTGCGTGGCTGCAGAGTCAGCGACAGCTGCAGCTGGTGGCGTCAACGCCAGTGCTTCTGATGGGCTTCTGGTCGCGTTCTTTGCTTCGGACGCGTTCACGTTGGACGCTGGCGATCGGGCCGACTGCACTCGCACCGACGTTATCCATGCGGACTACAACTCGACGGCATACAACTCGGCACGGGCGGGTGCTGGGCAACAAAAATCGCTTGGAGGGTTGCCCAGCAAGCCCTTGCTGATCGTGAATCGCTACTTCCTCATGCCCACCACCTATACAACCGAGAGTGGACAGACTGTCAACACGTTCTCGCTGAGCTGTCGCGGCAATGGCCTTGGCAATGACAGGATCCAGTTGGTGACGGGCATCGAGCGCTTTGGTGTGCGCTATGGCGTGGTCGCTCCAGGCAGCAATGGCGCGCCGTCTCATTTTCTTTCGGCCACTGAAGTGGCGGCGCTACCGGCGGGCGCCAAGATCGACGACTTCACCTACCCCACGGGCTGGGATCGTGTGGTGGCGGTCGAGGTCTGCGTGCTGGCCCGGTCGTTCTCGAAGACAGAGCTGGCGAGCGCCGGGGTTCGCCTGACCGACTGCAACGGTGCGGCCTACACGCCACCCAGTAGTGGTGTGATGGTGCGCAAGTTCACCCAGGTGTTCGCATTGAAAAATCGTCAATCCCGGCTGCCCGGGGTGTAAGTCATGTCCATGCATCCACGTGTTCTGGCATCAAGGCAAAAAGGGATCACCCTGGTTGTGGTGTTGCTCTTTCTGTTGGCCTTGACCTCGATCGTGCTGTTCAGTGCGCGATCCTCCTTGTTGGGCGAGGCCCTGGCACGCAATCAACTGGACGAGCAGATCGCGCGACAGTCGGCAGAAGCAGCCTTGCGCGATGCCGAAACCGATTTGCTCCAAATGCAACCTGTAGGGGTCACGGCGGTCAGTCCGGTTTGCACACGCAACAGTGCCAATTCGATCTTCAGCAGCCAATGCCGGGCAGGTTTGTGTGATTTTGGCCGGCGCGCAAACCACGTGGCAGAGGACTTTGCGCAGGCCAAGCCAACCAAAATGGGATTGGCTGATCCATGGTGGCCTGTCAGCAAAGGAGGTCGATGGAACAACCATGCCGACACCAAGCCCAGCGCGGGATCGCCAGGCTCATGCAGTGATTTCATCGGGGCCGTGCCACTGGGCACATTCACGGATGCCTCGGCCTTGAGGGGGGTGTCCCGCCAGCCCGAGTACTTGATCGAACGGATTGTTTCGGACGCGACCGACATATATCGCGTGACCGCACGTGGGTTCGGTGTGCGGGACAACACAGAGGTGGTCCTGCAGTCGTATGTGCGGGCCACGGGACTTTGAGAGGACAAAGCATGTTGAGGAATCGATGGAGCGGTCGCTTGCGAGTCGCAGGGTACTCGGCGCTTGCTTTGCTGATGGGGCTGCTCGGGATGGGTTTCCAGGGCGCGCTGGCGGTGGAGACGCCCTACAGCACCGCCCAGATGGCGGCCTACCCACCCAACCTGAAGGCGGTGGGCGGCGCCCCGATGATGATGTTGGTGGCCTCGCGTGACCACACCCTGTTTGCCCCCATCTTCACCGACTTTGAAGACCTGGATGGCGACGGTGTCATGGACACCACCTACAAGCCGTCGTTTCGCTATTACGGGTATTTCGAGCAGGACAAGTGCTACGTCTTCAACAGCGGTGCCACTCGTTTCGAGCCCAGCGTCGCGGCCAGTTCGAACGCCACCACCCATGTGCTGTCCTGCGGTCCCGGCCACGGCTATTGGCTCGGCAACTTTCTGAACTGGACCACGATGACGCGGATCGACGTGATCCGCAAGATGTTGTACGGCGGCTACCGCGTGGAGGATACCGAAGCCGACACCACGCTGCAGATGGCGCCGGTGAGCCAGGATGCCCACTCGTTTGTGAAGTACTACGGCGGGGCGGATGTGGGCAGCTACACGCCTTTCAGCAATGCCGATCTGGGTGGGCAAGGGCTCACGATCTGCAACCGGGGTTCTTCGAATGTCGAAGCCGGGGCGGCGGCGGCCGTACCCAGGTTGCGTCTGGCCAAAGGCAACTTCAGCCTGTGGGCCACCATTCCGAGCAGTGCGGTGTGCCGATGGACCTCCGAAGGGGGGGGCTATGCATTCGGGGCCAAGACCCGCGCCTTTTTCACGAAGTACGGCAACTTTGCTGCGGCGACCGATGCCAACGGACAACCCCTGCAGGCCCACAAGACACTGGTGCCTTCTGCCACGGACAAGTTGACCGCGCCTGGTGCCGATGCCGATGGCGAACTGGCTGTTCGGGTACAGCCTTGTGTCAAGTCGGCGACGCTTTCTCTGGACAGCCATTGCCGCCTCTATCCCGGTTCGGCAGGCAGCCCGGTCTACAAACCAGTGGGCTTGCTGCAGGATTACGGTACATCTGCCTCTCCGGAACTGGCTTCACGTGTCGAATTCGGTTTGCTGACAGGGAGCTATGACTGGAACCTGCGTGGTGGCGCCTTGCGCAAGAACATGGGGTCGCTCAACGACGAAATCGATTTGAGCTCGGGCCGTTTCTGTCATCACTTCGGCAAGGCGACCCCGCCCGCCAACTGCAGCGATGCGGGTGGCGTGGTCAAGACCTTCGACAACATCCGTCTCTATCAGATTGGCAATTACAACCAGAGCGCATCGGATTTGGGCATCCTGCCGTCCACTGCCCCGTTTGTGTTGCCTGATCAATTGAAGAACGGGGCCTATTCGTCCTGGGGCAATCCCATGTCGGAGATGGTGGTTCAGGCCCTGTACTACCTGGCCAACAAGAACATGCAGAACGCACCGATCCAGGACAAGGGCGCGAGTCGCGTGGTTGACCAGATGGTGGGCCTGCCTGTGGTCACGTCAGTGGTCGATCCATTTGACGATCAGGCCACGGACGGGCCCTCCGGGCTGACGCGCAAAGCCTTGTATGGGCGCAGCATTTGCCGCCCAACCAATGTGCTGGCGATCTCCAGTGGATCCACCAATTTTGATACCGATGCAGCCGACAGCACGGCCTTGGGCAGCTTGTATGACGGGTTCAACACCTGGACGGGAAAGAGCGCGGTGGCTTGGACCAATCAGGTGGGTGACAACGAAGGCATCAATAGCACGATCCGGTCCATTGGTGCGGTGGATGCGGGCTTTGGATTGACGCCTGCCCCGGGGAATACCTGGGAAATGAAGTCGGCAAGTTGCGAAGCCAAGTTCCTGACCAACTTGGGCCAGGCTGCCGGCGTCTGCCCGGATGCGCCTGGCATCAAGGGCTCGTACCTGGGCGCGGGCGCGGCATATTTTGCCAATACGCACTTCATTCGCACTGATGCCGAACTGGCCGGCGCGCCCGCCACCATGCCCACTTATGCCGGCCGCGCGAAGACCTATGCGGCATCTCTGGCAGGTGGGACTGCGCGCATCGAAGTGCCCGTCGGGCAACGCACGGTGGTGATCACCCCTGAAAGTGCCTGGGACCACAACCAGTCGGAAATCATGCCCGGAGCCATGCTGACCTTCCGCGCCATCGGTTCTGAAAAGGTGCTGTCTGCGGATGGCGGCGTGGCCAAGCAGTCAGGCAGCTATGTGGTCACCTGGAATGACACCCAGTTCGGTGGCGACTACGACATGGACATGGTCGGCTTTTTGCGTTGGGAGGTGACCCCGGATCCGGCCAGCGCAGGCAATTACCTGCTGGACGTTTACACCGACGTGCTGGCCCACGACGCGGGTGCAAAAGGGGCGTATGGCTTCTCGATTGCCGGCACGGGTGATCGGGATGCGCTGGGGTCAATGGACCGACGTTTCCTGACCCATGGTTCCAATGACATGGCGCGGGCAACCGATTCAGCCTGTAACACCGCGACGGTGGCGACGACGTCGTCGGATTACGTGCTGCATTGCCGGTTCACCAACTTCGGCATGATGATGGTCACCGACCCCATCGACTTTGCCAACCACATGGAGCGGCTGGATCGGTATGCATGGCCAAGCACGGCCACAGCCATCTTCGATGGCGCGGTGGCGACCAAGGTCATCGATTTCTATGATGTGGCCGCGACCGACAAGAGCAAGGCGACCTCGACCACGCGCACGCGCTTCCATGTGGGTGGGGCTACCGATACGGCCACGCCCACCACCTTGCGTGATCCCTTGTGGTACATGGCCAAGTACGGTAGTTTTGACACGGGCGAAGCCACCTTCGCCCGATCTTCGACAGCATTGCCTGACTCTCCCACCGCACAAGGGGCCGGCAGCAACCGCAATTGGGACAAGTTGAAGAACAACGGAAGTGCCTGCACGGGAGATGCCTGCGCGGATGGAGAACCGGATGGCTATTTCCTGGCCCGGCGCCCTGATCTGTTGGAAGATCGCTTGCGGAACCTGTTCGAGGGTTTGAACAAAGCCAGCAATGCGACGGTCGCGGTGTCATCTGCACAGTTGGTCAACGGCAGCCTGAAGTATGTGGCGGGTTACCAGGATGCGGGCATTGAGCGCAGTGGCACGGTGAAGGCATTTGCCCTGCAGCCTGATGACACCTTCGCTGCTGACCCGAACTGGACCTGGAATGCTGGAAGCAAGTTGGCGGAGGTCGCGCCGGCTATGCGTCAGGTCATCACCAATGGCCAGTCTGTGGATTCGAGCGCCGCTGCCTCGCCTGGGCCGGAGGTCGGCGTGGCGCTGCGATATGACGACCTCAATGCGCTGTTTCACACGTCGACTGTCACCACCGTCACGAACGCGGATGGCACCACGACGTCCACCAGCAACCGGTCGACCGTGTCGGACTATCTGAGCGCTCTGGGTGGTGGCACAGACGCCGCAGCTGTCAGCCTTTCTCAATCCTTGATTGGCTTTTTGCGAGGCAGTGCGGCGGAAGAGTCCCAATTGTTCATCAGCCGTGGTGCGGGCAACCGCATGGGGACCATCGTGAATTCATCGCCCTGGCTGCAGGATCCAGCCGCGCAGGCTCGATACAGCGACAGCGATTTTCCGTCGGTGGGAACCCCAACGGTGGCGATGCCTTCCTACGCCCAATTTGTCATAGACCGTGTGGCCAACAACAAGGTGTTGTGGGTGGGGTCGAATGATGGCTTGTTGCACGGCTTCAATGCCCTGACAGGCGAACCTGTGTTGTCCTACATGCCGGGTACGCTGGCGTCGTCCCTGTCGACCGCCTTGTCGGCGACGCGCAAGGAAGCCATGCCTTTGATGGATGGTTCGCCATACGTCGGAGATGTGTTGATTGGCAGTGGTGTTTCAGGCGCTGAATGGAAGACCTACTTGTTCGGGTCGACCGGGCGAGGCGGTCGCTCGGTGTTTGCGCTTGATGTGACGAACACTGGAACAGCGACCGCAGCGGGTGGACTCACGGAGGCTCACGCTGGCGATGTGTTCAAGTGGATCTTCACGGCCCAAGATGATTCAGATCTGGGCTACAGCCTGTCCGATCCGGTTTACCACGCCAGCTCTGGCCAGGCCAGTCCGATCGTCTATCTGAACAATCACAAGTTTGCGGTGCTTCAGCCCAATGGCTACGGCTCGTCCTCGGGCAGGGGGGCGCTGTTCATCTTGTTCGCCGATGGCCCTGGCAGTTCGGGGCAATGGTCTCGGATCACTTCAGCCAATGCAGCGGGCAACTATGTCAAGCTGATGGCCGAAGAAGGTACAACGGGCACGGGGTTCACGGGCGCGACCTGGGTAGATCTGGACAACAACGGTACCGCAGACGTGCTGTATTCGACTGATCTGAAGGGGCGGCTGTGGCGCTTTGATGTTCGAAGTGCAGATCCAACGGAGTGGGGCGTGGCCATTTTGAATTCGGACGGCTTGGCCAAGCCCTTGTTTCAAGCCAGGTCGCCCGCAGGTGTCGACTTGCCGATCACCACCGCCCCTGTGGTGACCTACCCGGATTACGGTGGGGTGATGGTGAGCTTTGGTACTGGGCGGGCCATTGACAATGGTGACTTTCCGAATTGGAGCGATGTGCAGCGCTTCTTCTCGGTCTGGGATGCGGGTGGCTATGAAGGGGATCGAACTTCTGCACCGACGCCTGTAACCGCGGCTGATGGCACGGTCACGGGGGTTCGGGCTTTGCCTTCGACGAGTTCGATGTTGCATATCCTGTTGGCACGCAATGTGGATGCCAACGGCCATGGTGATGGGGTGGTGTATCGCTACACGCTTGCTGCCGATGGCGTGACCAAGGTGCCTGTATTGACGACGGACACAGCAGCATCTTTTGATCCTGCCTCGCAATCGGGTTGGTACTTCGAGTTTCCGTCGGCTGGGGAACAATTGATCTTCCCTCCGACCGCGCGCCGGACCTTGATCACGTTCACATCCACTCGACCTCAGAACACCACCGAGGCTTCGTCCAGTTGCACGGAAAAGCCGATGGGCACGTTCTACGGCATCAATGCGTCGACCGGGCAGGCGGTCAAAAGCTTGCTGAGTGTGGCCGCGTTGGGCTCGAGCCAGAGCTCATTGGGTTATGGCCAGGTCACGGATGGCCTTCGTGTCAGTCCGGTGAGCGACCGAACGGGCTACAAGACCAGCACGAATTGCCCGGACGGGCAGGTATGTACACGCCCTTGCCAGTGCAACAAGGGTCAGGTGGCCATCCGACTGGAGTCCAATTCTGGCAAGTCCGACGCATGTAGCTGTGTGGATCCGACCAACCTCCGCCTGCGCTGGCGCGAGATCCCCGGCATGAGGACCAAGTGATGCAGCCCGTTCGCCATCCGAGGGGCTTCACCCTCATCGAGTTGATGATCACCGTGGCCATCGTCGCCATTCTGGCGGCTGTGGCTTACCCGTCGTACACACGCTATGTGGCCCGTGGCCATCGCGCGCAATTGAGCACCCAGATGGCCGCAGCCCAGCAGTGGATGGAGCGCATCTACTCGGAAAGCTATCGCTACGACCAGAACGCCAGCGGTACGGCTGTGACCGGCACGACGGGTTTGTTTGCGGCTCAGCCCTTCGCCCAAAGCCCTCCAGTTGGTGAAGGCGATGCCAGGTACACCTTGGCCGTGAGCTTGAGTGGCACGGACAATCAGACCTATGTCATCACCGCCAGCCCCACCGGCACGATGGCCCACGATGAGTGTGGAAGCTTCACTGTGACCAACACGGGCATCAAGGGCACGACCGATGCGACCGTCGCTGATCCCATGGTCACTTGCTGGCACTGAACCGGGCGTTCGCCATCGCGCAGTACCCCATGCCCGGCCAGACCTCTCCCTGGAAGTTCGGGGTCTGGCCCCTGGCCCTGGCCTTGTTGTTGCACGCCATCCCGTGGTGGATGATGCATCGGGGCGGCAAGGGCGAAGGTTTGCGCGACCGCGTGGTGCAGTTCCGCCAGGTGCGGCTTCAGCCGCGCCCCTCTGAGCGCCGTCTGGCTGATGCCAGCCTGCCCCCTGCGACGGTGTCCGCTGATGCTGTTCCGGCCGCCTTGCCAGCGGCCGTGCCGAACGTGGAGCCTGCCCCCGTGTTCCAAGCATCCGCGCCAAAGCCCGTGAGCGCCGAGGCCCCCGCACCGTCGCCACCCAACCCTGATGCGGCCGCAGCCCCAACCCCTGCCCAGGACCCCGGCAACGGCCATCCCCCAGGATGGGTCTTCGACCCCGAGAGCTACGTTCAGGCGGAAGACGTGGATCAGCCGCCTCAGTTGGTGGGCGAGTGGGTGCTCAACGAGGCTGCGGTGCCCGTGCAGACCAAAGACCGCCCCCGCAGCATCCGCGTGGTGTTGCAAATGTGGATATCGGCAGAAGGCC
>CANBUA010000164.1 GCA_947372535.1 Burkholderiales bacterium
TCGCAGGTCTGGGTCAGCGACCCCACCTGGGACAACCACCGCGCCATGTTCGAGGGCGCCGGCTTCCAGGTGAACACCTACCCGTATTACGACGCGGCCACCAAAGGCCTGCGCTTCGACGCCATGCTGGACGCCATCTCCGGCCTGCCCGCGCAGAGCATCGTGCTGCTGCACGCCTGCTGCCACAACCCCACCGGTGTGGACCTGAACAAGGCGCAATGGGATGCGCTGATCCCCGTGCTGCAGGCGCGTGGCCTGATCGCCTTTGTGGACATCGCCTACCAGGGCTTTGGCGATGGCATCGAGGAAGACGCCTACGCCCTGCGCGCCCTGGCCTCGGCCGGCGTGCCCACCCTGGTGGCCAACTCGTTTTCCAAAAGCTTCTCGCTCTATGGCGAGCGCGTGGGCGGCCTGAGCGTGGTCTGCCCCGATCAAGCCCAGGCGCAATTGGTGATCGGCCAGTTGATGGCGGCCGTGCGCCGCAACTACTCCAGCCCGCCAACCCACGGGAGCCAGATCGTGGCCCGCGTGCTGCAAACCCCCGAGCTGCGCCAGCTCTGGTCCGACGAGCTGGGCCAGATGCGCCAGCGCATCAAGCTGATGCGCCAGCGTCTGTACGACGGCGTGGTGGCACGCTTGCCCGGCCGTGATGTGCGTTACTTCATCGACCAGCGCGGCATGTTCAGCTACACCGGCGTGAGCGCGGCTCAGGCCGATGAATTGCGCGAGCAGCATGGCGTGTACGTGCTGCGCTCGGGCCGCATGTGCGCGGCCGGTCTGAACGCTGGCAATGTTGATCGCGTGGCCGAGGCCATGGCCCAGGTGCTGGCCAAGCAGCCCTGACAATACCGAACCCTCTCAAGCGAGCCAGGCCCCTCATGCATCAAGAAAAAATCTGGTTGAACCACTACCCGCCCGGCGTCGAGCATGAGGTGGACCCCTCGCTGTACCGATCACTGGTCGAGCTGCTGGAGGAGGGCCTGTCCACCCACCGGGACAAGACTGCCTATGCCTTCATGGGCAAGCGCTACAGCTTCACGCACATTGACGATGTCTCGCGCGCGTTTGCCGCCTATTTGCAGAGCCTGGGCCTGAGCCCCGGTGATCGCGTGGCGGTGATGATGCCCAACGTGCCGCAATACCCCGCCGCGGTGACGGCCATCCTGCGGGCCGGCTTCGTCGTGGTCAACGTCAACCCGTTGTACACGCCGCGCGAACTGGCGCACCAGCTCAAGGACTCGGGCGCCAAGGCCATCCTGATCCTGGAGAACTTCGCCAGTGTGCTGGAACAGGTGATCGCGCAGACCCAGGTCCAGCACGTGGTGCTGGCCGCGATGGGCGACATGCTGGGCCTGATCAAGGGCGCGCTGGTCAACCACGTGGTGCGCAAGGTCAAGAAGCTGGTGCCGCCCTACCACCTGCCCAAGACCGTCCGCTTCAACGATGCCGTCACGCAGGGCGAGACCCGCTCGCTCAAACCATCGCGGCCCGCGCCGCAAGACATTGCCGTCATCCAGTACACCGGCGGCACCACCGGTGTGAGCAAGGGCGCAGCGCTGAGCCACGCCAACATCATCGCCAACCTGATGCAGTCAGAAGCGTGGAATGCACCCATGTGGGACCGCGTGCCCGCCGGCGAACAGCCCACCACGGTGTGCGCCCTGCCGCTGTATCACATCTTCGGTTTCACGGTCAGCATGATGCTGGGCCTGCGCCTGGGCGCTTGCAACATCCTGATCCCCAATCCGCGCGACATCGGCGCCATGCTCAAAGAGTTGTCGCGCCACCGCTTCCACAGCTTTCCGGCCGTCAACACCTTGTTCAGCGCCATGGCCCACCACCCCGATTTCGACAAGGTGGATTGGCAGCACATGCGCCTGTCCATCGGTGGCGGCATGGCAGTGCACCAGGCCACGGCCAAGCTATGGGAAGAGAAAACCGGCTGCGTGATCGCCGAAGGCTACGGGCTGTCGGAGACCTCGCCCTCGGTGTGCTGCACGCCCACCAACGCCACCACGTTCTCGGGCTCCATCGGCATGCCCTTGCCATCGACCGAGGTGCGCATCCTTGATGACGCTGGCGTGGAGCTGCCCATCGGAGAGCGCGGTGAACTCTGCGTGCGCGGCCCGCAAGTCATGACGGGTTACTGGCAGCGCCCGCAAGAGACGGCCGATGTCATGACCAGCGATGGCTTCTTCCGCACCGGCGACATCGCCACCATGGACGAGCATGGCTACTTCCGCATCGTCGATCGCAAGAAGGACATGATCCTGGTGTCGGGCTTCAACGTCTACCCCAACGAGGTGGAGGACGTGGTCACCAGCATGCCGGGTGTGCTCGAATGCGCGGCGGTCGGCCTGCCCGACGAGCACTCTGGCGAGGTGGTCAAGCTGGTGCTGGTGCGCGAAGACCCCAACCTCACCGAGCAGCAGGTGCGCGATTTCTGCGCCCAACACCTGACGGGCTACAAACGGCCCAAGGTGATCGAGTTCCGCACGGAATTGCCCAAGACGATGGTGGGTAAAATACTCAGACGCGCTTTGCGCGAGCCCGACCCTGGTTGAGATGCCATGGCGTGAGCCCGGGTCGATTTTTCAGTGTTTCCATAAGAATTTTCAGGGAAGTAAAACATGTCATCCACATGGATCAAAGCTGCCGCATGCGCGGTCGCCATCGGGGCGCTGGCCGCTTGCGGAGGCGGTAACGAGGCCAGCACGAGCAGTGCGGTCAAACAAGGGTTGACTGAACGCCTGTCGGCGTCGTCCATCGTGCCGGTGGGCAGCGCAGACACGGTCATCGTGGTCTCCCTGCCATTCCTGAGCGCAGGCAACACCATTGCCATCAAGGATGCCAAGGGCAACACCGTCAGCCTCTACAAGAACGATGGCAAGACCAAGATCACCTCGCTGGACGACCTGCCCGAGGGCTTGGCCAACCACGCCTGGACCAAAAGCGCCAGTGCCGTGGGTCACCTCAGGCTTCAACTGACACCCGGGATCTACCGCTTCACCAAAGGCTGGGTCTGGCCGGTGACGGCCTCAGGCCACGATGCAGCGCGCCAGATCGTGGTCGAGCAAAAGCCAGGCACCACGGGCGAGGTCGCCTTGCTGGGCTCGGAGGCATTCTCCGCGACCTACACGGCCTCCAAAGGCAAGGTCACGCTGACCAACGTGGGCACCCAGGGCTTTGAGCAACTGTGGGCGGAGGGCGGCCGCGCCATTCGTGCGCGCACGCCCAACGCCGGCGCCTTTTTCTACGTGAAAGCCGGCGCGCAGGGCTGGCCGTCGGCACCGGGCAGCAGCACGGTCGTGAGCACGCTCAACAACGCGCCCGTCCAGAACCAGGCCTTCCAGGCCGACCCGACGGGCTATTCGGTCATGTCAGCCATCAAGGCGGCCAACGACGCCAACGCGGTCGTGGTGATGACCGACAGTTGGCAAGTCACCAAGCACCGCGTGGCCGAGGTCGACAGCGCGGGCCAACGCGTGCGCCTGTCACCGCCGTCCTATTGGGGCCTGGGCAGCAATGGCAGCGGCCAGCGCTATTTCATCGAGAACACCGCAGCGGCGCTGGATGCACCGGGCGAATGGTTTTTCTCGGTCAGCGGCACCAAAGGCACGCTGGACTACAAGCCCGCCGCCACCGCCAACAATGGCTCTGTGAAGTTCGAGGTGCCCAGGGTCGAGAAGCTGTTGTCAATGCAGGGCAACCTGGCTGGCGGCAAGTGGCTTGAATACGTGCAGTTCAGCGGCCTGAAGTTCCGCTATGCCAAGACCACCATGCCGACAGCGGGCTACCTCGATGGCCAGGCCGACACGGCCGTGGCCGCAGCCATCGAGCTCAACGACGCGCACTACATCGAGTTTGCGAACTGCGAGGTCTCTCACACTGGCGGCTACGGCATCTGGCTCAACAGCCACGTGCGAGATGTCACCGTGGCATCGTCCGAGCTCTACGACCTGGGCGCTGGTGGCGTGAAGGTCGGCAAGAGCCGGCCCGCAGAGGTGTTTCAAGTTGATTGGGACGATGTCAACGACCCCAACAGCAGCGGCCACAACACCATCGATGGCAACCGCATCCACAGCCTGGGCCATGTGTACCCGGGCTCTGTGGCGGTGTGGGTGGGCCGCTCGTCGCGCAACGTCGTGCAGAACAACCTGATCAAGGACACGACCTACAGCGGCATCTCGGTGGGCTGGACCTGGGACACCGGCCCCAGCATGGCGTCCGAGAACAAGGTGCTCAACAACTTCCTCTACAACATCGGGCAGCGCGCGCTGGCCGACATGGGCGGCATCTACCTGCTGGGCCGTGCGCCCGGCACCGTGGTGCAGGGCAACGTGATCAAGGAGGTCCGCTCCTTCGATGGCTATGCCTGGGGCGGCAACGGCATCTATGCCGATGAAGGCTCGTCCGAGCTGAACATCCAGGGCAACATCATCCTGGGCGCGGCGGGCAATGGCATCTCGCTGAACTACGGTGAGAACAACGCCGTCACCGGCAACGTGGTGGCCAACGCCAGCACGGCCTTTGGCATTGGCAAACGCGCCAGCGGCAGCACCGCCGCGCCGCTGAACTTGAGCGGCAACCTGTTCGCGCCCACCAGCAACGCCATGGTGGCCATGTCCATTGACGACACCTTGATGGCCAACCCCTACACGGCCCAAGCCAGCTGGGTGGCGCCCGCCCCCGTGCTGAGCAACAACAAAGTCTCGCCGAAATTCCTGCCCACCAACGTGGCGTTGGAGATCCCTTCGCTGTGTACAGGCTGCGTGGCTGACACCACCACAACCATCACCGACGCCAGCGCGCTCAAGGTGCCGGCGATCAGCAGCATGAGCTTCACGCCCGGCACGAACGTCGCCCGAAACTGGGACACGGTGGCGCTGTCGGCGACCACCTCGGCAGCGCGCTTGTGGGCAGGCAATGTCAACGACGTGCCATCGAAGGTGGTGGACTTCAAGGCGTCGCAATGGCCGCTGGGGACGACCGCCTTGCAAGGCTGGCAGGTGCTGAACCAGCCCGGCAAAACGGTGGACCCACAAGACCCGACCGTGGCCGTGAGCATCCAGAAAGACGCCGATGGCACCCAGTACCTGGCGCTGGCCGACACGGCACGCAATGATTTCACCTGGGAGCCCTACATCCAGAACTGGCTGAACTACGGCGCTGGCACGACCGCCAAAGTCAGCTTCAAGGCCCGCTTCGATGCCAACACCAACCTGGCGCACGTCTGGCGCTCGGACGACGGGGGCACCACCGTGGGCCCATCCCTGAATTTCGTGGCGAGCGGCACGGTGGTCAACATCACCGCCAACGGTCAGCTGATCGCCTCGGTGCCGCAGGGTGTGTGGGTGTCGGTCGACATCGTCTCACCGGTGAAGGCGGGCTCGACCTGGTCTGTGACGGTGACTGCGCCCAACACGACCCCGGTGGTCCGCAACAACTTGCCGCAAACCTCCGCAGGCTGGAACTACCTGGGCCCGGTGCTGTTCATCTCGGCCGCCAACACGCGCACCACCACGGCGCTGACGTCGATCCTGATGACCCGCCAGTGAGGTGAGCCAGGGGCTGACGTTGTCAGTCCCTTGGCCCCATCAGCTTGATGGGGTTGATCTCGACGGACTCTTCACCTTCGCTGACCCAGATGGTGCCGTCTTGCACGGTCACTTGCAGCTGCATGCTGCGCTGGGCCAGCTTGGCCAGGGCCTGGCTTTCTTCGGTGGGCACTTGCCAGACCGTGAGCTTGGTCGCCCGCGTGACCTTGTTGGCCATGCTGTCCCACCAGACGGGTGTGCTGCTCTGAAAGGCCCACACCGTCACGCGGCCCGCGCGGCCACAGGCCTTCATGACGCGTTTGTCGTCTGGCTGTCCAACGTCCACCCAGTGCAGCAACTCGCCTGAATAGCTCTTGTGCCAAAGCGCGGGCTCGTCGGTGTCCCACATGTCCTTGGCCAACTCCAGCGTGCCCTGATTCGTGTCAGCGGGCCAGCCCATGGCCAGGGCCAGCACGCGGATCATCATCCGCTCATCGGTCTCGGACGGATGTCGGGCAATCGTCAATGAGGGGCTGGCGTAGACATGGCGGTCCATGTCCGAGAGCTGCAGCTGGGCCTTGTAAATCGTGGCTTTGATCGCCATGGCGAGTGTCTTTGCGCAAAACTCGCATCATCGCCGCAAATGCGCTCAAAAACGAGTCGTTACCGACAGGGGCCACCCCTGGATCGAATGCCCGGTCAGAGGTGGCGATTCAGCCAGGCTTGCAGATCGGCCAGCACGCGGCTGCTGTCGGGCTCGTGGTAGATCTCGTGCGCCATGTGCTCGTACTGGTGGACTTCGGTCAGCGCCTGCGGCAGGGCCAGCGCAAAACGCGTGCTGCCGATGGGGCGCACGCAGCGGTCCGCACCGGCGTATTGCAACAGGGTGGGCACCGTCCAGCGCGGTGCGCGTTCGAAAACGACCTCGCCGCTGTCGAGCATGAAGCGGGTCAGGCGGCCGGTGATGCGGTCGTGCACCAGCGGATCGTCCACATAGTCCTTGACCACCGAGGCATCCGAACACACCGACTCGGGCTTGAGGCCGTTGCCCACGGCGAGGTCGGGCGTCAGGCGGCCAATGCTGCCCAGCATGAAGCGCTGCACACCGTTCATGCCCAAATCCAGCGCGGGCGAGGACAGCACGCACAGGTCCACCGGGCGGCGCCAGGCGACCGCTTCGAGCGGCTGGGCCAGCGCGGCCACGAAGCGCGAGACCACCAGGCCACCCAGGCTGTGGCCCAGCAACACCAGCTTTTCATGTGGGTAGGCCTTGCGCGTGGCATCGACGATGGCGGCCAGGTCGTGCAGCAGGTCATCGTTGTCGAGCAGGCCGCCTCGTGGCCCTGGCGAGCGGCCATGGCCACGGTGGTCATAGCCCACCACGGCCCAGCCCGATTGGTTCAAATGCTTGGCCAGGCCCTTGTAACGCCCGGAGTGTTCACCCAGGCCATGCACCAAGCAGACGACACCCTTGAGCGCTTCACGGGCCATCACCGGCCAGTGGATGGTGGCGAGCTTGAGGCCATCGCGGGCCATGACATGAGCGGGAACAGGCACAAGAGAGACGGACACGTCTGACGACATCAATGGAATCCTTAGAACGTGGCAGCGCCTGGTTGCCAGGCTTGGAGCCAGCCCAGGCCGGCCGTGGTGCCCCCAGGGCCAGTGCGGCGGGGGCGGTACTCGCAGCCGATCCAGCCACCATAGCCCAGGCGGCTCAATTCTTCAAGCACATGAACATGCGCCAGCTCGCCTTGATCGGGCTCGCCCCGGTCAGGCACGGCCGCCATCTGGAGGTGTCCGACCCGCCCGGTGGGCAACCAGGTGTTGAGCCGATGCGTGATGTCGCCCTCGGTGATCTGGCAGTGATAGAGGTCCATCTGCACCTGCAAGGCGGGGGAGCCCACGCGTTGCACGATGTCGTGCGCCTGGGCCTGATGCGTGAGCAGGTAGCCGGGCATGCCGCGGCGGTTGATGGGCTCGATCATCAGTGTCTTGCCGGCCTGGCTGGCCTGTTGCGCGGCCCAGCTCAGGCGGTCGATGTAGCGTTGCAGGGCTGCCACGTCACCCTGCGGATCGTTGGGGTCCAGCAGGCCCGCCATCACGTGGATGCGCGGACAGGCCAGTGTGTGGGCCAGATCCAGGGCGTGCACGATGCTGCGCTGGAAGTCGGCTTCTCGGTGGGCCAGGCTGGCCAGGCCGCGCTCGCCTTGCGCCCACTGGCCGGGCTCGGCATTGAAGAGCACCAGCTGCAAGCCCAGGTCACGCAGCCGGGCTTGAACCTCAGCCTGCGGGTGCTCATGCGGAAACAGGCATTCAACACCTGTGAAGCCATCACGGGCAGCCGCCTCGAAGCGATCCAGGAAAGGCAGTTCGGTGTAGAGCCACGACAGGTTCGCGGCGAATCGAAAAGGAACAGGGCGCTTGCTCATGACCGCAAGCCTAACGCGTGCACGGCAAGCTGAGCGACGCGGTGCCGCTCAATTCATGTCAGAAGGTTTCCCAATCGTCATCACCACCGGCAGGCGGGGTGTTAGCGCGGAAGGTGGGCGTCCCCAGAGGCTTGCTGAACTGGCTTGAAGCAGGTGCCGATGCCTTGGCCGCTTTGCTGGGCTTGGATGCCGTTGCAGATGTTGCTGGGTGATCTTTGAATTCGCTGACGGGTTTCGACATCGGCAAAGGTTTGGTGGGGCTGGCCGCGATGGCTTTGGGCTTGGCTTTGGCCGGTGACGCCTTGAGCGCAGGCGCACCCAAGGCGCTGGCCTGTTGCGCCTTGGCAATGGCCTTGAGCGCGTGCCCTTGCGCCTTGACCTGCAAGGTCTGATGCGCCTGACCCAGCTTGAAGGCCGCCACGGCCTGCGCCAGTCGCACGGATTGGTCCTTCAAGGATTCGGCAGCGGCGGCCGATTGCTCGACCAGGGCCGCGTTCTGCTGCGTCATCTGGTCCAGCTCGTTGACCGAATGGTTCACGTGGTTGATGCCCTGGCTCTGCTCGGTGGAGGCCGCGCTGATCTCGCCGATGATGTCGGAGACACGCGCCACGCTGGTCATGATCTCCTGCATGGAGGCGCCCGCGTCCTGAACCAGTTTGGAGCCGGATTCGACCTTCTGGCTGGAGGCGCTGATCAAGGTCTTGATCTCTTTGGCCGCCTCGGCGCTGCGCTGGGCCAGGGAGCGCACCTCGCTGGCCACCACCGCGAAACCACGCCCCTGCTCGCCGGCACGCGCTGCTTCCACGGCCGCATTCAAGGCCAGGATGTTGGTCTGGAAAGCGATGCCGTCGATCACCGTGATGATCTCGGTGATCTTGCGGCTGGCGCCATCGATCTCGGCCATGTTGGCCACCACCTGCGAGACGATCTCGCCGCCGCGCTGGGCCGCTGCCGCCGCGCCCGAAGCCATCTGATTGGCCTGGTTGGCTGAATCGGCGCTCTGGCGCACGGTGCCGGTGAGCTGCTCCATCGAGCTGGCCGTCTTTTGCAAGTTGCTGGCGGTGTTCTCGGTGCGGTTGGACAAATCCATGTTGCCGCTGGAGATCTCCGTGGACGTGGTGGAGATGGAATCGGTCGCGTTGCGGATGGTGCTCACTGTCTCGCGAAGGCGGCTGGTCATGTGCAACAGCGAGGCCAGCAGCGAGGTCTGGTCGCCCGGGCGGGCTGTGGCTTGCAGCACCAAATCACCATCGGCGATCTGGCCGACCAGTTCGCGCAGGTGGGCCGGCTCATCGCCCAAGTCTTTCCAGACGGAGGACACGACCAGCGCCGAGCCCACCGCCATGGCCACCACCATGACCAGGCCAGTCACGCCCGCGATCCACAGCAATTGCTGGTGCGCCTCGCTGCCAGCCATCAAAGCGGCAGTTAAGCCCACGGCAAACACCAGGGCCGAGCACACTGGCAACAGCCAGATTCGGGTACGGAAATTCATCGCCAGTCTCCTCAAAGGGGGGTATCACAGACGCTTTCGGTTGATCAGGCGGGAAACTTGAGATGGGGTTCCTAGAATGCGTGACTATGTCCATGCCACCTTCCACCGCCGCCGGGCCCGCTTCACCGGCCACCCCGGCGCACAAGCGCCTGATGTTCTGGGTCGCGATCCTGTATTTCTCGGAAGGGCTGCCACTGGGGCTGTTCTACGACCTGTTCCCGGTGCACATGCGCCAGTCGGGCGTCAGCCCCTCCGACATCGGCCTGCTCAGCCTGTTGGGCCTGGCCTGGACGGTGAAGTTCTTGTGGGCACCCCTGGTCGATGCCTGGCGTGGCCACCGTTTCTGGATTTTTGGCGCCAACGCGGGCATGGCGGCGGTGCTGCTGGCCCTGGCCTGGCACCCTGAGGCCATCGGCGCGGGCGCCACCTGGCCCTGGGTGCTGCTGGGCGTGTTCACCGTGCTCTCGGCCACCAACGACATCGCCACCGACGGCTACACCATCGAGCAACTCTCCAAGGGGCAGCTGGGCGTGGCCAACGGCCTGCGCATCGGTTTTTACCGGGTGGGCATGCTCACGGCCGGCGGCATGCTGATGTGCGCGGGCTGGCTGGGCACGCCGCAGGCGCCGCACTGGCAGGCCGCCTACGCCATGGGCGCGGCTTTGCTGCTGATCAACGGCTTGATGGCCTGCATGGCGCCGGCCTCGCCCATCAGCGCGGGCAGCCAGGCCATCCGCGACACCAAGAGCACCGTGGGCGCTGAGTGGGCGCTGCTGCGCGCCCAGCCCGTGTGGTTGCTGGCGTTAGGCCTGGTGCTGCTGGGCCTGCTGTGGCCGGCGCTGGGGCCGGTCGCCAAGATCGCCGGGTGGGCCCAGGTGCAAGCCATCAGCAGCACCTGGTGGTTCAAGGGCGCCGTGCCGGTCGGGCTGATGATGCTGGGCTCGGCCGTGCTGGTGCGCGTGGCGCGCCACCCGCGCTCGCAGGCCTTGCTGGATGGCCCGGTCTTTGGCGCCTGGGTCAGCCTGCTGGGCCGCCCGGGCATGTTGCCGGTGCTGCTGTTCATCCTGCTGTTCAAGCTGGGCGATGCGGCCATGGGCTTCATGGTCAAACCCTTCTGGGTGGACAGCGGCTTCACGCCCGCGCAGATCGGCCTGGTGTCGGTCAACGTGGGCATGGGCCTGTCGATCGCCGGTGG
>CANBUA010000165.1 GCA_947372535.1 Burkholderiales bacterium
CGACAGGGCGGATTCTGGACTTTTTCAATTTAGCAAGAGGTAATCATCATGAGGAATTTGACCGAAAAGCGCTTGGCACGATTGAGGACCGAGGGTCGCTTGGATTACGTCAGAGGCGTCGGGGTCGCGCCCGACGGTTCCCGCGCCTCTTCAACGGTATCGTTGGGTGCAGAGTGGCTGATGGCCAAATGGGGCGCCAATTCTTTTGCCGCCAACTCATTCAGAGTGAACCACTCTGCGTTCGTCCAGGCAGCTAAGACCACCAACGTCCTGTATTTCATCAGCCACGGTGGCCAATGGAACGAGGCTTTGTTTGTACACGCCAACAACGATCGGATCGTGCCGCTCCGCAAGGCGACCTATGACCCCACATCCGGCTGGACGATTCACATGGGACATCCGGGGGGCATGTTGCGCGCATCGCTGTATGAATCATGGATCAGGGTCAAACCCGCCTGAGATCTGAGCCCAAGCTTGCATGGCCATGAGCGCACTCGTGCCCGGACTGCTGCATTCATGGCGCATGGCGGCCCTGGTGTTGACGCTGGCCAGCGTCGGCCGTGGCCCAGCGAGGCGGCCGTTTCGTCGCGAAACCTCAAGACCAGACCGTCAGGCCGGCCTCATGAATACCGCCCAGTATCGGCTGATGCCGCTGGGCATTGTCGTGTCCATCCTGAGTTGCCCGCTGACCGCTGACGCCATGGGCAAGATGCATCTGTTCTCGGCCGTGCGCGGCGTCGTGTTGCTCAAAGGCAAACCCGTCGCAGGCGCACTGGTCGAGCAGGACTACTTCTGGCACTGGAAAGATCAGCGCGGGGTGGCCGTGGTCAAGACCGATGCGTCCGGCACCTTTCAGTTTCCGCAGGTCACCGGGGCATCGTTCATGGGCAGCATCCTGCCGCATGAACCGGTGGTCGAGCAGACCATTCGAATCACCTACGAAGGACAGGACTACATGGCTTGGTCGCATGAGCGCGGCAACTACAGCGCCAACGGTGAACTGGCGGGTCGGTCGATTTCTTTGCTCTGCGACCTGGATCGCGCGCCCTTCTACAAAGGGCCGCGCGACAGCGTCTATGGCATCTGCGAACTTCGCGGCACCAACTTGATCGATTGACTGACATGAACACCACCCTTCATCGTCGTGCCATTCAATGGCTGTTGCCGCTGCTCGTCGTTCTCTCCTTCATTCTGATTTTCAACACGAAAGCTCATGCCATGGGCAAGATGTATTTGTTCTCTGCCGTGCGCGGCGTCGTCGTTCACGAGGGCAAACCAATCGAAGGTGCCGTGGTGGAACGAGAATATTTCTGGCATTGGAAAGACCAACGCGACAAGGTCCAGGTCAAGACCAATGCCTTGGGCGAGTTCCAGTTCCCTGAGGCCACGGGCTCGTCTTTTTTAGGCAGCCTGCTGCCTCATGAACCGGTGGTCCAGCAGACCATCCGCATCGCTTACCAGGGCCAGACCTACATGGCTTGGGCCTTCGACCGCCGCGACTATGAGCCCAACACCGAACTGGAAGGCAAGCCCATTTCGCTCTTGTGCGACCTGAATCACCCCCCCAGCCACAAGGGGCCACGTGACCGCGTCTACGGCATTTGCCAGCTGCGCTGAGCCTTCACGCCCCACCACGTCATTCACCGATCCACCTCGCAGACACGATCCCCATGTCGACACTCAGCCCAGCCCAAGCCGCCGCCATCGCCAGCGGGGTTTACCTTTTGCGAGACCAGAGCATCTCGGCCATGCGCCAGGATGGACGCGGCACCCGCATCGGCTGCGAAGGCCTGTTCAAGGTCGATGACCAGTCACGGTTCACCGGCCAATCGGGCGCCTGGTTCTGGAAACGTCTCAGTGGCTTCGGCTACATCGCCGAAGGCGAAGGTGCGCACCAAGGCGAAGTCCTGCTGGTCACTCGGGGCACGGACATCCTCCCCGACTGGGTCACAGATGCCAACTGCGGCATGCAGTTCGGCCCCAGTGGTCACCTGGTCCACGCTGGATTCAACGACACCTGGAAGAGCTTTTCGGCCGACATCAAGGGCTTCTTGCGTGGCCGCAATCCGTCCACCATCCACTGCGTGGGGCACAGCTTGGGCGGCGCATTGGCCACGCTCAACGCCGATTACCTCTCCAGCGTTGGCGCCGGGCAAGTCAAGCTTTATACCTTCGGTTGCCCACGCACGGGTAGCGTGCCGTTTGCGCGAAGCCTGACCAAACGCGTGCTGGCTGAAAACATCTTCCGCGTGCACCATCAATCCGACCCGGTCACCATGATCCCGGTCTTTCCGTTTCAGCACATCCCTACCCACCTGATGGGGCTGTCCATCACCTCGGCCGATGCGGGTCTGATCAGTTTTGGCGCCCACAAGATGGATGTCTCTTACCTACCGGCGATGGATGAGATCTCCTGGTTGGATCTGGCCCACGCCCAGCCCAAAGCCCCCAGCGACCTCAAGACCCAATCCTGGCTGGAGGGCATGGCCGCCAAGCATGGCACGGTGCTCAAAGGGTCAGCCAAGGTGCTGACCATGATTGGCCATGCCATGACCTGGCTGCTCAAGCAAGCCGGTCAACTGCTGGTCGGCATGCTGGGCACCACGCTGGCCGTCGGGTGCACGGTCCTCGATCAGTTGGCCTGGATGCTGACACAGGCAGCCCGGGTATCGGCCCAGATGGGCCGCCTGGTCAGCGGCCTGATCGTTGGCATCCTGCGTTTCCTGGGGCGCGGCGTCGGCACCGCGACAGACATCACCACCGCCTTCTTGCGATGGGTTCTCGAATTGTTGTTCGGCACCTTGCGCAACATCGCGCACAGGGCGCTGAGTTTGGTTGGTTGACTTTCACAGGAGTAAGTCATGAGAGATTTCAACAAGGACATCAGCATCAAGAAGCCCACGGCGCTGCTGCGTGAGGCCAAGGTCGGCTTGCACAAGGCCGTCGGCAAAGATGTGCCCAACGACACCCGGCGCGGCTTCACCGACCGCATGGAAGCCCTCTCGGGCTCCGTGATGATCGGCTACAAGAACCGCCCGACCTCCGGGCAGATGGCCGCCACCGTGGAGGCCTGCAACCTGGCAGCGCGCATCATGCGCAAGGCCAACGACGAGTTCGCCGCCATCTGCTTCCTGCGCCGCAGCGAATCGCAGTTGATGCAGGACGTGCTCGACAAGCATTTCGGCCTCATCGCAGGCGATACCGGGGGCGGCTACCTCAAGGACAACATCGTCGACAAGAAGATCTCGGCCAAGGCGCTGTTTCAGAAGGACCGCCGCTGGGTGATCGAACAGATCCGCAAAAACATGCTGAGCTTGAGCTTTCACCTCAACACCGGCATTTACCTGATCGACACCGATGCCGACAACCGCGACATCCGCGTCGGCCAGGCCGTCACCGCGGGCAGTGGCAACGCGAACGAAGAAGCCTACGTCGGTCACGTCAAGGCCTCGTTCGACGAGAACTGGCGCGCCGATGGCTGGAAGCGCGTCAGCAAAGCCACTTGCGGTTTCCGCAAGGGCGAGATGCACGTCTCCTTCCGCAACCTCGAAAACTACAGCTTGCTCAGCTATGCCCGCGTGATCATTCACGAGGCCACGCACAAGTTCTTCGACACCGAGGACCACGCTTATGCCCACCAAGGCACCTATGGCACCTTGAGCCTGACGCAGTGTCTGGCCAATGCCGACAGCTACGCCTGGGCCGCCATCTCGCTGTACTGCGGCTCGGTCAAGATGGGCTCGCCTGCCGACAACGTGCCCGATTGGGCCCAATGCAGCAAGCCTTGAGGCCACGCCTGCGAACTCCTGCCTGAAAGCACGCCATGACCGCCGCCAGCCAACGGATCCCCCTGCCCCACGATCCGGATTTCGACCCCAACAAGCCGATGTCGCCCGACGACGCGGTGACCTTCGCGACCCGCCTTCACCGGCTGGGCCAGATGCAGGCCGCGCGTCAGGTTTACGAGGCGGTGCTCAAGGCCGTGCCCAAGCATGCGGCAGGTTTGCAGTTCTACGGCATCTTGCTGCACCAGGAGGGCGAGAGCGACAAGGCCATCGAGTACATGCGCCGCAGCATCGAACTGGCGCCCGGCCAGCCTGGCACCATCATGAACTTGGGCAATGTGCTGCTGGGCATGGAGCGCTACGACGAAGCCGGTGATGCCTATGCGCAAGCTTCGGCGCTGATGCCCGACAACGAAGAGTTGATCAACAACCTGGCCGTGCTGCGCAAGGCCCAAGGTGACCTGGAAGGCGCGCAAGCCCTTTACGAACGCGCCCTGGCCCTGAACCCCGAGTACTTCGAAGCCCACAACAACCTGGGCCACCTGCTGGTGGCGCGCGGCCAGACCGAAGAGGCCCTGCACCACTACTTCAAGGCCCTCACCCTGGCGCCGCACAACGCCAACAGCTTGCGCCTGCTGGGTTTGGCCTATGGCGCCCTGGGCCAGCTCGGCAAGGCCGCCGACATCTACCGCGAGTGGATCGAGAAAGAACCGGACAATCCGGCGCCGCGCCACTACTTGGCCGCATGCGAGCAACAAAACGTGCCCAGCCGCGCGGCAGACAACTACGTGGCCCACACCTTCGACAACTTCGCCGCCAGCTTCGACGCCAAGCTCAGCGCCTTGGAATACCGCGCGCCCGAACTCATCGGCCAGGCGGTGGCTGCCCTGCCCGGTCTGGCCTTGAACGACCAGCAGCTGGACATCCTGGACGCGGGCTGCGGCACCGGCTTGTGCGGGCCTTTCCTGGCCGCGCACGCCAAGTCACTCATCGGCGTGGATCTCTCCGGCGAGATGCTCAAGCGCGCCGAACCGCGTCAGCTGTACGACCAGTTGATCAAGGCCGAACTCACCAGCTTCCTGCAGGCCCAGGCACAGGCATATCACCTGGTGGTATCGGCTGACACGCTGTGCTATTTTGGTGACTTGCAAACCGTCAGCCAGGCCGCCCATGAAGCCCTGCTGCCAGGAGGCTGGCTGGTGTTTTCCGTCGAGGCGCTGGACAATGACCCTGGCCCCGATTACCACCTGTTTCCCCATGGCCGCTATGCGCACCGCCCGGGGTATGTGCGGGATGTCTTGCAAGCTTTGAACTGGAGGGATGTCCAATTCACACCCGCCGTGCTGCGCAAGGAGGCCGGCAAGTCCGTCCACGGCTTGATCGTTCAAGCGCGCAAGGCTTGAGACCCGTTGGATGCCTTGACCATGCTTGACCTCGACACGCGCCATTGCCTCAACCAGGGATTGCTCCATGGGTAGCTCTACCATTCCCGGCCCTTTGGGCGGGAACTTCCTGAATTTTTTCGACATCGATGACGGCACGCTCATCCGCATGATGTCGCCCGTGCCCGGCCCCGTGGGCGTGGCGCAAACCCCCACGCTGACCGTGCCGGCCGCCGTGTCCATGGAACTGACCTGGGATCAGATCAAGGCCGACATGACCGAGCACGAGGCCCTGATCAAGCACCTCTACGTGGACAGCGTCGGCAAGGTCACCGTGGGCATCGGCAACATGCTGCCCAACTTGGCGGCGGCCCAGGCGCAGCCTTTCGTCGTGCGCGGCAATCCCACGCAATCGGCCTCTGCCGCTGAGGTCAAGACGGATTGGGATGCCGTCAGCGGCCATGCGGGCGAGAACCTGCGTGCCACCTCCTTTGCCAAGTACACCCTGCTCGATCTGCCGGAAGACATCTGCTGGGCCTTGCTGAAAAAACGCATCGACAATGAGTTCCTGCCGGGCCTCAAGGGCCTGTACGACGACTGGGAAAAATTCCCCCTGGCCGCCAAGCGGGCCCTGCTCGACATGGCTTACAACCTGGGCATGGCCGGCTTCAAGAAGTTCAAAACCTTGAATGGCCATGTGAAAAAGGCCGATTGGGAGAAGGCCGCGGGCAGTTGCAGCCGCCAAGGCATCCCTGCGGACCGCAACGAGTGGACGCGGGCGCGCTTCAACGAAGCCGTGCCGCCCAAGGTGCAGCCATGATGCGCCGCGCCAAGTGGTCAGCCTGGAGCGGCATCGTGTTGGTCATCGCCTTGTGCATGAATTCATCGCTGGCGGCCGGGACCAAGGCAGGCAAACCGGCTGGCCCGACATTGGAGATCGCCAACGCCAAGACCTTGGGCATCCAGGACGTGAGCCAAGCCGCCAAACAATTTGATCAGGCTTTTGAAGACGCCTTTGAGGTGAGCACCCAGGCCAACAACCGCGAAGGTGGCACCGCTGCGCCATCGACAACGAGGCAGGCAACGACCGTGCAAAACGTCACCAACTGCCGCGCACTGCTCGAACTCACGAGCAGCATCACCGGCACGCCTTCCGCCGCCGATTGGCCGGCATTGCTGCATCAACAGGCCATTTGTCAAAGCCTGCAAGCCCTGGCCCACGCCCAGCCCGCCCGGCGCAGCGCCTTGCCCGCCCAATGGACCGGCTTGAGCGCCACCCGCGACTGGCCCGCCGCCATCTGGCCAAACATCAGCGAAGATTCATCCAAGGCCGCCGTCCACCCCGGCCAGACGCTGGCCAAATGGGTGAAGCAAAACCAGTGGCGCATGAACCCTGGCAGCCAAGGCCAGGGCCCCACCGCCACCCTCGAAGACGACAGTGTTACCTTGCAACTTCGCCCCCTGGCCCGAGGCGATTTCGACGCCGACGGGCTGGAGGACTGGTTGCTCCTCTGGCAGGCCCACGCCAAGGGCGGCTCATGGGCGGCCACACGTGCCTTGCTCGTCAGCCGCCAACCCGGACAGCGCGCTTTGCGCCTGACCTGGTTGCCCGTGACCGACCACACCGATACAAAGAGCCCATCATGATACTGACCGACCGCCTGATCCAACTCGAAACGCCCCTGGGCCCCAGCGGCGACGACACCCTGATGTTCGAGTCCATGAGCGCCACGGAAGAGCTTGGCCGCATGTACTCGTTCGAGATCCAGGCCTTGTCCTCCAAGGCCGACATCGACCCGATGGACTTGCTGGGCAAAACGATCAGCGTGCTCCTGGAGACCCAGACGGGCGACACGCGCTACCTGCATGGCCACGTGGTGTCCTTCGGTCTGATGGGTCTGTCGTCAGGCTACTTCCAGTACCGCCTGATCGTCCAGCCCTGGACCGCCTTCCTGACACGCCGCGCCAACAACCGCATCTTTCAGAACCAGGGCGTTCAAGACATCCTCAAGAAGATTTTTGACGAGTGCACGGAGTCGCCCAAATACCGTTTCGACCTGGGCCTGTCGCACCCCACCTGGGAGTACTGCGTCCAGTACCGCGAGACCGACTTCAATTTCGTCAGCCGCTTGATGGAAGAGCACGGCATCTATTACTACTTCGAGCACGCGGCCGATGGCCACACCATGGTGCTGGTCGACAGCGTGGACCGGCACGAGCCCTGCCCGCAGGACTACGACAGCATTCCTTTCGTGCTGCAAGGCGGTGGCCAGGGTGTGTTGGACACCGAGTTCGTGAGCGAATGGCGGCAGAGCAACTCCATCCAGCCTGAAAAAACCACCATCCGCGACTACGACTTCAAAAAGCCCAAGCAACTGCTCGAGCATTTCAACGCCGACCCCATCGTCAACCATGGCGGCGAGAAAGAGTTCTACGACTACCCCTCCAGCTTCCAGGTGGCGGGCGGCGGCGGGCTGGAGGCGCGCATCCGCCTCGAAGAATTGCAAGCCCGACGCATGCGCGTCCAGGGCAGCGGCACAGCGCGCGGCATCCTGTGCGGCTATGTGTTCGAATTGACGGACCACCCTCGCAGCGATCAGAACGTCAAGCACCTGGTGTTGAGCACCCACCTGCATTGCCGCATCAGCAGCCCCGAAGCAGGGCAGGACAACAGCACCCTGATCCAGACGGCCTTCACCGCCGCACCGGCCAACCTGCCATTCCGCCCCCAGCGCATCACGCCCAAGGCACATGTGGCCGGCCCACAGACGGCCATCGTGGTCGGCCCGGCGGGCGAAGAAATCCACTGCGACGAATACGGCCGCGTGAAGGTCCAGTTCTACTGGGACCGCGAAGGCAAGAACGACGACAACAGCTCGTGCTGGATCCGCGTCTCGCACCCTTGGGCCGGCCAAGGTTGGGGCGCCATCTCCATTCCCCGCATCGGCCAGGAAGTCATCGTTGACTTCATTGAAGGCGATCCCGACCAGCCCATCATCACGGGCCGCGTCTACAACGCCGATCAGACCGTGCCCTTCGCACTGCCGGGCAAGAAGGTCGTCAGCGGGATCAAGTCCAACACGCACAAGGGTTCGGGCTACAACGAGCTGACGATGGATGACACGGCGGGCAAGGAGCTGGTCAACATCCACGCGCAGTTCGACATGACCACCGTGGTGGAGCATGACGACACCCAGACCGTGCACAACAATCGCACGATCAAGGTCGATGGCACCCACACCGAGACCATCACCAGCACGACCGCCATCACCATCGAGTCGGGCACCTTCAGTCACGATGTGGCCGGCAACACGGCCACCTACCATGTCAGTGGTGACCTGACCGAAAACTACGACGCCAAACAGACCTCCACCATTGGGGCCGATCAGACCAACACCATCGGGGCCAAGCAGACCAGCACCATCGGCGCGGACCGCACGACCGACGTTGGCGCCAAGGACACCTTGAACGTGGCATCCGATCGCACGGTGGCCATTGGCGCCAAGCTCAAGGTCGATGTCGGCGCCAGTGCCGACCACACCGTGGGCACCGCCCACACCCTGACCGTGGGCACCACCTCGGAGACCAAGGCCGGGACCAAGCTGGTGCTGACCGTGGGTGCTTCGACCATCGAGATGACACCGGCGGGCATCAAGCTCAGCTGCGGCGCCTCGTCCATCGAGTTGACACCCGCCAGCGTGGCCGTCACCGCACCGATGATCTCGCTCAACGGTTGAGGTTGTCGCCATGGCCATGAACCCCGTCGAGCAACGCGTCTCGCAGATGTGTCAGGCCTGGGCGGCCTTCCGCGACAACCCGGATCAGCGCCTGCTGGTCTGGCGCATCCAGGAAGACGCCTTGCGCATGGTGGACGTGTTCGTCGAGATGCAAAAGCACCAGACGGACCTGACCACCGGCGACACCTTCATCCTCTTCAAAACGCCCTATGCGCACGGCCTGCAATACAGCCGCGCGCTCAAGGACAGCCTGGTCGGCCAGTACGAGGCCACGCGTGAATCGCTGACCCAGCAAGGCCTGGCCGCCGACTGGCAGTTCTCGCCCGCCGCCACCCAGGACACCGTCGAAGGGGTAGCGCAGGGCCTGTTGTCCTTCGGCTCCAAATACCACCAGGTGCTGGGCCACCTCACGCCGGTGTTCATGCCGCTGCAGATGGCCAACGCCGAATCCTGGGTGCAATGGCTACAGGGCCTCTTGAACGTGAACCTGCCCGCACGCCTGCGCATGCTGGTGATCGAGGTCGCCGAATACCCGAAATTGCAAAGCCTGCTTGAAAAACCCGATCCGCGCGTGCTGGTACAAGACCTGGGGCTGGACATGGGCGTGCTCGCGCAGGAGACCTTCGCGCAAGAACCCGCCAAAGGCCCGGCCGGCGTCTTTCGCAACCTGCTGATGGGCGTGGTCACCTTGACCGAGAAAGGCAAGGCCGATCAGGTCAAAGCCAAGGCCGCCGATGCGCTGGCCTTCACCCGCCAGCAGAAGTGGCCCGACCAAGAGGTGGCTGTGCGTGTGCTGGTGGCCGGCGCCTTGCTCAAGGAGAGCCGCCACGTTGAGGCCATCAAGGTCTATGAGGCCGCCCGACAGGCTGCCGAGGTCTGCGTGCAGATGAAGCACCCGGCCGGTCAGAAGCTGGTCTTGCAGACTTGGTTCGGCCAGGCCGGGGCCGAGCTCGCGCATGGCGATGACCGCGCCGCCGCGCACAGTTACGACGAAGCAGCCGTGGTGGCCCAGCACGACAACAACCCCATCCTGACCATCGAGGCTTTCCGCATGGCCGGCTTCTGCCTGGCCCGTTGCGGCGAGCGCGACCCTGCGCTGGAGCGTGGCCATTACGCCGCCGACATTGCCCAAGCCTTGCCGCCCGAAGGACGGGCCATGACCACCGTGGGCACCTGCCTGGTGGACATGATGCGCCTGCTGGACCCCGCCCGCATCGAGCAGATGCAGCGCGTCAAGCTGCAACTCAAGCAACGCATGGAGCAGATCCGGGTGCGCACCGAGCAACGGGGCGCCGAGCTGGCCGCCCAGGGCCACCCCGACGCGCTGGCCCAGGTCGAGAAAGAGCAAGCACAGCAGCAAACGCAGGCTCAGACCCAAGGCAGGGACTTGCTGGGCAGCCTCGTCACGCAAGCCGCACCTGACTTCTTGGCCTGGGCGCAGCTAGGCGATCAGTTGCTGGGCCCCGACTGGATGCTGCTCAGCGACCTGGCCCTGCCACCCACCTACGTGCCGCCCGAAGCGCCCGGAGGGTCCGCGGCATGATGCCAGCGGCCAAACACGGCGACCCTCAGATGGGGGTGGACATCCACCTCTGCATGGTCCCTTGCCCCGCCCCGACGCCCACACCGCTGCCCACACCACACATGTCCGTGGTCTTCGATCCGATGGACTATGTGCCCATCGTCG
>CANBUA010000166.1 GCA_947372535.1 Burkholderiales bacterium
TTCGCCATCAATGAGGTGGTCGTGAGCCGGGGCGGCACGGCCAGCATGATTGAGTTGCGCGCCGAGGTCGATGGCCAGTTTGTCGCCAACTACCGGGCCGATGGTTTGATCGTGGCCTCGCCCACGGGTTCGACGGCTTATGCGCTGTCAGCCGGCGGGCCCATCTTGCACCCGGGGCTGGGCGGTTGGGTGGTCGTGCCGATTGCCTCGCACACGCTGTCGAACCGGCCCATCGTGGTGTCCGACACAGGCACCATCACCATCGAGATCGTGGCCGGCAAGGACGCCAGCATGAACTTCGACATGCAAAGCCTGGCCAGCCTCCTGCACGGCGACCGCGTGACCGTGCGCCGCTCGGCTTACCGCGTGCGCTTTTTGCACCCGACCGGCTGGAACTATTACGCCACCCTGCGCCGCAAGCTGCGCTGGAACGAGGGAGTCGCCTGATGCTGCGCCGCTTGAGCCTGAAGGATTTCGTGATCGTCACCGCCTTGGAGGTGGACCTGGGCACGGGCTTCACGGCCCTGACTGGCGAGACCGGCGCAGGCAAATCCATCCTGATCGACGCCTTGCAACTGGCCCTGGGCAGCCGGGGTGATGCGGGCGTGGTGCGCGAGGGCGCGGCGCGTGCGGACATCACCGCCGAGTTCGAACCCAATGCCGCCTTGGCCACGCAACTGGCGCCCTGGCTGGATGAAGCAGGCTTTGCCTCGGGTGATGCGAACGCGCCCTTGCTGTTGCGCCGCGTGGTCGATGCCCAAGGCAAAAGCCGCGCGTGGATCAACGGCAGCTCGGCCACAGTAACGCAACTGCGCGAACTGGGCGAGCACCTGGTTGACATCCACGGCCAGCACGCCTGGCAAAGTTTGACCCGCGCCGACTCAGTGCGCGCCTTGGTCGATGCGCAAGCCGGGGTGGACACCACCGCGCTGCAAGCGGCCTGGGCGCAACGGCGCGATGCGCGAAAGCGCCTGGACGAGGCCCGCGCCCGCCAAACCGACCTGGACCGCGAGCGCGAGCGCCTGCAATGGCAGATCGGCGAGCTGGACAAGCTCCAGCCTCATGCCGACGAATGGGCCGAACTCAACACCGAGCACCAGCGCCTGGCCCATGGGCAAGCCATCATCGATGGCGCGCAACTGGCGTTGAACGCGGTCTCCGAGGCCGACGACAACGCCGATAGCCTGACCAGCCGCGCGATCACGGCATTGGAAGATGTGGCCGGGGTGGAGCCCAACCTGGCCAGCGCGTTGGAAGTCTTGCGCAGTGCCCAGGCGCAGTTGCAGGATGCCGCCCACAGCCTGAACGCGGCCTTGCGTCACACCGAGCTGGACCCTGATCGCCTGCAGGCCTTGGACAGCCGCATGTCCGCCTGGATGAGCTTGGCGCGCCGCTACCGCAAATCGCCGGACGAGTTGCCGGCGGTGCTGCAAGCATGGAAAGGCGAGTTGGCCGAGTTGGACGCAGCGTCCGACCTCGAAGCGCTGGAGCGTGAGGTCAAGGCACAAGATGCCGCCTGGCTGAAGGTGGCCAAAGTGGCTTCTGGCCAGCGTCGCCAAATCGCACCCGTGATGGCCCGCGACGTGAGTGCGGCCATGCAGACCTTGGGCATGACCGGCGGGCGCTTTGAAGTTGCTTTGAATGATTTGGCTGAGCCTCAGGCTCATGGTCTGGAATCCATCGAATTCCTCGTGGCCGGCCATGCGGGCAGCACGCCACGCCCTCTGGGCAAGGTGGCGTCGGGCGGTGAGTTGTCGCGACTGGCTTTGGCCATTGCGGTGACGACCTCACAACGTGAAGAACGCGCAACCCAGGTCGACACCCTGATCTTCGACGAGATCGATTCGGGCGTCGGCGGGCAGGTCGCCGACACCGTGGGACGGCTCATGCAGCAGCTCGGCGAAGGCCGCCAAGTGCTCGCCGTGACCCACCTCGCGCAAGTGGCCGCCAGTGCCCATCATCACCTGGTGGTCAGCAAAGCGATGCAAGCGGGCCAGACCACCAGCGACATCCGCCCGGTCGAAGGCAGCGAGCGCGTGCAGGAAGTGGCCCGCATGCTGGGTGGCGCCATCACGGACACCAGCCGCGCGCATGCGCAGGCCATGCTGGCCGGCCCCGCGACGCCGCCACGGGCTTCCTCACGCAGCAAGGAAGCCGCATGACGCTCGATGTGGTCGTGCTGACGGGCATGTCCGGCTCGGGCAAATCGGTCGCCCTCAATGCGCTGGAGGACGCTGGCTACTACTGCATCGACAACCTGCCGCCGGAAATGCTGCCCCAGTTGCTGGCGCTGGAGAGCCTGAGGGCCGGCGATGGCACACGCCAATTGGCGGTCTCGGTCGATGCCCGCAGCGCCGACTCGCTGCCGCACCTGCTGCCTGCATTGGACGATGCGCAACGAAGCGGCGCCACCGTGCGGGCCTTGTTCCTGGACGCCAGCAACGAGGTGCTGGTGCACAGGTTTTCAGAATCGCGCCGACCTCATCCCCTGCTCAAGCCGCGTCAGCGCACGCCATTGCCCGCCTTTCTGACACAAGAAGAAAGCCTGGACCATCAAGCCCTGGTGGACACCATCGCGCGCGAGCGGGAGCTGTTGGCGCCGTTGCGTGAACGCTCGGCCGTGATCGACACCTCCATGCTGCGACCGGCCCAGTTGCGCAGCTGGATCCTCCAGACCGTGCAGGCGGCGCCGTCTGCGCTGACGGTGGTGTTCGAATCCTTTGCATACAAGCATGGCGTGCCGCCCGATGCCGACTTCGTGTTCGATGCACGCATGCTGCCCAACCCGCACTACATCAAGGAGTTGCGGCCTCTGACCGGACGGGATCAGCCGGTCATCGAGTACCTCCAGGAACAGCCCGAAGCGGGCGAGTTGCTCGACCAGATCGAGGCCTTCCTCCGGCGCTGGCTGCCTGGGTTGGCCAATGACCAGCGCAGCTATGTGACCGTGGCCGTGGGATGCACCGGCGGGCAACACCGCTCGGTCTATTGCGTCGAGCAGCTCAAGCACCGCTTCAGCGGGCACCAGGTGGTGCTGGCGCGCCACCGCGAGCAGGACGGTCGTTAGACGCTCAGCGCCTCTGACAGATCAAGCGGTCGAGTCCCGCAAGGCCTTCTTCAGTTGCATGCCGAGTTCGGGCTTGCCGGCAAATGGATCGGTCGGGTTGCGCGCTTGCACCACATCCTCCAGCCGAGTCTGGACCATGCCCAGCGCCTGAGGGTGCGTGTACAGATAGAACTGCCCTTTCGCCACGCCTTCCAAGACGATGCGCGCCACGTCGTCGGCCGTCACCTTGCCTGAGGTCACTGCCTTGGTCACCATGGCCTGGGCGATCATCTGGCTGGCCGTGGGTGGGCCTTCGCTGGCCAGATCGGCCGGGCGGTTGCGGTGCGACTGGTTGATGCCCGTGGGCACGAAGTAAGGGCACAGCACCGAGGCGCTGAGCTGATCGGTGACCAATGCCAGATCCTGGTACAGCGTCTCGGACAGGCTGACCACCGCGTGCTTGCTGACGTTGTAGACGCCCATGTTGGGCGCATTGAGCAGGCCGGCCATGGAGGCCACGTTGACGATGCGGCCACGCCATTGCGGATCGCGCCTGGCGGCCTCGAGCATCAAAGGCGTGAAGCTGCGCATGCCATGCACCACGCCCATGAGGTTCACGCCCATGACCCATTCCCAGTCGCGGACGCTGTGCTCCCAGATCAGGCCACCCGAGCCCACACCCGCGTTGTTGACCAGCAGGTGCGGCGCACCAAAGTGCGTCATGCAGAGCTCGGCCAGGGCTTGCACGTCCTCGGCCCGAGAGACATCCCCCAACAGGCCGACGACCGATGCACCCTGCTCTTTCAGCTCGCTGAGCACGGCACGCAAGGCGTCGTCCTGCACATCGGTCAGGATCAGGTTCAGGCCCCGTTGCGCACCCAAGCGCGCCAAGGCCAGGCCAAACCCGCTGCCGGCACCCGTGATGACCGCCGTGTGGCCCGCTTGCAGATTCAATCCATTCATGGTGATGTCCCGCCCTTAGTCAGCTTGACCAGCTGTTTGCCGAAGTTCTTGCCCTTGAGCAGCCCCAGGAAGGCCTCCGGCGCGCTGGCGATGCCTTGCGCGATTGACTCACGGAACTTCAACTGGCCCGTGGCGACCAGGGTGCCCAGCTCCTTGGTGGCTTCGGGCCAGACCTCAGTGTGCTCGCTGACGATGAAGCCTTCGACCTTGAGCCGGTTGACCAGGATCATGGCGGGGTTCTGCATGGGCATGGGCTCGCCGTTGTAGCCGGCGATCATGCCGCACATGGCGATGCGGCCGAAGGCGTTCATGCGCAGCAGCACGGCGTCCAGGATCATGCCGCCCACGTTCTCGAAGTAGCCGTCGATGCCTTGGGGCGTGGCGTCCTTGAGTGCCTTGTAGAAGCTGCGCGAATCAGGGTGGGCCTTGTAGTCCACGCAGGCGTCGAAGCCCAGCTCATCGACCACGTAGCGGCATTTGTCCTGGCCACCGGCCACGCCCACGACGCGGCAGCCACGGGCCTTGGCCAACTGGCCGACCACGCTGCCCACGGCGCCACTGGCCGCGCTGACCACGATGGTCTCGCCCGACTTGGGCTCGATGATCTTGATCAGGCCATACCAACCCGTCACGCCGGGCATGCCCACCGAGCCGAGGTAGGCCGACAGGGGGATGTGCGTGGTGTCGACCTTGTGGATGGCGCCGCGCACATTGGCGTCGACCACCGCGTACTCCTGCCAGCCGCCCATGCCCAGCACTTGATCGCCCACGGCGAATTTGGCGTGCTTGCTGGCGATGACCTCGCCCACGGTGCCACCGATCATCACCCCGCCCAAAGGCTGCGGGTCAGCGTAGCTTTTGCTGTCGTTCATGCGGCCGCGCATGTAGGGATCCAGCGAGAGGTAATGATGGCGCACGACCACCTGACCGTCTTTGAGTTCGTTCTGGGACGGCACGGGCGTACTCACCAGTTTGAAGTTGCTGGCGACGGCTTCGCCTTCGGGCCGGTTGTCCAGCAGGATCTGTTGATTGGTCAAGCTCATGGCGGGGGTCCTTGTGTTGGGGTCAATCAGAGCCGCCGCCTTGCAGCAGCGGCTTGGCGGCAGGACGCAACTCGCGCCCGGAGACGGGCAAGGCCCGCAGGAATTTGAAGGTGGCCGTGGCATGGGCGCACAACTGGCCTTGCTCATTGAGCACGCGACCCTCGCAGAATGCCATCTTGGCGGTGCTTTGCAGCACGCTGCCCAGCACACGCAGTCGGCCCAGGCCTGGGCGCATGAAGCTGGTCTTCATCTCGATGGTGACCAGGCCGGGGCCACCGTCGGGCAGGTGCTTGTAAAGACTGCGCGCGGCATGCGCCATGGCCACGTCCAGCAAGGTCATGCTCACGCCGCCATGGGCCACGCCGAAGGAATTGGTGTGCTTGTCCTCTAGCAGATCGAGCGTGATCTCGGCCTGGCCATTGTCGTAGTACTGGAGCTCGCAACCCAGCAGCTCGACAAAGGGGATGTGGACGGCAAATGGAATGGCCATGGTTGGCTTTGCAGCGTTGACGATCAACCGCCGGTCAGTGCGCTCACGCCGCCATCGACCGCGAGGATCTGGCCGGTGATGTGCTTGCCCGCGTCGGAAGCCAGCAGCAGCACGGCGCCTTTGAGGTCTTCATCGTCGCCCAGGCGCAGCAGGGGCGCGTGCTTGGCGATGTTCTCCTCGCCCGCCGCGGCCAGCAAACCCGCCGTCATCTTGCTGGGGAAGAAGCCTGGCGCGACCGCGTTGACATTGATGCCATGGCGGCCCCACTCGCAGGCCAGCGCTCGCGTGAAGTTGACCACCGCGCCCTTGCTGGTGTTGTAGGCAATCGTCTGCATGAAGGCAGGGTTGCCGCCCAGCCCGGCGATGGAGGCCACGTTGATGATCCGGCCCCTCTTGCGCGCGATCATGCTGCGCTTGGCAATGGCTTGCGAGAGCAGGAAGTAACCGCGCACGTTGAGGTTCATCACCTTGTCCCAGGCCTCGAGCGGATGGTCCTCGGCCGGCGCACCCCAGGATGCACCAGCGTTGTTGACGAGGATGTCCACATCGCCCACACGCTCGAGGGTTTCATCGGCCAGGCGGCTGATGTCATCGGGCTTGCCCGCGTCCGCGGCGATCCAGCGGGCGTCGATGCCCGAGTCCTGCAAGGCCTGCACCGCCTCTTCCAGGTCGGCGGCCTTGCGCGAGCTGATCACCACCTTGGCGCCAGCTTCGCCGAGCGCTTGTGCCATTTGCAGGCCCAGGCCGCGCGAGCCGCCAGTGATCAGGGCCGTGCGGCCCGTCAGGTCGAAGAGTTGCTGGATGGAGCGGGGCTTGGTCATGGTTGAAGGTTCCTCGGGCGGTGTTGGCGTCCAAGGCGATGTCCTTGGACCAGCGGCGTGGCTTGGGTCAGCAGTGGAAATCCAGCACGTGGCGGGTGGCGGCCATCTCGCGGATCTGTGCGACCACGCCCTGATGGTGCGGGTGCGGCTGGTAGGCGGCCAGTGTCGCGGCATCCTCGAACGTGGAGATCAGCACGACCTGGCAGTTGGCTTCCAGGCCCTCGGTCTGGATGCCGACATCGAACTCCTTGATGCCCTGCACCAAAGCCTTGCAGCTGTCGAGGAGGGACTTGACCTTGGCGGCGTCTTCAGGGCGCTTGAGCGTCCACATCACGATGTGTCGAATCATGGTTGTCTCGTTTCTTTGAATGAATGAATGAATGAGTGAGTGAGTGAGTGAGTGAGTGGGTGAGTGGGTGAGTGCAGAAAGCCTTGAGGCTCAGAACCAGTCGGCCTGAGCCTGCGCGCAAGTCATGTCCCGGCGCGCGACAACGCCCAACCAGGCGTCGATCTTCGGCAGCTCGAACTGGAAGAAATAGTCCGCCGTGGCCAGCTTGCCCTTGAGGAAGCCTTCACCCAGCGGGCCCTTGTCCCAGTCGCCTTTGGCTTGCGCGGCTTTGGCGGCCAAGGCCAACTCCAGCCAGATCCAGGCGAGCACCAGGTGGCCGAAAGCCTGCAAGTAAGGCGTGGCGTTGGCCAGGGCCTCTTCAGGCACATTGGTGGCCCAGGCGGCCTTGGTGGTCTGCCCGACTTTTTGCAAGGCCTGCGCCAGTGCGTTGGCATGCACCGCGAGGCCTTCGATGTGACCGGCCTGCTCGATGGTCTGGCTGATGCGAGCGGCCAGCACGCTCAAAGCTTTGCCGCCGTTCATCACCACCTTGCGACCCAACAGGTCCAGCCCCTGGATGCCATGCGTGCCTTCGTGGATCATGTTCAGGCGGTTGTCACGCCAGTACTGCTCGACCGGGAAATCGCGCGTGTAACCGTAGCCGCCCAGGATCTGAATGGCCAGGCTGTTGGCCTCCTGCGCCCATTCGCTGGGCCAGCTTTTGGCGATCGGGGTGAGTAACTCCAGCAGTAGCTTGGCGTTGTCGCGCTGATCGGGCGTACCGGTGTAATCGTCATCCACCAGTTGCGCGCACAGCAGCGCAAGCGCCAGGCCGCCTTCAGACACAGCCTTTTGCATCAGCAGCATGCGCTTGACGTCGGTGTGCTCGACGATGGGAATTTGCGGTGCGGTGTGGTCCTTCCCGCCCGCGCCCATGCGGCGGCCTTGCGGGCGCTGCTTGGCATATTCAAGCGATGCCTCGTAGCCTGCATAGCCCAGCATGGTCGCGCCCAGGCCCACGCTGATGCGCGCCTCGTTCATCAGCGTGAACATGCACTTGAGGCCTTCGCCCTCCTTGCCGATCAGGTAACCCACGGCACCGGCTTGGCCGTTGACCGGAAACTTACCCTCACCGAAATTCAGCAAGGTGTTGACGGTGCCCCGATAGCCGCATTTGTGGTTCAGGCCCGCCAAGGCCACGTCGTTGCGCTGCTCGGTGATGCTGCCATCTGGCTTGACCAGTTTGCGCGGAACGATGAATAGCGAGATGCCGCGCACGCCCGGGATGGTCTTGCCGTCTTCGCCAGGGATTTTGGCCAGCACCAGGTGGACGATGTTCTCGCCCATCTCGTGCTCGCCGCCAGAGATCCACATCTTGTTGCCGGTGATGCGGTAGCGCGGGCCCAAGGGGTCCTGTGTCCAGTCCTGCGGGCCGATGCCATCACCTGTCAAATCGGGCACGGCGCGCGTGGCCACGTCCGACAGGCTGGAGCCCGCTTGAGGCTCGCTCAAGCACATGGTGCCGAAAGTGCGCCCCTCGAAACCCGGCTTCGCGAACACCTCGATCTGCAAAGGCGTGCCGTGCGCCAAGATGGTGTTGGCATTGCCGCGCGTGAGCATGGGGTAGGCCGCTAGCGAGACGCTGGCCTTGTAGAAAAAGCTCATCGAAGCGATCTCGACCACCGTGGGCAACTGCATGCCGCCAATGTCGTAGTCCTTGCTGGCGCCCATCAGGCCGGCGTCGTTGAAGGCCTGCAAGGCCACGGGCGTCTCTTTGGGCAAGTGCACCTTCACGCCGTCGAACTCGGGCTCCTGGATGTCGGTCAGGCGGTTGATGGGCGCGAACTGTTCAACGGCGATCTTTTCGCTCAGGTCCAGCACGGCGTCGTAGGTCTCTCGGCTGTGCTCGGTGTGGTGCTCGCGCTGGCACAAGGCATCGGCGTTGAGCCAGTCGTGCAGCAGGAAATCAACGGTGGCGCGGTGGGTCATGGTGTGGGGTCTTTTGAAGCAAGGGGCGCATGTGCCATGCATTTGCGCATGAAAAAGCCCAGCCTGCGCACCATGCGCCAGCCGGGCTTGTCCAGTCATGATCCAGGGATCACGTCAGGCTTTCTGCCAAGGATCAGTTGAAGTTCTTGCCTTCGGCCGCCAACTTGGCCAGCAGCGGCGCGGGCTCCCAGAACTTGGCGTCGTCATGCGGATTCTGCTGGTACTGATTCATCAGCTCGACCACCTTGGGCAGGCCGATCATGTCGGCATACAACATCGGGCCGCCGCGGAACACAGGGAAGCCGTAGCCCGTCAGGTAGACCATGTCGCAATCCGACGCCCGATTGGCGATGCCTTCTTCGACGATGCGCGCGGCCTCGTTGGTCAGGGACAGCACCAGACGGCCCACGATCTCTTCATCGCTGATCTCTCGCGGCGTGATGTTGTTGTCCTTGCGGAATTTTTCGAGGATGCCCAGCACCTCGGTCGACGGCACGGGCTCGCGCTTGCCGACTTCGTAGTCGTACCAGCCCTTGCCCGTCTTCTGGCCGTAGCGGCCCACTTCGCACACCAGGTCGGCGACCTTGCTGTAGCGCATGTTGGGTTTCTCGACATAGCGGCGCTTGCGGATCGCCCAGCCGATGTCGTTGCCGGCCAGATCGCCCACACGGAACGGGCCCATGGCCATGCCCCACTTCTCGGCCGCCTTGTCGACCTGCTCGGGCGTGGCGCCTTCTTCGATCAGGAAACCGGCCTGGCGGGTGTACTGCTCGAACATGCGGTTGCCGATGAAGCCATCGCAAACGCCGGAGACCACCGCGACCTTCTTGATCTTCTTGGCAATGGCCATCACGGTGGCCATCACGTCCTTGTCGGTGTGCTTGCTGCGCACCACTTCGAGCAGGCGCATCACATTGGCCGGGCTGAAAAAATGCAGGCCCACCACGTCACCAGGGCGCTTGGTCACTTCGGCGATCTTGTCCACGTCCAGCGTGGAGGTGTTGGACGCCAGGATGGCGCCGGGCTTCATGACCTCGTCGAGCTTGGCGAAGACCTGCGACTTGACGCCGAAGTCCTCGAACACGGCCTCGATCACCATGTCGGCCTGAGCGATGTCGTCATAGCTCAGGGTGGTGGTGAGCAAGCTCATGCGCTGCTCGTACTTGTCCTGGGCCAGCTTGCCCTTGGCCACTTGCGCTTCGTAGTTCTTGCGAATGATGCCGATGCCGCGCTCAATGGCTTCCTGCTTCATTTCCAGCATGATCACAGGGATGCCGGCATTGAGGAAACACATGGCGATGCCACCACCCATGGTGCCGGCGCCGATCACGGCCAGCTTCTCGACTTTGCGCAGGGGCGTGGTGTCGGGCACATCGGGGATCTTGCCGGCGGCGCGCTCGCCGAAGAAAGCATGGCGCAGGGCGCGCGCCTGGTCGGAGGTAACGAGCTTTTCGAACACGTCTCGCTCGAACTTGATGCCGGCGTCCAGCTCCAGCTTGGTGGCCGCCTCGACGCAATCGACACAGCGCTGGGGCGCATCCAGGTGGCGGCGCGTCTTGGCCAGGTCGGCACGGGCCTTGTCGAAGGCGCCCGCATCGGCAGGGGCGGCCACGCTAAGGTCGCGCACCGAAGGCAGCGGACGAGTACCGGCGATCTCTTTGGCGAAGGCCAGCGCGCCAGCCAGCAGGTCACCATCGATCAGGCGGTCGAACAGCTTCTGGCCTGGCGCCTTGGCCAGCTTCTCGCTGGGCACCGAGGCGCCGGTGGTGATCATCTGCAGTGCGGCTTCCACACCCAGGACGCGGGGCAGGCGCTGCGTGCCGCCAGCGCCGGGCACGATACCGATGTTCACTTCAGGCAGTGCGATCTGGGCACCCGGCACCACCA
>CANBUA010000167.1 GCA_947372535.1 Burkholderiales bacterium
CACTCCTCGATGAAGGCTTGCAGCTGGTCGTTGCCACCCTGGTGAACCTTGGCCGCATGCACAGCCAGCGGGTGCTCCGGTGCCACGGCGCAGAAGGTCACGCCCATGATGGTGTCGGCGCGGGTGGTGAACACCCACAGCTGGCCGCCATTGATCTTCTGGCCATCGGCGCCCGCGATGTCATGCGCAAACGCAAAGCGCACACCCTCGCTCTTGCCGATCCAGTTCTCCTGCATCAGGCGCACGCGCTCGGGCCAGCCGCTGAGGTAGTTCGGGTCTTCCGGGTTGGCCACCGCGCTCAGCAGCTCGTCGGCGTACTTGGTGATGTTCAGGTAGTAGCCGGGGATCTCGCGCTTTTCAACGGGCGCGCCCGAGCGCCAGCCCTTGCCGTCGATCACCTGCTCGTTGGCCAGCACGGTCTGGTCCACCGGGTCCCAGTTCACGGTTTGCGTGCGGCGCTCGCAGATGCCGGCTTCCAGCATCTTGATGAACAGCCACTGGTTCCACTTGTAGTACTCGGGCTGGCAGGTGGCGATCTCGCGGCTCCAGTCGATCGCCAGGCCCATCGCCTTCATCTGCTTCTTCATGTAAGCGATGTTGTCGTAGGTCCAGGCGGCGGGCGGCACCTTGTTCTTGAGCGCGGCGTTCTCAGCGGGCAGGCCGAAGGCGTCCCAGCCCATGGGCATCAGCACGTTGTGACCGTTCATGCGCAGAAAGCGCGTGAGCATGTCGTTGATCGTGTAGTTGCGCACGTGGCCCATGTGCAGCTTGCCCGAGGGGTAGGGCAGCATGGAACAGGCGTAAAAAGCCTGCTTGCCGGCCTGTTCGGTGACGCGGTAGGCGTCGCGGGCGGTCCAGTGCGCTTGAGCGCGGGCCTCGACGGCACGCGGGTCGTAGGTCTGGGGATCGGAAGGAGCGCTCATGGGGACGACGGTGTGGACGACAGGTGGTGCGGGCACGGGCGCCGCAAAGACAAGATCAGGCTGGCCACGCGCCCGGGGCGCACAACCAGCCTGTGAGTCAGGAATCCGCAAATTATAGGAAAGGGGCGAGAAAGCGCCGGAAAAAGCCGAAATCCGCTGAAGAGCGCGGTCGGCGGTGCGCCCGCTCAGGGGATCAAGCCATCCTGCTTGATCCGCAACACCAGGTGGTTGTACAGGTTCTCGGTCATCTCGATCTCGGCCTTGAAGGGGCTGCCCGTGAAGGGCAGCACCAGCAACATCGGCAGCCACTGCACCAGGGTGGTCTGGTCCTTGAGCTCGTAGGCTTTGCGGGCATCGCCCCTCTTGGCCGTGGCGGCAATGTGCACCTTGTCGGTCATCCAGGAGGGGATGGTGTACAGGCTGAAACCGGTGATCACGGCAGGCAGCCAGGCCATCGGGTCGACGTCGTTGTACACCGTGCCATCCACCACCAAGTCAGCCTCGTTGAGGCTTTCGACCAACAGGCAGCAGTCGGCGGTGCGCAGGGCGTCTTCAAAGTGCTTTTTGCTCATGGCGGCCAGCAGCGCCAGGGCGGTGCTGTCGCCCTTGGTGCCCTCGGCCATGTGCCAGCGGCTGAACACCTTGGTCTTTTCCGGGGCCGAGCTCTTCATGCTGAGCTTGTCGGCGTTGCCCAGTTGGTTGGCGCGGAAGCCGGCGCAGCCAGACAGCATCATGGCGCCAGACAGGGCGCACAGCGTGAACGTTCTGGAGAGCTTTGGGGTGAGCTTCCTGGTGAGCATGGGTGGTGTCCTTCCTGGCATTTGATTCTGATGGGGCAGGCCCTCAACCCAGCGGGTTCACGCCCGTCCAGGCGCAGCTCTGCGCATACAGCGCCTCTTGCTGGGCCACATCCTTGGCGGTGGCAGAGACGATCTTCGGGTGCTGGATCGAGAAGTAGCCACCCGTCTCGCCCTTGCGCTTGTCGTCCAGCGCCAGTTCGGCAGCCAGGGCCCCCGCACGCTCAGGGCCAATCAGGAAGGGCCGGAAGAACAGGGTGTAGAACCACTTGGGCAGATCGCGGTACAGCGGCGAGTGCACGCCGCCCGGGTGGATGGCCTGCGAGGTGATGCCCCGCGGCAGTTTGCGCGCCAGGGTGTTGGAGAACATCAGGTTGCCCAGCTTGGATTGCGCATACGCGCTGAGCACCATGTAAGGCTTGCGGCCCTTGGCCGTGTGCAGCTTCATGCGCCCGATGGTGTGGGCGATGGAGGCGGTGTGCACGATGCGGGCATCGCCCTGGCCATGGCCACCGTCGTTGGCCGCCACCTGCAGCGCGGGCAGCAGCAGGTGCGTCAGCAGGAAGGGGCCCAGGTAGTTGCCACCGAACTGCAGCTCGAAGCCCTCGGCCGTGTACTGCTGGCGCGTCGGCACGGCGCCGGCGTTGTTGATCAGCGCATCCAGCCGGTCGTGGCGGCTGTTGAACTCGCGCACGAAGGCGCGGATGGCGTCGAAGGAAGCCAGGTCCAGCTTGTAGATCTCGATGGTGGCGCCGGGCGTGCGGGCCAGGATCTCGTCGCGGGCGGCTGCGGCCTTGGCCTGATCGCGGCAGGCCAGGCAGACGGTGGCGCCACGGCGGGCCAGCTCGTGGGCGATGGACAGGCCGATGCCGGAGTTGCCTCCGGTGATGACGACGGTTTTGGGCATGGGGACTCCGGGTGCCAGGTGCGAGGGGCACAGTATGGATGAGCCCATCGCGCCAAAAGGCAGGTGTGTCGGTTGAAATGCCCCATGTTGGATGATGGCCGGGCAACCTGTCGGTTTGGCCTCGGCGCTCGGGGCATCAGACACCTGTGGCTGGTTCAGCCATGACGATTCAGTTGTCCTCGCAAAGTCGCTTCGCACCAAGTACGGCCTCAAGGGTGATTTACCTCAAGACGGCTGCTTCATGGTCGATAAGCCCTTCAGGGTCCACCTTCGATTTGAGCAGATCAAATCAGATGGCGCGCTGCCGGAGATCGGCCCCTTTGACGCCATCTTCCTGCACACGTTGCGACTTGCTTTTCACCCGAGACGTAACGCGATCTTCTGTCCCGACTTCCCCCTCTGCTGCACCCGAATGGCCACCTCGTCGTCAGCCATTCAGAGGGCCTACATGGCGTGACCGATCAATTGAAGATGGTCAAACCCTCCAAACACCGTGAACCAGATAGCCCCACATGAACAAAGCCATTCGCGTATTGATCGTGGACGACTCGGCCGTGGTCCGCCAAGTTCTGACCGAAATTCTTTCTGCAGACCGGGCCATCCAGGTCATCGGCGCGGCGTCCGACCCCATCTTTGCCATGGCGAAAATGGAGACTGAATGGCCCGATGTGATCGTGCTGGATGTGGAGATGCCGCGCATGGACGGCTTGACCTTCCTGCGCAAACTGATGGCTGAGCGGCCTACGCCCGTGGTGATCTGCTCCACCCAGACAACGCAGGGTACCGAGACGACGATGCAGGCGATGTCAGCAGGCGCTGTGAGCATCGTGGCCAAGCCCAAGGCTGATTTCAAGAATGCACTGCGCGACAGTTCTGACGACTTGCTGTCTGCGGTCAAGGCAGCAGCTCAAGCCAGGGTCCGTCGTTCGGTACCCGTGGCCAGAGCCGTGGCTGTGCCCACCACGCTGACGGCCGAGGCTGTATTGCCTGGCGCATCAGCGGGGCAATGTGCCATGCACGAGACCACCGACCGCGTGGTGGCCTTGGGCACTTCCACCGGCGGCACGCAGGCCTTGGAAGCGGTGTTGTGTGCCCTGCCCGTGGACAGCCCCGGGCTCGTGATCGTTCAACACATGCCTGAGCAATTCACGGCCGCGTTTGCCCAAAGGCTCAACAAGGTCTGCGACATCCAAGTGCGCGAGGCCGCGCATGGGGACCGTGTGCACCCAGGCCTGGCGCTGATTGCGCCAGGTGGTCGACACCTCGTGCTTGAACGCAGTGGTGCGCACTATCGCGTGGCCGTGGTCGATGGCCCGCCCATTCGCCGACACCGGCCATCCGTGGACGTGCTGTTCAAGTCGATGGCTCGAGTTGCCGGCCGCAATGCGTTGGGCGTGATCATGACGGGCATGGGCGACGATGGCGCACGAGGTCTCAAAGAGATGCGCGACGCCGGGGCCCGCACGCTCGGCCAGGACGAAGACAGCTGTGTGGTCTATGGCATGCCCAAGGAAGCACTCAAGCTGGGCGGTGTGGAGCGTGAGTTGCCGCTCGAGGCCATTCCCTCGGCGATCGTCAACAGCCGTTGACGACAGGTGCGCCATTCAATCGGGCGGTGATTCATGAAGTTCCCTTCCATGCTGGGCAGGCTTGTCCACTCGGCTCAGCCCTACCCCGATGACGAGGCTTTGGCTGGGCGGCTGCGAGCGGAACAGCTCAAAAAACTTGCACATTTGGCCATCTTTGCCGTGCCAGCCCAAATGATTTGCGCATTGGGTCTGGCATGGATGCTTCATGAACTGCACCCGGTTTACTGTGCAACGTGGGTGGCGCTGTTGTCTGTGGTTTGCGCATTGGCGATGTTTCGCATGCGACGCAACCGGAAATTGGAAACGGCCACGGGGCTCAACGTCACTGTCAGCACAGCCATCATCTGGGCGGCGGCTTGCCTTTGGGGTAGCTTGCCCATCGTGATGCTTCCGCGCGTTTTGACGGCCGACGACATCCCCGTCATTCTGGCCATGACCGGCATCGCTTCGGGTGGTGGCATCATCTTTCAAAGCATTCCAGTTGCTGCTGCCGGGTGGGTGGTGATTGTCAGCGCCTGCACGGTTGCAGGTATGGCGTTGGATGGGTTTGCTCACCTCCTGGGCATTGCAGGCAGCGCTGCGATTTTGGCCGTCGTCCTCTTGCGCAACATCTGGACGACCTCGGCACAATTCTTTGCCAGCGAGTTGCTGACTCACCAGGCCAACGAGCTTTCGACGACGCTGGCACAGCACGCCCTCGTCATCGAAAACACCTCCAACGCCGTTTTGCTGCTCGACGAGGACCGGCGCATCACCTGGGGCAATCAGGGCTTTGCCCAGCAATCGGGTTACAGCTTGCAGAATTGCCTGGGATGCTCGCCAGCAGATTGGCTGGCGCCAGAAGAATGGCGATCAACCAATCGTCTGCTCAAGAACTCCTTGAAGGGATCAGCCCACGCGCAAACGAAACTGCGCTACCGACACAAGGATGGCCAATGGATATGGGTGAACCTCGACGTGAAGTGCCTCTCGGCCCCTGACGGCGGGAAAGAACGCTATGTGCTCATCGCCACAGACATCACCGACCTGCAGCAGACATCGCAGGTTCTGAAAGCCGAACAGATCAGGCAACGGCACATCATCGATGGGACCCACTGCGGCACGTGGGAGGTCGATTTTGACGGTGGCGTCTGCAAGATCGGCGGGCATTGGCTCGACATCGTTGGCGTCGACACCACTGTGCCGCTTGTCATCGACAGCGCATTCCTGATGGGCCGCATTCACCCTGATGATCAAGCGGGCCACCGACAGGCTCTAAAGCGCTACATCAAAGGGCTGGCGCCTCAGTATGTCCATGAGCACAGACTACGAAACGAAGCCGGCGGATGGTGCTGGGTCAGCGCAAGAGGCAAGGCCTCAGCATATGCACCAAACGGCCAGATCACACAGCTTTCCGGCATTTCGATGGACATCAGCAAGAGCAAGGCCACAGAGCTTGCGCTGATTGAAGCCATGCGACTGGCCAAACAAGCCAACCATGCCAAATCCCTGTTCCTGGCCACCATGAGCCATGAAATCCGTACCCCGATGAACGGCGTCATCGGTACCGCTGAATGGCTCAAGGTCACCCGCCTGGACGAAGTGCAGCGCGATGGCATCCAGACGATTGTGGACTCCGGGCACTCTTTGCTGACCATCATTGATGACATCCTTGATTTCACCAAGATCGACGCAGGGCACATGAAGCTGGAAGAATCGGTGTGTTCTCTGCAGGACTTGGCGGAGAGTGTGGTCGATGCCATCTACCCCGTCGCGATCGGTAAGAACGTGGATGTGCATGTGTTCATTGACCCGAGGCTTCCCCCCCAGGTCATGGGCGATGCAAACCGCTTGAGGCAGGTCATGTTCAACCTGGTAGGCAATGCCGTCAAGTTCGGAAGCGGCACTGATCATCGCCATGGGCAGGTGGACGTGCACATCCTGGCTTCTGACGATGACCCAACGACCTGGCAGATGCAGATCTCTGACGACGGCATCGGCATGACACAAGAAACCTTGTGCAAGTTGTTCAGACCGTTCTCACAAGCAGAAGCTTCGACGACCCGCCGATTTGGCGGCACGGGCCTGGGGCTGGCCATCTGCCACAGACTGGTTGAGCTGATGGGCGGCGGCATCGTTGTCCATAGCATGCCGGGCCACGGCTCTACCTTCATCGCCACATTGCCCTTGCTTGCTCCAAGCGATCCCGTTCAAAGCCCACAAGGGGCGGAAGATCTGCAGGGCGTTCATTGCGTCCTGATGACCGGCACGAACTACCGTTGTGACAGCTTGTCGGCATACCTGGAGCACGCCGGCGCCACGATCAATTTGTGCAGCACAAGGGAAGAAGCGCTTGGAGTCACCGCCGACATGGACTTGGCGGTGCTGATTCAAGACACACCGACTGAGGTGTGCAGCGAAGCTGAGCTACAGGACCGCAGGCGGCACCTTGGGGGTGACCATGTCAGGCACTTGTGGATTGGACGCCACCAGCACGGCCCGGTTCGACTCGTTTCCGATCGGATCGGGCAACTGGGCAGAGCACATGTGCGAGACATCCTGAGAGCGGTGTCCGTGTTGGCTGGGCGTCAATCGCCAGAATTGGTGCGCGCCGATGCCAGCGATTTCGATGAGTTTTGTGGCGCCTTGCGCAACGAGCAACGCCAGGCTCAGGCCAGGTCGCACTTGATCCTGGTGGCGGAAGACGACCCGACCAATCAGAAGGTCGTCAAGCGTCAGTTGCAGACCCTGGGCTTTGCATGTGAAGTGGCCAGTGATGGCCTGGCCGCACTCGCGCTTTGGCGCACGGGGCGCTTTGACATCCTGCTGTCAGATCTGCACATGCCTGAACTGGACGGCTACGAACTGGCACGTCAAATTCGCAAAGAAGAACATGACTGTGACAGCGTTCGAACACCTATCCTGGCGCTCACCGCCAACGCGTTGGCCGGTGAGGAGGTTCACGCCCGCGCATGCGGCATAGACGACTACCTCACCAAGCCCATCTCACTCAAAGCGCTGCATCGGGCATTGACGCATTGGCTACCTGACGTGGGGCGCATCACGCCCGAACCGGACGCCAGCACAAAGCCGCATGGACGCGCGCACCAGAGCGGCCACATCGACCTGTCCACGCTGCAACAGTTGGTCGGCAATGACAAGGACGTCATTCAAGAGCTGCTCAGTGAATTTGCCTCGTCCTCACACCAGATCGGGGTTTCACTGATCGAGGCCGCTGCATCCTCCGCGCCAGAGCGGATCCGACAACTCGCGCACCAACTGAAGTCGGCAGCGCGCGCCATAGGCGCCCTCCATCTTGGGGATTTGTGCGAAGCCTGTGAGGCCTGCGTGACCTCACCTCATTTCAGTCTCGCACCTTTGCAAGCGCTGCAGCACGAACTCCACTTGGTTCAGCGTCAACTCGATACCTTGATCAAGGAACCTCTCCAATGATTGCCGAATCCGCTTACCCCTTGGCCATGGTGATAGATGACGAAGCCTTCATGCGCAAGCTCATCGCCACTCAACTGCGTGCGCTGGGCTGCCACAGCGTCTTGTGCCATGAGTCGGGTGAGGATGCGCTTGCCACGCTGGCCCAGCAAGTTGACCACGTCGCGTTGATTTTGTGTGATCTGCAAATGCCGGGCCTTGACGGCATCGAGGTGTTGCGGCGGCTTGGCCTCATGGGCTACCGAGGGGCAGTCATTCTTGTCAGTGGCGAAGACAGCCTCACGTTGACCATGGCCCAAAAGCTGGCCAGCGCCCACGGGCTGAACGTACTGGGCGCGCTGCGCAAGCCTGTGCAGGCTGACGTGCTGAAAAAAATGTTGTTTGCCACGACCCCGAAGGCTTCGGCATGCACACCACCCACGGCGTTGCCGCAGTTCAGCTCGGCAGAATTGGCCAAAGCCATTCAGGGTGGGCAGTTGGTCAACCACTACCAACCGAAGGTGTCTACCCGGTCCGGCCGCGTGGTGGGACTGGAAACTCTGGTTCGCTGGCAACACCCTGAATTTGGCCTGGTCTACCCGGAGGCCTTCATACCACTTGCTGAAGAGTGCGGCCTCATTGATGCCCTCACACATGCGGTGCTCACAGGTAGCGGCGGCGCCCTTGAGAACCTCAAGCGATGGACTGACAGCGGCTTGGATTTGCATGTGGCCGTGAATGTGTCCATGCAAAGCTTGCATGACCTGGACTTCCCGAATGTCATTTCTCGATTGGCGCGCGAAGCTGGCGTGACCTTGGGCAGATTGGTGCTGGAGTTCACCGAAGGCAGCCTGAACTCAGACATGCGCTCCGTCATCGATGTGCTGACGAGGCTGAGACTCAAGCGCGTGATGCTGTCCATTGACGACTTCGGAACGGGCCATTCAACTTTGGCTGAATTGCATGAATTGCCCTTCGACGAGCTGAAGATCGACCGTCGTTTTGTGCGCCTGGCGCACAGCGACCCTGCATTGGACGGGATCCTGGAGGCCAGCATCAACATTGCCAGCGACCTGGGCATGGAAACCGCGGGTGAGGGTGTCGAAACCGTTGAGGACTGGCTTCACCTTCAGCGAAAGGGCTGCGATATCGCACAGGGTTACTGGATTGCCAGACCGATGGAGGCATCCCGGGTGACATCGTGGATTGCCAACTGGAACAGCGAATTGCACGCGCTGCCCGGCCTCATCAATCAAGTCTCATTGCCCTGAACATCCAGCCGTGCATGCCCACTCAGCCTTTTCCGGATGGCAACTGGTTTGGCTCACCGGTATTGGTTGAGATATTGGCAATGTGCGCCAGCACATGCGCCGCAAACAGCTCCGGCTGGCTGGCGATCACCCAGTGCCCGCCGTCGATCTGCTTGCGCGTCAGCTGCGGCACCCAGCGGGCCAGATCGTCATTGAGCATGGGGCTCACGTAACGGTCGCGCAGCGGCTCCAGCACCTGCACCGGGGCATGGGCCACGCGCTGTCGCGGGTTCAGCAGGCGGGGCAGGATGTTGGCGCGGTACAGCTTCATGCCGTGCACGCCATCGGATGCCTGGCTGGGGCAGGCCTCTACCCGGGCGCCTTCGGCGAAGCGCATCCATTGCGGCCACAGCGGGCCCAGCAGGATGCGCCACAGCAGGGCGGGCAGCAGCGGCAGGTGGAACACGCCCACATACCAGGACTTGGCGGCCTGCTTGAGCAGCTGGCCGGTGTGTCGGAGGCTGGGCTCGGCCAGGCGGCGGCGGATCCAGTGGCCGATGTGGTCCAGGCAGGGGCCGGAGCAGGAGGTGTAGCTGGCGATGCGGCCGGCCAGGCGCGGCTCGGTGACGAACTCCCAGCCTTGCAGCGAGCCCCAGTCGTGTGCCACCAGGTGCACCGGCGCATCGGGGCTGACGGCCTGGATCACGGCTTCGAAATCGGCGGTGAGGCGTTCCAGCTTGTAGTCGGCCAGGCGCTTGGGGATTTGCGAATCGCCGGCACCGCGCACGTCATACGCCACCACATGGAAGCGGCGGGCCAGCAGCGGCGCCACCTTGTCCCAGGTGCGGCTGGTGTCGGGGTAGCCGTGGACCAGCACCAGCACCGGCAGGCGCGGGTCGCCCCAAGTGCGCAGGGCGATGGGGCGGCCAGGGCCATCGGGGCCGTCGATCAGGCGCTGGCGTTCGGGGGCCGGGGCGCTGGGGCCGTCGGCGGTGAAAGGCAGCGCGGTGGACCACAGCGGCGCCTGGCGACCGTGGCCGGGGCCGTTGCTCAAGGGGTGGCTGTTGTGGGGGACTGCAGTTGGGGCCATGGCTGTCAGTGTGGCCGGACCGGTCTGCCGAACATGGTCGCCCTGGCGACAGTCTGGATGGGCAGGCGACAAGGCGCGGCGTTGGCGGCGTCTGGCGAGGGTGCCTGCCCCTGGGTTTCCTCGCAGGAGGGCGAAAGGGCAGACGTTTGGCCTCAGTGCGGCGGCGGCAGCTTCATCTGGCGGAACAGATCGGCCAGGGTCTTGCCGGGCTCGTCGCGGAAGCGATCTTCGCTCACGCTGAGTTCGCCGATGCGGTCCATGCGGAACTGGCGGAAATCCTGGCGCAGTTCGCACCAGGCCGACAGCGTCCAGGTGCTGTCCCAGTGCAGGCAGGCCAGGGGGCGCAGCAGGCGAGCGCTGGGCTGGCCCTGGGCATCGGCATACATCAAGTGCACCTTGCGGCGCTGGTCGATGGCCTGGCGCAGCGCGCCCAGGTGGCCCAGCACGGTGGGGTTGATCGTGTCGGTGTCCAGGCGCTGGGGCACCAGCACGGCCAGGCGGTCGGCGGCGGCGCGGGCCTCGGGCGGCAGCACGCTGAGGATCTTGCTGAGCGCATCTTCGGCGTGGGCCGCCAGGGCCGG
>CANBUA010000168.1 GCA_947372535.1 Burkholderiales bacterium
GCGGCCGCATTGGCACCCATGGCCGGTGCGGGGCTGCCCGGGCCGGCTGCTGCCGCAGAACGTCGGGATGACGTGACCACGGTGTCCTCCGATGCCTGGCAGGCCTTGGCGCAAGCCTTGCGCGCCTTGATGGATCAGGATGAGGCGCAGTTGTACGAGCGCGTGGAATCGACCCTGGTGACGTTGGGCTACGAACACGCCGGACGCAATCAGGTCCGGGCGGCTCGCCTGCTGGGCCTGACGCGCAACATGATCCGTACCCAGCTCAAGCGGCACGGCCTGCTCGAAGACGCAGCCTGAACAAGGCAGGCCCGGCATGGGTAAAGCCGTGGGCAAAGACTTGGGCAAAAAAAGAGGCCTTGGCATGTGAATGCCAAGGCCTGTCAACATGTGCCCTCACCCAGGAGGCAGGGCACCCCCACTGCTTGAGAACCCCTTGATCACTTCTTCAGGTAGATCTGATCGAACACGCCGCCATCGGCGAAGTGCGTCTTCTGAGCCTTGGCCCAGCCGCCGAAGGTGTCGTCCACCGTGAACAGGTTCAGCTTCGGAAACTGCTTGGCGTACTTGGCAGCGGCCTTCGTGTCGAGCGGACGGTAGTAGTACTTGCCGATCAGGTCCTGGCCAGCGGGCGAGTACAGGTATTCCAGGTAAGCCTGGGCCACTTCACGGGTGCCACGCTTGTCGACCACCTTGTCGACCACGGCCACGGGCGGCTCGGCCAGGATGCTGGTGGCGGGGTAGACCACGTCGAACTTGTCGTCGCCAAATTCCTTCTTGATCAGGCCGACTTCGCTTTCCCACGACAGCAGCACGTCACCCAGGCCGCGCTCCGAGAAGGACACGGTGGCGCCACGGGCACCCGAATCCAGCACAGGCACGTGCTCATACAGCTTGGCGACGAAGGCGCGGGCCTTGGCATCGTCACCGTTGTTCTTCTTCAGGGCGTAGCCGTAAGCGGCCAGGTAGGCCCAGCGTGCGCCGCCAGAGGTCTTGGGGTTGGCGGTGATCACGGCGTTGCCAGGCTTGACCACGTCGTCCCAAGTCTTGATGTTCTTGGGGTTGCCCTTGCGGACCAGGAACACGATGGTGGACGAGTAAGGCGTGGCGTTGGCCTTGAACTTCTTCTGCCAGTCGGTGGACACCAGGCCCTTGTCGGCGATGGCATCGATGTCATAGGCCAGGGCCAGGGTGACGACGTCGGCTTCCAGGCCGTCGATCACCGAGCGCGCTTGCTTGCCCGAGCCGCCATGAGATGCCTTGACGGTGACGTCATCACCGGTCTTGGCCTTCCAGTAGCTGGCGAACACCTTGTTGTAGTCGGCATAGAACTCGCGGGTCGGATCGTACGACACGTTGAGCAGGGTGATGTCCTTGGCCTGGGCGACCGCAGGGACCAGAGACGCCACACCGGTCAGGGCGGTGACAGCCGCCAGCGCCAGGGTGGAAAAGGTGCGGCGAGTGGAAAACAACGTGGTCATGGGGTGTTCTGTGTTGGAGTGAACGATGACGAAATCCTAAGAAGGACGTCTTGTTTAATAAACGAATGAAAGTGGAATTGCTTATGCGATTCGCAAACCTTGCGACATCAGCTGGGCCACAGGCCTGCAGCCAGCGCCGCAGCGCCAAAGCCGAGGAACAGGGCAACAGGAAGCGCATAGGCCGGCGCCCTTTTTGGCGGCTTGATGGCACGATCGACTTGCTTGCTGCCGTGAACCATGGGCGGCACCAGGGCTTCCTTCTTGACGATCTTGTAGCCCACGATGGCCAGGATGTGCAGCACCAGGATGGCGTAGACGCCAAATGCGGCCAGGCGGTGCTTGCCCGTCAACCAGATGGACGTGTCCTCGCTGACCCAACGGGCCAGGGGGCCGGTGAAGGCGATCTCGTCGTTGCCGAACAGGCCAGTCATCACCTGAAAGCTCAGCAAACCGAGCATGGCCAGCACCGAGAATGCACCCAGGGGGTTGTGCCCCAGGCCGTGCCACTGGCCCTTCAGATATGCCGAGATGGCCGCGGGGCCACGCACGAAAGTCGCGAAGCGTGCCGTCTCTGAGCCCACGAGGCCCCAGACCAGTCGAAACGCGAGCAATCCTGCGGTGGCAATGCCCGCCTTGCCATGCAGCTCCATCCAGTCGCCGCCTTTGAGCCCGGTGGCGATGGCGGTACCCACCGACGCCACCAAAGCCCAATGAAAGAGCCGCAACGGCGCATCCCAGACCCGTACGGAGATGGACGATGCGCTCATGTCAGTTGGACGCAGCCGATGCGGCCGGACGCGGTGCAGGAATGGCCACCTTGACGATGGTGCCGCCCGCTTCGCGGTAGTCTTCCGAGCCCAAGGCGCCAGCCACCTTGAAGCCCTTGGCGCTCAGCAGATCACCCGCAGCGCCGGCACGGTGTGCGCGGTTAGACACGGTGATGATCTGGCGGTCGCGGGGAATGTAGTCCAGCACATCAGGCAGGTCCTTGACCTGGATGTTCAGGTAAACCGGCAGCGTGCCGAGCTTGCTGATTTCATCAGGGCGGCGGACGTCGATCACCAGCAGCTTCTTGGGGTTGCCCACCAGCTTGTCCACATCATTGCGGCTGAGCTGCTTGGTCTTGTACGTCCAGGGTTGCGGCGCCGGTGCGCTGGCTGCCGCGTCGGGCGCCGAGGCAGCCACCTGGGCATGGGCAGACAGGGCGGGCAGAGCCAGTGCGGCAGCCAGCGGAAGGGCGGCGAACAAGTGCTTGATGGTCATGGGATGCTTTGGCTTGTGTTGGAATGGCGAGGCCCCTTGAGAGGCCCATGAATGCTAGGCAAGGGGCTTCATGCGGACAAGGAACAAAAGGGAGCTTGCTTATGCATCAAGCGGCCTGAGCCAGCACTTCCGGTTGGGGCAAGGCGAACTCGCTCATCACGTCGTCTTCGATGCGCTTGAAGTCAAGTGACGCGCGATCACGTGGGCGCGGCAGGTTCACGTCCACCACCCGGCGGATGCGGCCCGGGCGAGGCTGCATGACCACGATGCGATCGCCGAGATACACGGCCTCCTCCACATCATGGGTGACCAGGATGGCGGTGATGCCTTCGGCCTGCCAGATGCGTTGCAGCTCGTGCTGCAGACGGCTGCGCGTCATGGCATCCAGCGCGCCAAAGGGTTCGTCCAGCAACAGCACCTCGGGCCTGTTGACCAGCGCTCGCGCAATGGCCACACGCTGAGACATGCCACCCGACAGCTGATAGGGGTAGGCCTTCTCGAAGCCCTTGAGCCCCACCAGGTGGATGTGCTCGCGCACGCTCTTGTCCTTCTCGGCTTGCGAGCCTGGGGCGTTCAGCAAGCCGAGCGCCACGTTCTGCTCCGCCGTCAGCCAGGGGAACAGGCGGTGTTCCTGGAACACAATGCCGCGGTCCAGGCTGGTGCCACGGATGGGCCTGCCGTCCAGCAGCAACTGGCCCTCATAGCCCGCTTCCAGGCCGATGAGCAAGCGCAACAAGGTGGACTTGCCGCAGCCGCTGGAGCCCACGATGCTGATGAACTCTCCCGGGCGGATGGACAGGTTGATGTCCTGCAGGACGGGCAGGGGGGTGCCTTTGACCGAGTAGGTCTTGTTCAGGTTCTGGATGTCGATGGTGCCTGCTTGAGACATGGTGCGGCTCCTGGAAATGTGATGGAACGGGAAGGGCGATCAACGCTGCTGCGGCGCGCGCCAGCGCAGCAGCCGTTGCTCCGCCAGGCCGGCGAGGCGGTTGAAAAACACGCCCACAAAGCCGATGGCCAGCAGGCCGAAAAGGATCAGCTCGATGTTGAAGGCCATGCGGCCTTTGAACACGATGTTGCCCAGGCCATGGCCGTCGTTGACCAGCAGGAATTCGGCGCCAATGGTGGCCAGCCAGGCGTAGATCAGGCCCAGGCGCAAGCCGCCGATGATCTGGGGCGAAGCCGCCGGCAGCACCAGGCGAACCAGGGTCTGCCGCGGGGTGAAGCCATAGACCCGGGCCACTTCGGCATGGGCTTGGGTGACGCCGCGCACACCATCCAGCGTGCCCAGCACCACCGGATAGAAGGCCGAGAACCCGATGAAGATCACCTTGGCCACATCGCCCGTGCCCACCAGCGCCGACAGCAGGGGCAGCCAGGCAAACAACGAGATCTGGCGGGCCGTGTGGAAGGTGGGCCCGATGAGCTTGTCGGCCAATCGCGACATGCCGAGCAAAGCGCCCACGGCCACGCCAGCCAGCGCGCCCAGCGTGAAGCCCGACAGGTCGCGCCACAGGCTGAGGCCCACGCCCGCGTAGAAAGTGGGGTTGGCCAGCTCCTTGATCGCGGTGGTCAACACGCCTTGTGGTGGCACGATGAGCTTGGTGTTGACCCAGTGGTTCTGCGTGGCGATGACCCACAGGGCGATGAAGCCGACGGGCAGTACGAAGCCGCGCCAGTCCAGGCGGGAGGTTGAATCGGAAGCGTTTGACATGGGTGCTGCCTGTGGGTGGTTCAGAAGGCGCTGCGGCGCCAGCCTTGCAGGCGCGATTCGATCAGACGCAAGGTCAGCTCGATCACGACGCCCAGGGCGCCGATGGCGAACATGGCCACGATCACCATGTCGATCTGGCTCAAGGAGCGGCTGTAAGCCATGAAGAAGCCCAGGCCTTCGCTGGACGACAGCAGCTCGACGAAGATGACCGACAGCCAGGCCTGCATCACGCCCTGGCGCAGCCCGGTGAACAAGGCCGGCGTGGCCGCAGGCAACACGATTCGGCTGAGGGTCTGCCAGGTGTTGAATCGGTACACCCGCCCCACCTCCAGCATGGCCGCCGGGATGTTGGCGATGCCGCTCAGGGTGCTCAGCGCCACCGGCACCACCACCGAGATCGACACGGCCGTGATCTTCAGGGGTTCTTCGATGCCCACGAAGATGATGAGCAGGGGGATCCAGCCCAGCACGGGCAGTTGAGCCAGGGCGTCGAAGGTCGGGAAGACGTAGGCCTTGACGCTGCGAGACAGGCCCATGGCCAGACCCAGAAACAGGCCACTGCCACCGCCGATGAGCAGGCTCCAGCCCACGCGCTTGAGGCTGAACAGCACATGGCCTTGCAACTCCCCGGATTGCAGGACGATGCCCAGGGATTCCCACACGAACGCCGGTGAGGGCAGGATCTGCTCTGCCACCCAATGGCGATCGGCGGCCAGCCACCACAAGCCCCACAGCAGGCTGGGCAGGATCAGCCCGAGCGCCACCGTGGCCAGCATGCCGCCCAGGCCTTGCAACAAGGATCGCAAGCCAGTCAGCCCCGAGCTGACCGCTCCCCTGTCTGCCTTGGTGACACCTTCATCCCCGGCTCGCGGCAAGGCGGTGACAGGGGCTTTCAAGCGGGCATGTGCAGGCCCATCCGTTGCAATGGGGGGAAAGATGACAAGGTCGTCGGTGGACGCGGCCATGGTGGGGCTTTCTCTGATTTCAGATCAGGTGCGGGTGAACTTGCCGGTGGCGTCCTGGGTGGGCCAGTAGGTTTCCAGCTTTTGTTCGCGCAATGCGTTGTTCAGGTACTTGGGTTCCAGCCAGCCGTCGAAGATGGCATCGCGGCGGGTCAGGCGGTACTTCTTGATCTCTTCAATGGAGCGCTGGATGGAGGTCACGTAGTACTCGTCCAGCAAAGGGTTGATGCGCACACGCAGGTCTTTCGTGCGAGCCCAAATTTCCTTGTTGTCGATGTAGGTGTTGGTGCCAGAGCGCGTCCACAGCTGGTATTGCGTCTCGCGGTTGGCCTCTTGGCTGCTCCAGTACGCCACCTTGACCAGGCGGTTGACGATGCGCTGCACCAGGTCTGGGTAGCGCTGCTCAAAGAGCTCGCCAACCCACACGCTGCTTGGCACGTTGATGTAAGGGTCGTCATAGATGACGGCCAGGCGCTTGGCCACGCCGCGGGCTTCCAGGCCAAAGGGGGTGTCGATCGTCCCGGCGATGTCCCCTGTGGCCAGTGATGCTCGGCGATCGTCCGGAATCTGGCTGATGATGCGGAACTCTTTTTCGGGCTCGGTGACGCCGTACTTGGCCAGGAAGCGGTACAGCTGCAGCTGTCCGGCTGTGCCTTTTTGCACGGACAGCGTTTTGCCTTTGAGGTCTGCCACCGTCTTGGCTGTGGAGGTGGCTGGCGTGATGAAATAGGTGTCACCACCGCGACCAGAAGACATGATGATCTTGTGCTTGAGGCCGGTGGCGCGGCCCACGATCAAAGGCAGGTCACCATGACCAAAGCAGAAGTCCAGCAGGCCATTGGCATAGGCTTCGTTCAGCGCAGGGCCGGCGCCCACGTAGTACTTCCATTCGATCTTGATGCCGTCTGCGGCGAACTCTTGTTCCAGTTCGTTGCGAAAGACCGCGTTGGCAGGGAAGCTGGACGCGGGCAGCGGGCGACCACCCGTGCCCGCATTGGGGAAGCCGATGCGGATGGTGGCGGGCTTGCCACCGTCGGCGGCGCGTGCGGCCGTGCTCAGGCCGATCAGGGCAGGGGCAGCCAGGCCGGCGGCCAATGCAGCGTTGAAGTGACGACGATTCATGTGTGTGTGCTCCGAATTTCCGAAATGCGCTTGAACGGGGTCAGAAGGTGGTGTTGAGCTGAACAGCCCAGCCATTGGCGGTCGCCGGCTTGGCGGCAGTAGGTGCTGCACCACCTAACTGGTTGGTCGTGTGAATCTGGTTGATCTGCACGCGGCTGGTCTCGGCGAAAAAGACGTTCAGCCCAAAGGTCCGGACCCAGACCTTGTCGTTGAGGGCCTTGCCACTGCGGTTGGGATCCCACTCGTCAAAGCGGAGGAAGGCCTGGTAGGACTTGGGCCAGAAGTCGTCGAACTTGCCCTGGTTCTTGGAACTGCTGAGGAACTGCTCGCCCCAGGTGTAGCCAAAGTTGACGTACTGACCCGAGCTGCGCTGCAGGCCGTCTGCATCCGCCGTTGTGGATGTGGCCAGGCTGTTCTTGCCATAGGCCCATTCATAGGAGATGGAGTAGGGCAGGTGGGTCCAGTTCAGGTCAATGCCGCGACGGCTGTTCACGCCCTTCTTCGTGGCGGTGGTCGTCGAGATGTCGTTGGTGGCCGCCGACGTGATCGTGGTGTAGCCACGGTAGTAGGAAGCGCCAATTTGGAACTGGCGCAGCCAACTGGCGTAGTCCACCGGCAGGGTGTAGACCAGGCGACCGATCAGGTCCTTGTAATCGTTGTTGTCGGCTCGGTTCGTGCCGTTGCCGTTGAACACACCAAAGGCATAGGCCACGGAAGGGGCGCGGTAGTTGCTGGTGAAGTCAACGTAGGGGTCGTAGTCACCGGCAACCACCACACCGGTCTGGCGTGTGCCCAGACCGAGGCCTGACACGAAGCCAGCGTTGTTGATCACAGGGCGAACTTCTGGGTCCAGCGCCTGCGCGTCCTGGCCAAAGGGAATGGCCTGCTGGCCGAGCGTGACGGTGCCCAGCGGATCCTCCGGATTTCCGCTGGCGGGCTGGAAGCTGTAGCGCAGGTAGACGTCGGTGGCGTTGAGGAAGCTGTTGCCGTTGGCGATGGTTGCTGTCTTGGTGCCCGTGGCGGTGGTGCCGCTGACGGTCGAGCTCGAAGTCACCGTGGTGGCGTTGGTCGACGCGAAGGCCAGGCGATAGGTCAGGTTGCGGCCAGCCTCGTAGTCGCGAAAGAGCGTGCCGGTCAGGTTTAATGAATAAGATGGGGCAGCAAAGCCGTTGGCCCGTGTGGCGGTGGCGCCTGCACCGCTGGACGACGCGCTGGGTTGCGCCTTGGGGTTGTTGGTGTCGTAGCGAACCGTGACACCGCCGCCCAGCTTGGTGTTGCGCGTCACGCTGGGAACATTGCGCTCCAGTTGGCGAGCGTTGTCGTACTTGTAGTTCTCCATGTCTGTCCGCAGGCCCTGGATGTCGGCCTTGGTGGCCGGCGTGCGGGCCTGGAGGGCTTCGTCGCTCTCGCCCTCTTGAGGCTGATCGACCGCCTTGGACTTGGCGGCTTCGTCGTTCAGCATCTGGAGTTGCGTTTTCAGGTCGTTGACCTGGCGGTTCAGTTCGTCGACGCGTGCGCGGTCCAGAGCGTTGGTGCCGCTGCCCTGTGCCGAGCGCAGCTCTTGAATCTGTTTGCGCAGGGTTTCCACAGTCTCCTTCAGGGACTGGATCTCTGCCGCGCCAGTGGCCGTGGCGGCGGCGGGTGCCGCCTGAGCAGCCGCGCAGGCCAGAGACAGGATCACAGCCCCAGCCAGCGCAGTTGTTTTGAATGAATGCACGAATCAACTCCTCGAACGGTTGCCAATATGTTTGTCCGGCAAGCAATTGCATTTTCCATGCCTGCAAAACAACTCGACCTGCTGCCCTGACAACCGCCGTTCAGCACGGAAATGTTGAATCAACAACATCTGGCCTGCTGATTTTTCAACACCTTTGCTGATGAAATTTCAACAGTCAGAGGCTGTGGTTAAAAACCATACGCAAGCACCGATGGCATACCTATATTTGCCAAACCAATATCAATACAAATCAATGACTTAGACATCACCATGCCGGGCCTGATTGTTCGCGAAAGATGGCACGCCAATTGCGTAAGTGACGCAACCCAACCGGGCTGGAATTGATGAATTGGGGTGACGGTCTTGAATATGACATCACCGAGCAAGCATATGAGCGAATTGCTCAACGCACATGAGGTCAAGCAATATGAATAAGGTTATCTCTCTCACTGCGATATTGGGTTCGCTGGCCATTGGCGCTGTCGCGGCCGAGTCGCCCGCCAAGAATTGGTCGCCTTATGTGGCCGTCAAAAAACCCGATCAGCCGGTGGTCAAACAAAAAGCCTGGGTGCGTGACCCGCTGGACACCTATGTGCTCGCCCAAATCGAGTCCAAAGGTCTGAAGCCTTCGGCCGAAGCCGATCGCGCCACCTACATCCGTCGCGCCACCCTGGATGCCTGGGGCTTGCTGCCCACGCCTGAGGAAATCAAGGCTTTTGTCAGCGACAAGTCGCCCAATGCCTACGACAAGCTGGTCGACCGACTGCTGGCTTCGCCTCACTTCGGCGAGCGCCAGGCTCGCCGCTGGCTGGACATCGCCCGCTATGCCGACAGCACGGGCTTTCAGAACGACAACACCCGTCCCAACAACTGGCGCTATCGCGACTACGTGATCAACGCCTTCAACCAGGACAAGCCGTACTCGCGCTTCATCCAGGAGCAGGTGGCTGGTGACGAGCTGTTCCAGGGCAACCAGGAAGCGCAGATCGCCACAGGCTATCTGGCCGGCTACCCGGACAACGCCAACTCCCGCGACTTGGTGCAACGCAAGTACCAGATCGAAACCGACATCACCGATCTGGTCGGCGAGTCGCTCTTGGGCACCACCATCGGTTGCGCCCGTTGCCACAACCACAAGCAGGACAAGATCAGCCAGAAGGAGTACTTCCAGCTGCAGGCCTACTTCTCCAATGTGGCCTTCGACGAGCGTCGTCCGCTGGCCAAGGGCACGGAGACCGAATGGGATCAGGCCTTCACCAAGCAGCAAGCGGCTTACAACGAAGCCACCAAGGACCTGCGCGCACAGCAGAAGGCCATCCTGGATTCGGTGCGCGAAGAAGGGCGCAAGTACTACAACGAGCGTTACCTGACCGACAGCCGCGACGCCATCTTCAAGCCCAAGGAGCAATGGACGCCCCTGGACCGCTGGGTGAACTACCGCAAGGATGCCGTGGCGTCGGACGCCGACATCGTGTCCTACCTGCGCGAGTTTGGCCAGGAAAAGGAACGCACAGGCTACAGCGAGGAGATCGCCCAGAAGCTGAAGGCGTACAACAAGCTGGGTGAAGAACTCAAGCAGTTCGACAAGCTTCGTCCTGCCAAGGGCTCTCGCTTCATCACCGCTGCCAACGAGCTGGGCCATGCCGATGCGCCGCCCACCTTCGTGCGCTTTGGTGGCATCCACGAGCGTCCGCTGGAAGAAGTGAAGCCGACCATCCCCTCCTTGTGGATTGGCAAGGGTCAACAACCCGAGGTCAAACCGCTGGCCGACTCGTCTGGCCGCCGCAGCGCGCTGGCTGCCTGGCTCACGGCCGACACCAATCCGCTGACGCCGCGCGTCTACGTGAACCGCGTGTGGGGCCAGTACTTCGACAAGGGCATCGTGGCCACAGCACAAGACTTCGGTCGTGCTGGCGCCAAGCCCACGCACCCCGAGTTGCTGGACTTCCTGGCCGCCAACTTCGTGGAGATCGGCTGGAGCGTGAAGAAGCTGCACCGCGAGATCCTGCTGTCCGCCACCTACCGCCAGTCGTCGAACGAGCGTGAAGAGGTTCGCAAGGTTGATCCGGAAAACAAGCTGCTGGCCGTGTACCCGCGCAAGCGCCTGGAAGCCGAAGAGA
>CANBUA010000169.1 GCA_947372535.1 Burkholderiales bacterium
GGTGGCCGATGTTGCCGCCAACCTGCCTGACATAGACTTGCTGCCGCGCCTATGATGGGGGTCAAACCCCCAGGAGTGTCGCCATGCAAACCTTGCACATCGCCAACAAAACCTACTCGTCCTGGTCCTTGCGCCCTTGGGTGCTGATGACGCAACTGGGCATCGAGTTCGAAGAGGTGTTGACCCCCTTTGGCGAAGGCGCCAACTGGTCGGCTTTCCGCCAGTTCTCGCCCACCGGCAAGGTGCCCTGCCTGCTGACCAACGATGGTGCCGTCTGGGACTCGCTGGCGATCGCCGAATACCTGGCCGAGCACCATGCTGGCGTCTGGCCACAAGGCGCCGCCGCCCGGGCCTGGGCCCGTTGCGCCAGCGCCGAAATGCACAGCGGTTTCACCGCCTTGCGCACCCAGTGCCCCATGAACTGCACCATCAAGGTCCAACTGAACGAGGTCAACGCGGCCTTGCAGGCAGACCTGACGCGCGTGCAGGAACTCTGGCACGACGGCCTCAGCCGCTTCGCCGGCCCCTTCTTGACCGGCGATCGTTTCACCGCCGTGGATGCGTTTTTCTGCCCCGTGGCGTTTCGCGTGCAAACCTACGGCCTGCCGCTGGATGACTTGTGTCTGGCCTATGTGCAACGGCTGCTGCAACTGCCGGCCATGCAGCAATGGCAGGCACAAGCGTTGGCCGAGCCTTGGATCGAGCCAGGCCATGAGCGCGATTGCCTGACTGGCGGCACCCTGGTCAAGGACCTTCGACTCAATCCTTGAACTGCGGCGTCTGCTTGCTCATGTGGGCCATCATCGCCGTCATCAGATCGGCCGACATCAACATGGCTGAGTTCCAAGTGGCGATGTAGTTCAAGCCATCGGCCACGGTGTGGTCGCGGGCATAGTTCAGCATCTCCTTGGTGCCCCTGATCGACAAGGGCGACTTGGCCGCGATGGTGGCCGCGATCTCGCGCACACCGGCCTGCAAAGCCTCGCGCGAATCGAACACCCGATTGACCAGGCCGATCTCTCGCGCTTCAGCCGCCTCGAAACGCCGCCCGGTGTAGGCCAGCTCTCGCACCACCCCCTCGCCGATCAGCTTGGGCAAGCGCTGCAAAGTGCCCACATCGGCCGTCATGCCGATGTCGATCTCTTTGATTGAGAAATAAGCATCGGCCGAGGCATAACGCATGTCCGTGCAGCAGATCAGGTCGATGCCACCACCAACGCAAGCGCCGTGGATGGCCGCCAGCACTGGCTTGCGGCAACGCTCGATCGAACTCAAGGTGTCTTGCAGATCCAGGATCAGCCGGCGCAGCTTCTCGCGCATCCGGCCATCGCAATCGTCCTTGATCTGCGCCTGCAGGCCCATCATCATCTGAAGGTCGATCCCGGAGGTGAAATGCTTGCCCTCGCCTTCGAGAATCGCCACACGTGCCTCCGGCGTCGCATCGATCCAGTCCATGGCCTGGCGGATCTCCTGCCACATTGCCATGTTCATGGCATTGGCCTTGTCAGGGCGGCTCAAGCGCACCGTGGCGATGTGCTCCTCCAGGGTGATGCTCAGGGTTTCCAGCGAGGGCAATTCGATGGCCATGGGTTGATGCTTTCAATGAATAAGACGAGGCAGATACAACAAGCGGCACGATGACGATGCCGCCGTGGATCACAAGCGGGCAGCCAGCTCCGCACCTTGCTTGATCGCACGCTTGGCATCCAGCTCTGCGGCCACATCGGCCCCGCCGATCAGGTGCACCTGACAACCCCCGGCCGCCAGACCATCCTGCAATTCACGCAGCGGCTCCTGCCCCGAGCACAGCACGACGTTGTCCACCGGCAGCAGCTTGTCCTCGCCATTGACCATGATATGCAGCCCCGCGTCATCGACCTTGCGGTAAGTCACCCCGGCGAGCATGTGCACGGCCTTGTTCTTGAGCGAGGTGCGGTGGATCCAGCCCGTGGTCTTGCCCAGGCCATCACCCACCTTGGTGGTTTTGCGTTGCAGCAGATAGAGCTCGCGTGGCGAAGGTTCCGGGTGCGCAGGCTGGATGCCGCCGCGCTCGGCATAGCTGGTGTCGATGCCCCACTCGGCATAGAACTTGGCCGGGTTCAGGCTGGCGCTCTCGCCCTCCTGACTGAGGAACTCGGCCACGTCGAAGCCGATGCCACCGGCGCCAATGATGGCCACGCGCTTGCCCACCGGTTTGCCGTCACGCAGCACGTCCAGGTAGCTCAACACCTTGGGGTGCTTGACGCCTTCGAAATCCGGCGTGCGGGGCACCACGCCCGTGGCCAAGACCACCTCATCGAAACCGCCCTTGAGCAAGTCATCCGCACTGACACGGGTGTTGAATTTCGTGGTCACACCAGTCAGCGCCAACTGCTTGCGGTAATAGCGCAAGGTCTCGTAAAACTCTTCCTTGCCTGGCACCTTTTTGGCGATGTTGAACTGGCCACCCACGTCGGCCTCGGCATCGAACAAGGTCACGTCGTGACCACGACCGGCCGCGATCGTCGCGCAGCTCAAGCCTGCCGGGCCGGCACCCACCACCGCCACACGCTTGCGCTGCGTGGCAACCACGGGCAAGTAGTTCAACTCGGTTTCATGACAGGCGCGCGGGTTGACCAGGCAGGAGGTGATCTTGCCGCTGAAGGTGTGGTCCAGGCAGGCTTGGTTGCACCCGATGCAGGTGTTGATCTCATCCGCCCTGCCCTCTTGCGCCTTCTGCACGAAGAAGGCATCGGCCAGCAGCGGACGCGCCATGGACACCATGTCGGCTTGGCCATCAGCCAGGATCTGCTCGCCCACTTCGGGTGTGTTGATGCGGTTGGTCGTGATCAGTGGGATGCCGACCTTGCCCTTGAGCTTTTGCGTGACCCAGGCAAACGCCGCACGCGGCACCTTGGTCGCGATCGTCGGGATGCGGGCCTCGTGCCAGCCGATGCCGGTGTTGATGATGGTGGCGCCCGCCTGCTCGACAGCCTGCGCCAGCTGCACCACCTCGTCGAAGGTCGAGCCACCTTCGACCAAGTCCAGCATCGATAAGCGGTAGATGATGATGAAGTTGGCGCCCACGGCTTCGCGGGTGCGGCGCACGATCTCCAGCGGAAAGCGGATGCGGTTTTCGTAAGCGCCGCCCCACTCGTCCGTGCGCTGGTTGGTGCGAGCGGCGATGAACTCGTTGATCAGGTAGCCCTCCGAACCCATGATCTCGACGCCGTCGTAGCCCGCCTGTTGAGCCAGCGTGGCGCAGCGCACGAAATCAAGTACCGTCTGCCCGACCTCCTCGCTCGTCAACTCGCGCGGTGGCATGGGCGAGATCGGCGCGCGGATGGCGCTGGGACCGACCAGCTCGGGGTGGTAGGCATAACGCCCGAAATGCAGAATCTGCAGGGCGATCTTGCCGCCGGCTTCGTGCACGGCCTGGGTCACGACCTTGTGGTGCTCAGCCTCCTCAGGCGTGGTCAGCCGCGAGCCGCCCGGAAATGGGCGCCCCTGGTCATTCGGTGCGATGCCCCCCGTCACCATCAAGGCCACCCCGCCGCGTGCGCGCTCGGCGTAGAACGCCGCCATGCGCTCGAAACCGTTCTTCGCCTCTTCCAGCCCGACGTGCATGGAGCCCATGAGCACGCGGTTGCGCAAGGTGGTAAAGCCCAGGTCCAGGGGCGACAGAAGGTGTGGGTAAGGGGTCATCGCGGGGCAATCCAATGAGCGACGCCTGCACAAAGCAGGCGCCTGAACTTGCATGTCGGCAGGAGGTGCGAGCCCGCCTGCACAACTATGCAACCAGTTGCATGAATATAGACCAGATGAGGGCCTCATGCAACCAGTTGCATACCCCGCCGTTGACTCAGGCGATCAGGGCGGATCGCGGCGCAGCAGCTCCTTGGCAATGATCTTGGCCGCCTTGCGCGCTGTCTCGGGCGTGGGATGGATGCCATCGCCCATGTGGACAAAATCCTGCCAGATGTCGAGCTGGATGGCCGCCGGCAACTCTGCATGAATGCGGGTCCTCGTCAGGTGCCGCAGTGTGTGGAAATCAGGTTGACCGATGACCCAGTTCAAGCCGTAAAGCGTGCGGAACAGATTCAAATCCAGCTTGTTGTAGGCCGGGTAGATGTCGTAAATCGGCGTGATGCCCTTGGACAAGGCGTAGGCGCCCACCTCGATCAGGCGGTCGGCCACTTGATTGAGTTGCGCGGGCGTGCAAGGCTGGTTCTGCGCCTGTGGTGTCCCGAAGGCATCCGAATGAAGGCAGTCGTTGGGCGTCAGGATCACGACGTACTTGGCGTTGTACTGCGTGAAGTTGGGCGGCAAGCCCACACGCGTCAAGGCATGCTGCAACTGGGTGAGGTAGCTGTCCCATTTGGCCGGGCCGCAAGCGGTGGCACCCGGCAGACAATCGAGCCGAGCAAAGGTGGTGCCGCCCGCCTGCCCTTCGTTGATCACATACCCGGGCAGATCGGGATTGCGCGTCAGCGCCGCCCCCAGACTCAAGTAAGACCCGAAGCCGACTGCGATGCCACCCAGAGGGGCCTGCGGTTGGTTGTACGGGGTTTTGGCATCGGCGTAGGACGCGCCAACCAGCAGCAAAGGCAACGATGACGGTTTGACCTGCTGGGCATGCGCCATGGCATGCAAAGACAGGGACATCACGGCCAGACTCAGACAAGTTCTCTTCAGACCCATACACGCCTCCGATTACGTAGGATGGACTCAATGGCCCCCACGTCGGTTCGAGCCTCGGCGGGGATTTGGCAAGTGGCGATGACCACCGCTGATCGTCATTTCGACTGCAACTTGATCGGCTTGAGGACCCATGAGCTGCTTGGCCCCACCATGCCGTGAAGGATTGCTCGTTCCTGTGCAACGTGTCAGTTGGCTGCCGCCTCGCTCATCGAGCCGCGTAAACTTCGCACCATGTCACTTGCCCATGCCCTGATGACGTCCTTGCTCGAAAAGTCCTCGTCCGGCTACGACTTGGCACGCCGATTTGACAAGTCCATTGGGTTTTTCTGGCACGCCACGCACCAACAGATCTACCGGGAGCTCGCCCGCATGGAAGCGTCTGGCTGGATCAGCTCGGAAGCCGCGCCAGATGGTGGCAAGACGCGCAAGCGCATCTACAAGGTGCTGGCCGCAGGCAAAAAAGAACTCAAACGTTGGGCGAAAGAGCCCACAGCCCCCGCCGACACGCGCGACGAGTTGATGGTGCGCCTGCGAGCCGATGCGGCCCTGGGGCCGTTGGGGCTTGACAAGGAAATCGAGCGGCGCATGCATCTGCACGCGGCCCAGCTGGCTCATTACCAGGCCATCGAGCAACGCGATTTCGGTGCGGACAAACCGCCCACCAGCCGTGAAGCACAGATCCAGCACATGATCCTCAAAACCGGGATCATGTATGAGCAAGCATGGTCAAGCTGGTGCAAGGAAACCTTGGTTGTATTGCAGACACAAACCTCCGCCATTTCAGAGACCTGATTCGGCCACACTCACCATGTCAATCCTGGGGGTGGTCTGTGATGACGATCTGACCATGCATGACACCATGCACAGCGGCGTGACCACTGCTCACCTTTTATCCTGCCGCGAGCTTGAATACCGCCACGGATTGAACGAGTTGATGCGCTTGGGCTTTCAAGCTTTCCGCTGCTGCCGCCCCTTCTTCGACCAACGCAGCATTTTGTTGGGTCGCCTGGTCCATCTGTTGCACGGCTTGGCCGATCTGCGCGACGCCTGAGCTTTGCTCTCGATTGGCCAGACTGATTTCGCTCATGATCTCCGTCACTCGCTCGATGGCCGTGACCACTTCGGCCATGGTGACGCCCGCACGATCCACAAGTTGGCTGCCCAATTCCACGCGCTCGACACTTGTTCCGATCAAAGCCTTGATTTCCTTGGCGGCATTGGCGGAGCGCTGCGCCAGTAGCCGAACCTCGCTGGCCACCACGGCAAAGCCACGGCCCTGCTCGCCGGCCCGGGCCGCTTCCACCGCTGCATTGAGCGCCAGGATGTTGGTCTGAAAAGCGATGCCGTCGATCACACTGATGATATCCACGATGCGCTTGGAGCTGTCATTGATGCCCCGCATGGTCTCCACCACGTCGCACACAACAGTGCCACCTCTGACCGCCACAACGCTGGCGCCCTTGGCCAATTGATTCGCCTCAAGGACGTTGTCAGCGTTGTGCTGCACCGTGGCACTGATCTCATCCATGGACGATGCCGTCTGCTGCAATGCGCTGGCCTGTTCTTCCGTGCGATTGGCCAGGTCGGTGTTGCCCGCTGATATTTCAGAACTGGCCGTGGCCACGCTTTCAGCGTTGAGGCGGACATCCCTCACGATGCGCACAAGATTACTTTGCATGTTCTTGAGCGCGTTCAGCAACTGTGCAATCTCGTCGCGGCCCTGAACGTGTATCGCTTGGGTCAGGTCGCCATCGGCGACTGCTTGCGAGAGCAGTAGCGCTCTGTTGATCGGTTGAACGATGGACCGACTCACCATGATGCCGAAGATCAAACCCAATGCACTGACCGACAACATGACACTGACGCTGACCAAGGCTGCCTGCCTGGCATCGCCAGTGGCGATTCTGGCAACGTCGGCGCTTTCAGCGGCAATACGCCGGCTGGTCTGTTCCAGGTATTTGGCTGGGTCCCGGTCAATGCCCTTGACTGCCGCGTCCCCTACTGGCGCCAAGTACCCACTGGCTACAAATTTTTCATAAGCCAAGCGATAACTTTGTCCCATCCTGGCATGTGCCTGGATGAACTGCCCGATCAGTTCCTTGCTCGGGCCTGGTGGCAACTGTCCGTCGAGCGAATTGGCTGCTTTGATGACATCACGTTCGCTTTCTTGGAACGCCGACCAGTATTTGAAGAGTTGCTTCGGATCCTGCCCCCGCAACAAGGTGTTTTTCCATTCCTGCACCTGCGTTTTGAACGCGATCTCGATGTGACCCACTGACCTTTCTTGCGCGACATGGTCCTGAACGACCGTGCCATACAAGGTCAATGCCTGATTGAGCTGATGGATGCCAAAAAGCGCCGCACCGAGGACCAGCAGCAACATCCCGGCAAACGCCAGGGGCAATTTAAAGCGGAGTTTCATTGGAGCCCCATATACAGCGCCTACTTCCTTGGGGATGACGTCGAGTCAACGCAGCCTACCCCCCAAGATTCATAGAGGTCACAGGGTTATTTCGACCATCTATGGTAAATCTTGAATCTTTGACAGGCCGGGTTGACAGCGTCTCGCCTGAACAGGAGACGTCAGACGAATATAGGCCGGGCTCGATCTTCTGGACAGGCCATCCGGTAGATTCAAATCCTGATCCAGCAACCAACGGGAACTCCGAGGCGCAAGAGGTTCGGCTGTAGTTTCAGGCGCCTCACCCAGGCATTTTTTGCAAAGGTGGGCATTTGGGTGAGTCGGCAAATTTTAGACGCCTCACAACGGAAAAAGCCCAAGTGAATCAATCACTTGGGCTTGCATCCTGGCGGAGACGGAGGGATTCGAACCCTCGATGCGCTTTTAAGGCACATACTCCCTTAGCAGGGGAGCACCTTCGGCCACTCGGTCACGTCTCCAGCACAAGCATCAATTCTAGCCTGAAAAACCGGCCATCACGCCAAAACAGCACACAAAACAACGCCCAGATCAGGCCTTGGCTTCGTCCAGGCCAAAGGCCTTGTGCAGCGAACGCACGGCCAGTTCCATGTACTTCTCGTCGATCACGACCGAAGTTTTGATCTCGCTGGTGGTGATCATCTGGATGTTGATGCTCTCCTCCGACAGGCAGCGGAACATCGTCGCGGCGATGCCCACGTGGCTGCGCATGCCGATGCCCACGATGCTCACCTTGCAGATCTTGGGATCGCCCACCACTTCAAGCGCGCCCAGCGTGGGCTTGACGTTGGTCTGCAACAGCTCCATCGTGCGGGCGTAGTCGTTGCGGTGCACGGTGAAGGAGAAATCGGTCTTGCCATCGTGCGAGACGTTCTGGATGATCACGTCCACATCGATGTTGGCCTCGGCCACCTTGCCCAGGATCTGGTAGGCGATACCGGGGGTGTCGGGCACGCCGACCACAGTGATTTTGGCTTCGTCGCGGTTGAACGCGATACCCGACACAACGGCTTGTTCCATTTTCTCGTCTTCCTCAAAACTGATCAGCGTGCCCGACTTGGCTTCCACGTCGAGGTCAATGTCCCAGGGCGTGAAGCTTGACAGCACGCGCAAGGGCACACGGTATTTGCCGGCAAACTCCACCGACCGGATCTGCAGCACCTTCGAGCCCAGGCTGGCCATCTCCAGCATCTCCTCAAAACTGATGCTGTTCATGCGGCGCGCCTCGGGCACTACGCGCGGGTCGGTGGTGTAAACCCCATCGACGTCGGTGTAGATCAAGCACTCGTCGGCCTTCATGGCCGCCGCCACGGCCACGGCCGAGGTGTCGGAGCCGCCACGGCCCAGCGTCGTGATGTGGCCTTCTGGGTCAATGCCCTGGAAACCCGTGATCACGACCACTTTGCCGGCGGCCAGATCGGCGCGCACCCGTGTGTCGTCGATGCTCTCGATGCGAGCCTTGCCGAAGGCCGAGTTGGTTTTGATGGGGACCTGCCAGCCAGCATAGCTGACCGATTGCAGGCCCTCTGCCGCCAAAGCAATGGCCAGCAGGCCGGACGAGACCTGTTCGCCCGTGGAGGCGATCATGTCGAGCTCGCGGGCGGTGGCGCCTTCGGAGATTTCCTTGGCCAGGCCGAGCAGGCGGTTGGTCTCGCCGCTCATGGCCGAAGGCACGACCACGAGTTGATGACCTGCCCGCACCCACTTGGCCACGCGCTTGGCGACGTTGCGGATGCGCTCGGGCGAGCCCATCGACGTGCCGCCGTATTTGTGAACAATCAGTGCCATGTCAGAGGTTGCGTCAATGTTGCGTTTCGAAATTGCTGGACCGCACAGGGCAAACTCAGGCGCGGTCGAACCCAGCATTTTAGCCGGGCTGACGCCTTTCCTTCAACCAGCGCTTGAGGGGCCTGGTTTGCCCTGTTTCAAACGCCGGCCAGCCACGGCCTCCAACTCAGCATGACCTGCGCTTCCTCCGGGCCAGCCAGAGCGCGGGCATCAATGCCCAAACCGGGCACGAACAGCAGATCGTCCCCCGACCACAACAAGGGCCCTTGCCGTTCCCAGGCCGGCACCGCTTGCCCCTGGAACTGCTTTTTGAGGCTGCGCGCAGGTCGATTGAGGGCCAGCTGGAATTGCTCGCTGCCCACCCGCCGCCTCAGCGCGCAATGGGCCAGGCGGCTCAAGGGCAAACCGCCTTCATCGACCTTCTTGACCACGAGGTCGCCCTGGGCCTGCGGTACAGGCACCAGCCCGGCCCCGTGGATGGCCAGAGGCCAGCCATCCTCCGGCCAGCCATCAACATCGGCCAGGCTGCTGGCAAGCAGTGGATGCCATTTCAGCAAGCCGCGGTAGAACACGACCTCGCCCTGGAAAACTGCCCCAGTGGCGCCCGTCAGGCGCAAGCACCAGCGCCCCGATGCCCCCCGTATTTGCGCATGCAGGCGCTGCACCCAGCTCATGGGCAAGGTGAGGCCGGTGGCCTGCACGAACCAGGCACGCAGAATCTGCCTTTGCTGACCGTCGGGCAAAGCGCGCCAGTCTTGCACCACCAGGGCGACCCCTGTCGACGCCTCGTCCGTCCCTGATGCAGGCGATGCGCAAGTCAATTGCGGCAGCTTGTCAGCCAGCCAATCGTTCAGGCAATCGAGCACATCGGCCTGATGGGAGGCCGCCTGCGCCAGGCTGGCCTCAGCCTGCGCAAACGAGGTCGATAAAGCCGGCCACACTTGAAGGCGCAGGCGATTGCGTGCATGGCGCACATCGCCATTGCTGTCGTCGTCGACATGGCTGATCCCGTGCTCGGCCACATAGGCCTCGATTGACGAGCGAGGGTGGTTCAACCAGGGCCGCAGCCACGTCAGCCCCTGGCGATCGGATTCGCGCGGCATCGCCGCCAACCCGGCCACACCGGCACCACGCAGGGCTTGCAGCAAGAAGGTCTCGGCCTGATCCTGGCGGTGATGCCCCAGCAGCACGCTCTCGCAGCCGGCCTGCACGGCCATCTCGGCCAGCGCTTCGTACCGCGCGCCACGCGCCACGGCCTCGAGGCTGTCGCCTGGCTTGAGCAAAAGATTCAGCCGGCGCGCATCAAGCAAAACGGGCCAACCTTGCGCCGCCCAATCTGAACAAGCCCCTTGGACAAGCGCGAGCCAGTCATCGGCATGCGTGCTCAAGCCGTGGTGAACATGCAGCGCAACCACTTGCGTGCCGCCAAGCTCATGAGCCAGGCGCACGGTGGCAT
>CANBUA010000170.1 GCA_947372535.1 Burkholderiales bacterium
GCCAGGAAGAAGGCGGCCAGGCCCAGGAGGGTGGCCCACAGCAGGGCGCGCGTCCAGTCAAACGTGGGTTGTTGAGTCATGCTGTACCCCTTCAGTGACGCTGCTGCGAACGCAGTTCGCTGTAGAGGTAAGGCACGACGATGGCGGCCACGGTGGCCAGCATCACGGTGGCGGATGCGGCACCCACATTGATCTGGCCGCGGGTGAAGGCGGTGGCGTACATGAAGGTGGCGGGCATGTCGGTTGCAAAGCCCGGCCCGCCGGCGGTGAGCGCCATGACCAGGTCGAAGCTCTTGATGGCGATGTGGGACATCACCATCAGCGTGGAGAAGAACACCGGGCGCAAGCTGGGCACCAGGATGCGCCAGTAGATGCGGGGCGTGGAGGCGCCATCCAGTTGGGCGGCCTTGATGATGGCATCGTCGATGCCGCGCAGACCAGCCAGGAACAGGGCCATCACAAACCCCGCGCTCTGCCAGATGCCGGCAATGGCCACGCAGTAGATGGCGTGGTCCGGATCCACGATCCAGTCGAATTGAAAGTTCGGGAAGCCCCAGCTTTGCACCATGTGCTCGATGCCCAGGCCGGGGTTGAGGATCCATTTCCAGGCCGCACCGGTGACGATGAAGCTCAGGGCCATGGGGTAGAGGTAGATGGTGCGCAACACGCCTTCGGCGCGGATCTTCTGGTCCAGCAGGATGGCCAGGAGCAGGCCCAGGCCCATGGAGCCGCCCAGGAACAGGGTGCCGAACACCAGCAGGTTCCGGGCCGACTGCAGGAAGCGGTCGTTGTCCATCAACTGCAGGTAGGCGTCGAAGCCCTGATAGGTGTAGTTGGGCATCAAGCGCGAGGCCGACACCGAGAACCAGCCGTTCCAGGCGATGAGCCCGTAGATGAACAGCAGGGACAACGCGAACGTGGGCGCCACCACCAGGCGGGGCAGCCAGTCCGTGCGGGGAGCTTGCGGAGATGTGGTCATGAGGAGTGCGAGCCTTCACATTGAAAGCAAATCAACCGGGGCAGAGGCCTTGTGAGCCCCGCCCCCGGTCGGAGACCGACGCAGGCCGGTCCAGCAGCTTGAACGTGGATCAGGCGATCCAGGCGCTCACTTGGTTTGCGACGCAGCCACCAGCTTCTTGATGGTCTCGTCGGCCGTGGCCTTGTCGCTGTTCCAGTAGTTGGACACCACATCCTGGATCGCGCCTTGCACGGCAGAAGGCACCGCCATGCCGTGGGCAATCGACGGCACCAGGGTGCCGGCCTTGCCGCTGTCCACGAAGTCCTTGGCCGAGGCCTTGGCGCAAGCATCGAACTTGCTCAGGTCCATGCCCAGGCGAACCGGGATGGAGCCCTTGTTCAGGTTGAACAGTTCCTGGAAATCCACCGACATGATGGCCGAGGCCAGGTCACGCTGGGCCTTGATGTTGGCCTCGTTTTTCAACTGAAACATCGCAAAGCTGTCGACGTTGTAGGTGAAGGACTTGGCGCTGCCCGGAGCGGCCACGCACTCGAAGTCCTTGCCCGGCACCTTGCCCGCGGCGATGAACTCACCCTTGGCCCAGTCGCCCATCAGCTGCATGCCAGCCTCACCGCGGATCACCATGGCGGTGGTCAGGTTCCAGTCGCGGCCCGGGGAGTTCTTGTCGGTGTAGCCCTTGATCTTCTTGAAGGTCTCCAGGACCTCCTTCATCTTGGCGCTCTTGAGGGTGTTGGCATCCAGCTGGACAAACGCCTTCTTGTAGAACTCGGCACCGCCCAGGCCCAAGGCCACGCTCTCGAAGGTGGTGAAGTCCTGCCAGTTCTGGCCGCCGTGGGCCACGGGGATGATGCCGGCCTTCTTCAGGGCTTCTGCGGCCACGAAGAACTCGGGCCAGGTGGTGGGCACCCTGGCACCGGCCTTCTTGAAGGCTGCGGGGTTGGCCCACAGCCAGTTCACGCGGTGCACATTCACCGGTGCGGCAATGTAGTGGCCCTTGTACTTGAGGCCCGCGGCGATGGGGGCGGGCAGCAGGCTGTCCCACTTCTCCGCATTGGCCACGTCGTCCAGGTTGGTCAGCACGCCTTCCTTGGCCCACTCCTGCAGCGAGGGGCCCTTGATCTGGGCGGCCGCCGGGGCGTTGCCCGACACCACACGCGACTTGAGCACCGTCATGGCGGAATCGCCACCACCGCCGGCCACGGCGAAATCCTTCCAGGTGTGGCCCTTGGCCTTCATGGTGGCGGCCAGGGCTTGTGCGGCCTTGGCTTCGCCGCCCGCCGTCCACCAGTGCAGCACTTCAACTTCACCGGCAAAGGCTGTGGTGAACACGGTGGCGCCCAGGGCGACGGCGGTGGCCGCACGGGCCACGCTCAGCTTGCGAAATTCAATGGTCTTCATGATGTGTCCTTGAGGTCCGGGGGGCGGCCCACACGGCCGCTGCGCCCACATGTCAGCAGGGGACTGGGCCTGATCGATGATGGATCAGGCCCAACTTGGATCACCACCAGATTTCGGCTTGCACGCCGTAGCTGGTGCCGGAGGTCTTGCCGTCGCCGATGCCGGTCAGGCCTGCCAGGCCGGCCTGGGTGTTGGCAGACTTGTTCCACTTGGCCGTGGTGACATAGGCACGCAGTTCAGGACGATCCCAGAAGCCCTTGCCGGCGGCCAGGGTCGGGGCGATGGTCAGCTTGGTCAGGTTGGCCGTGGAGCCGCCCTTGGGTTTGACGCTGTCGATGCCCAGCTCGCCCAGCAGCTTGAAGTTGCGGGTCAGGGCATAGGACATGCGGCCGCCCAGCGAGGTGATGGTGGCGTTGTCCGCGTCGGCATCACCCTTGTTGCTCTGGAAGCTGGCGATGGCCTGGCCACCCAGGGCCTCATTGACCTGGAACTGGAAGCCGTCGGCCAGACGGAACTTCTTGACGTCGGAGCCAGCGCCCAGGTTGCCGAAGTTGCCCGTCAGGCCGGCCGAGCCTTGCGACATCTGGACCCACACGTTGTTGCTGCCGCCCAGGATGTTGCCTTGCGAGTGGCGCACGCTCAGGGCCAGGCCCGCCTTGCCGCCGGTGAAGTCACCCTTGGTGACGTTCAGCACCACGTTCACGGTGCCTCCGGGGTTGACCGGCGCATCGCGCAACCAGGCGTTGAAGCGGTTGCCCGGCTTCTGGGCGTCCGCAGCACCTGCGCCGTCGGCACGGTAGTAAGCCAGGTCCAGCTTGCCGCCCATGGCGTTCACGGTGGCGCCAGCGCCCGTGCCATCGAGCTGTTCAAAGAACTTGTCGACGATGTGCACGTCGGCACCGCGGTGGTAGCGCTTGCCTGCCCAGAAGCTGGCTTGGGGTGCGAAATCCAGGCCACCCACTTCGGCGTACATCTGGGCCATGCCCAGCTTGGCGTCGCCGGCTTCGCTGGCGCTGCCGTTGTAGATGTTGGGCATCAGGCTGATCTTCACGGTCTCGCCCGTGGCCTGCTTGATGTTGCCGGTGAACAGGAACTCACCGTAGAAGTCGCACTCGTTACCCAGTCGGTACTTCCACTCCGAACCGCTCAGCTGGTAACAGGCGCGGTTGCTGTCTTTGGCCGTGGCCTGAGGGCCCACGCGAAAGTAGCCAGTGGAGCCCAGGGACAGTTGAGCGGCGGCGGGAAGCGCCAGCATCACGCCCAGGATCATCGGGACAGAACGGTAGAGGGTGGAAGTTTTCATGTTGTCTCTTCGTCAAGGAGTGGATGAGTCCCGGGGCGCGCTCAGCGACACGCGACGGGCAACGAAGTATTAACGAACCATTAACACAACATGTCAGAATCTTCGCCTATTGCCAGGCGTGGCCGGAACAGCTATAACCGCACCCCTCAAATGCGGGGGTGCGCAAAGCCTTCCCACCTGGCGCAAACCCCTGGCAGGTCAGGCCAATGGAAAGGCCAGTTTCACGCGCAGGCCATGGGGCTCGCGCGACGCCAGGCTGACGGTGCCGCCATGGCGTTCCACGATTTCCTTCACGATCGACAGGCCCAGGCCGCAACCGGTGCCCTCGTGTGTGGCCCGGAAGAACCGCTGGAAGACCGCGTCGTGGTGCGCCGGGTCCACGCCCGGGCCGGTGTCGTCCACCAGCACGAACATCTGCGCTTCATCGCTGTCGACCGACACCGTGACCTCGCTGCCCGCGCCCGCATAGCGGATGGCGTTGTCGATCACGTTGAACACGGCTTCGCGCATGAGCAAGGCGTTGCCCAGGAGCGTCAAAGGACGCTGGAGCTCATCGTGCTCGCCCTCCTCCGCCTCGGCCAGGCCCAGGTCCACCCCGGCCTGCAAGGCGCGCGGCACCATCTCGGCGGTCAGCTCGCTGACCAGCCGGCGCAGGTCAAAGCGGCTGTGGCCAATGGCGTTGGCCGAATCGGGCTCGGCCCGGGCCAGGGTCAGCAACTGGTTGACCAGGTGAGCGCTGCGTGTGGCGCTTTCGTGCACGCGGTGCAGGCGGGCCTTGAGCTCCGGATCGGCCGTGGCCTTGAGCGCCAGCTCGGTCTGGCTCTTCAAGCCAGCCAGGGGCGTGCGCAACTGGTGGGCCGCATCGCTGATGAAGCGGCGTTGCCCGGCCACGCTGTCCTGCACCCGCGTCAGCAGGCCATTGAGCGCGGTGTTGAGCACCTCGATTTCTTCGGGCACCGGCCCCAAACGGATGGGCGCCAGATCGCCTGCGGGCCGATCGCGAACGGCTTGCTGCAGGCGCGCCAAGGGGGCCAGCCCCGCACGCAAGCTCATCCACACGATCACCGACATGGCCAGCACCAGCAACACCAGCGGCAAGGCGATGTCGCCCAGGATGCGCCCGGCCAGGGCATCGCGGCTGACGCGGCTTTTGGCGATCTGCACCAGCATGGTCTGGGTCTGGCCGGGCTCGCCCCAGCTCAGGTACAGGGCCACCACGCGCACCGCCACCCTGTGGCCGGCCACCTGGATGTGGTCGTCATAGAAGCTGGGCGCATCCGCGGGCGGCTGGCCATCGGGCAGTCGGATGCGCGGAGGCGGGGCCGACAGGGCCTTGTTGCCCAGGATGAACTGTCCCGGCGGCGAGCTGACCATGTAATAGACCTGCTCGTCGGGGTCGGATTCGATGATGTCGCGTGCCGCTCGCGGCAGGTCGATCAGGAAGCCGCTGCCGGTGGGCTTGACCTGGCGGGCCAGCGCGCGCGAGGCCGTGTACAGGCTGCGGTCGATGGCCAGGTTGGCATAGCGCGCAGCCACCTGGTAGGACATGACCGCCGCGCCGGCCCACAGCACCAGCTGGGGCACCAGCAGCCAGATCATCAGGTAGCGCCGCAGTGGCGTGGTGCCCGGGTTCACGCCCGGCAGGCTGAACCACAGGCGGCGCAAGCGGCCCAGGGGGCCAGGATCGCGACGGTCGTCGTGCATGGCGATCGCCTGAGACCTCAGACGTTTTCCAGCAGGTAACCCAGGCCGCGCACCGTGCGGATGGACACGGCCGAGCCCTCGAGCTTGCGGCGCAAGCGATGCACGATGACTTCCAGCGAACCCGAGGGCGTGCCTGGCTCCTGGGCATCACCCGACCAGGCCACGGCGATCTGCTCCTTGGTGAGCACCTTGCCTTCATGGGCCAGCAAGGCATCCAGCAGCATCCATTCGCGTGGCGACAGGTCGACCGACTGGCCATTGATGGCGGCACGGCGGGCATCCCGGTCGAAGCTCAGGCGGCCGCTGAGCTGCACAGGCGTGCCGCTGCGGGCGGCCGCGCCGACACCGGTGTTGGCAGCAGACAAACGCGCCCGACGCAAGAGCGCACGGATGCGCGCTTCCAGCTCGGGGAAATCAAAGGGCTTGGTGAGGTAGTCGTCGGCGCCGGCATTGAGGCCCGCCACGCGGCTTTCCAGCCCATCCAGGGCCGTGAGCACCATCAGGGGCAAGCCCGGCCGCGCGGCATGGGCGCGCTTGAGCACGGTCAGGCCATCCACCAGGGGCAGCCCGATGTCGATCACGCCCAGATCGAAGGGGTGCTTGATGAGCAGGTACTCTGCCACGGCGCCGTTCTCGGCCACCTCGACCTCGAACCCCGCCGAGCGCAGGTTGGCCGACAGGGCATCGGCGAGGATGGGGTCGTCTTCGGCAAGCAACAAGCGCATGGGGGCGATCCTGACGGGGCGAGGCGTCTGAAAGGTGTTCGGCACGGATGCACCGACAGCCAGGACGCCGCAGGAATTCTCGCACGGGGCCTGGCACGCACGGCTTCGGCCCTAGACTGCAGGCTGATGGAGCTTGGCCCCGCATGGCCAAACTGGTGATGGCATTGACCCAACAGATTGCCCGCGCCGTCGACGGCCTGACCGCCGCCGAGCAGCGTGTGGCCCAGGCCGTGCTGGCCGACCCCAAAGGCGTGATGGCCCTGCCCGTGGCCGAGGTGGCCCGCCTGGCCGGCGTGAGCAACCCGACGGTGGTGCGCTTTTGCCGCAGCCTGGGTTGCGAGGGCTGGTCTGATTTCCGATTGAAGCTGGCAGGCAGCCTGGGCCACGGTGCGCAAACCGGTGTGCCCTTTGTGCACCAGGCCGTGGGCCCGGACGACGGCAGCCGCGAACTGGTCGCCAAGATCACCGACAACAGCATCGAGGTGCTGCGCAGCTTCAGCCTCAGCGCGCCCTTGCGCCACATCGATCAGGCCATCGCCGCCTTGTCCACCACGGTTCGCGCCGGTGGGCGCATCGCCTTCCACGGCGTGGGCAACTCGGGCATCGTGGCGCAGGATGCGCAGCACAAATTCTTCCGCATGGGCTGCCACGCCGATGCCCAGGCCGACGGCCACCTGCAGATCATCGGCGCGACCCTGCTGCTGCCCCAGGATTGTCTGGTGGTGATTTCCAACGCAGGCCGCAGCCGCGATCTGCTGGACGCCACCGAGCTGGCCAACCGCCAGGGCGCGACCACCATCGCCATCACCTCCAGTGGCTCACCGCTGGCGGCCCAGGCGCGCCTGCACATCGCGGCCGATCACGCCGAGAGCTACGAAGAGTTCAGCCCCATGGTGTCGCGCCTGCTGCACCTGGTGATCATCGACATCCTGGCCACGGGCGTGGCGCTGCAACTGGGGCCGGAACTGCCGGCCCGCCTGCACGCCGTCAAGCACAACCTGATCAGCAAGCGCTACCGGTCGGATTGAAGCTCAGGCGCCCACGCTGCGGCGCTGCTCCACCCAGGCGCGCGTTTCCAGCCAGCTGGGCGGCTGGCAGCCCTGGCGCTGCACATTGATCGCCGCGGCGGCCATGGCATGTTGCAAGGCGGCATCCAGATCGGCCACCTGCAGGCTGGCCAGTTGCGCAGGCTGCAAGCGCCCTGCCTTCTTGAACCAAGACAGCAAGCCCGCCTGGAAGCAGTCGCCCGCACCCACGGTGTCCACCACGGCCACACCCGCCGGCACGCGACGGCGAATGGCCCCTGAAGCGTTGACCAGCATCGCGCCCTCTGCCCCCAGGGTCAGCGCCACGAGGCTGGCGCCGCCTTCGATGAGCCGCGTGGCCACGGCCTGCAAGGCCGCGTCGTCATCGGCGGCGGCCGTCCAGCCCATGGCGCCGATGTCTTCGTCGCTCAGCTTGATGACATCGGCCAGGGCCATCACGCGGGACACGGCCTCGCGGTAGGCCCGTTGGCGCGCCTCATCACGGCCCACCACCACCGGACGCAGGTTGGCATCGACCGAGATCAGGGCCCCGCGCGCACGGGCCGCCTGGATCACGGCCACCACCTTGCCGTCGTCCGGCGGGATGAGCGCCAGGCCACCCACATGCAGCACCGTCACGCCTTCGGGCAAGCGGGCGATCAGTTCGGCCGCCGTGCCGTCGCGATCGGCCACGGACTCGCGGTGGAACACGTACTGCGGCACCCCGCCCGCGCCCAGCGACACCACCGCCAGCGAGGTGGGGCAGTCGCTGAGCCAGGGCGGATCGATGGCCACGCCGTCTTCGCGCAGGCGCTGCACAAAGCGCTGGCCGAAGATGTCGGTGGACAAGGGGTTGAGGTAGCGGATGGCCTGCCCCTGACGGGCCACGGCGCGCGTGAAGTTGCAGACGGAACCACCGAGACAGGGCTCGTAACGGCCGTCGGCGTGTTCGATCAGATCGACGAGGGCTTCGCCCAGGCTGGCAAACATGTGGAGGCACTCCTCGGAGGGCTGAACAAGCAGCGCAAAGGCCGCGAATCACCATGCGCGGCCACTTTGCACGGGGGCCAGTTTGGCTTGGGAGCCTAGGGTTTGACACTAGGGTTTGTCATTAATACAACCACTTGATTTATTAATGAAGCGTTTGGATACTTCGTTCCGCGGTCCCCAAAGATCGCCGCATTGGACAGACCACAACCCCTTCCTGAGGAGCTTCCACATGACCACTTGCCGCACCCTGGCTGTTTCGATTGGCGCCGTCGCACTCGCCATCACGTCCCTGACCGCCGCCGCCGAACAGCCCGTCGTGGGCCTGATCACGAAGACCGAGACCAACCCCTTCTTCGTGAAGATGAAGGAAGGCGCGTCGGAAGCCGCCAAGGCCAAGGGTGCCAAGTTGCTGAGCGCCGCCGGCAAGCAGGACGGCGACAACGCCGGCCAGGTCACCGCCATCGAGAACATGATCGCCGCTGGCGCCAAGACCATCCTGATCACCCCGTCGGACGCCAAGGCCATCGTGCCGGCCATCAAGAAGGCCCGCGACAAGGGCGTGATGGTCATTGCCCTGGACAGCCCCACCGACCCGGTCGAAGCCGTCGATGCCCTGTTCGCCACCGACAACTACAAGGCCGGCGTGCTGATCGGCCAGTACGCCAAGGTGGCCCTGGCTGGCAAGCCCGCCAGGATCGCCACGCTGGACCTGTTTCCCGGCCACCCTGTGGGCGCCCAACGCCACAACGGCTTCCTGAAGGGCTATGGCCTGGACGCCCTGGGCGCCACCTCGAACGAGTTGAGCAAGCCGGCCGAAGTGGTCTGCATGGCCGACTCCTACGGTGACCAGGCCAAGGGCCAGACCGCCATGGAGAACTGCCTGCAAAAGAACCCTGACATCAACCTGGTCTACACGATCAACGAACCCGCCGCCGCCGGTGCCTACAAGGCCCTGAAGGCAGCAGGCAAGGAAAAGAGTGTGACCATCGTTTCGGTGGACGGCGGTTGCCAGGGCATCAAGGACGTGGCCGCCGGCAAGATCGCTGCCACCTCGCAGCAGTACCCGCTGAAGATGGCCTCGATGGGCGTGGAAGCCGGAGTGGCCTATGCGCAAGGCGGCAAGAAGGTGGCAGGCTACACCGACACCGGCGTGACCCTGATCGCCAACAAGCCGCTGGCCGGCGTGGACAGCAAGGACACCCAGACCGGCCTGAACCTGTGCTGGGGCAAGAAGTGACCTGAAGCTGGACGATTGAGGATTGAGGATTGAGGATTGACTGACATGCTGGCTTCCACCCCCACCCCTTCCAACAACCTGGTGCCGACCATGAAAGACTGGACACGCCGCTTGCCCCCGATGGCCACATTGGGGCCGCTGCTGGCCTTGCTCGCAGCTTGTGCCTTCTTTGCGATGAAGACGGACACCTTCCTGTCCGCCCAGAACTTTTCTCTGGTGATGCAACAGGTGATGGTGGTAGGGCTGCTGGCGGTCGGTCAGACCCTGATCATCCTGACGGCAGGCATTGACCTGTCTTGCGGCATGGTCATGGCGCTGGGCTCCATCGTCATGACCAAGTTCGCCACCGAACTGGGCTTGAACCCGCTGCTGGCCATGGGGGTCGGCATCGCCGCGACCACGGCCTTTGGCCTGGTCAACGGCTTGCTGGTCACCAAGATCAAGCTGCCGCCCTTCATCGTCACCCTGGGCACGATGAACATCGCCTTTGCCATCACCCAGATCTATTCGGGCTCGCAAACCGTGACCGATCTGCCCGAGGCCATGACCTGGCTGGGCGACCCGGTCATCCTGTTGGGCACACCCGTGGCCCGTGGCGTGTTGCTGCTGTTGGCCCTGTATGGCGTGGTGTGGTTCGGGCTGACGCAGACCGCCCCGGGCCGCCACCTGTACGCCGTGGGCAACAACCGCGAGGCCGCCCGCCTGACCGGCATCTCCACCGAAGGCGTGTTGCTGGGCGTGTACGCCCTGGCCGGCACCTTCTACGGCGCCGCGGCCATGCTGTCCGTGGCCCGCACCGGCGTGGGTGACCCGCAAGCCGGACAGACCGAAAACCTCGATTCCATCACCGCCGTGGTGCTGGGCGGCACCAGCCTGTTCGGCGGCCGCGGCACCATCCTGGGCACCCTGATCGGCGCGCTGATCGTGGGCGTGTTCCGCAACGGCCTCACGCTGATGGGCGTGTCCTCGGTCTACCAGAT
>CANBUA010000171.1 GCA_947372535.1 Burkholderiales bacterium
TCGCTCTACTTTGCCCTCTGCCCACCATGAAGACTTTCAAGCACTGGCCGCTCTGGCTCAAAACCTTGTCCTTTTTTCTGATCTTTGTGGCCTGCGTGGGCGCGCTGGTGGCTGCCGATTACATGCGGTCCCAGGCCAACCCGGCCGGCCGGACCGCACTGGCCACCCGCTTCGAGCACGACCCGCGCCTGTGGCTGGACCATCCGGTGGATGTCTCCGCTTTTGAGGGCGCGATCATGCGCGGCGAGGTCAGGGAAGTGGGCGTGGACGGCCCGCGCGTGATGGTCACCACCACGCGTGGCGAGCACTACAGCACACGCTTGCTCGACACCATCGGCGGGCTGGGCGCCAGGCTGGAGACACTCAGCCGCGAGCGCAATTTCGCGCTCACCCTGATCCGCGTCGATGAGCGCGACATGAACAGCCGCTTGATGGACAGCCTGGCCAATGTGATGCAGCGCGTGTTGGCCGTGGCCTCCGTGGCCGTCACGGCCTTCCTGGCTTTCTACCTGATCCGCCAGAACGGCAGCATCATGGGGGGCAAGACGCAACTGGCTGAGCGCCCCGAGACAGGCTTTCACGAGGTGGTCGGTGCCTCCGAGGCCAAGGCGGCCTTGCAGCAGGTGACTGCCTTCATGAAGTCCCCCGACAAGTACCTGGCCCTGGGTGCCAAGCCGCCGCGCGGCGTGTTGCTTGAAGGCCCACCGGGGACCGGCAAGACCATGCTGGCGCGCGCGTTGGCCGGTGAATGCGGTGCCAACTTCATCGCCGTCGATGGCTCGCATTTCTCCAGCATGTTCTATGGCGCGGGCATCGCCAAGGTGCGCGAGCTGTTCGCCACTGCGCGCAAGAACGCGCCCTGCATCGTGTTCATCGACGAGTTCGATGGCATCGGGCAGCGCTCCAACGGCTCGGACCGACCGCAAGGCGGCGGCGTCTCGGAGGAGAACCGCATCATCAACAAGCTGCTGGTCGAGATGGATGGCTTCTCGGCCATGGACAACGTGGTCGTGATCGGCGCGACCAACCACGCCGGCAATGTGGACGAGGCGCTCAAGCGCCCCGGCCGCTTCGACCTGATCGCACGTGTGAGCCTGCCCACGCTGGACGACCGCCGCGCGCTGTTCGAGCTGTGCCTGGGCAAGGTCAAGGCGGGCGATGACATCGACGCCGCCGCCCTGGGCCGTGCCAGCAGCACGCTGTCCCACGCCGACATCACCAACGTCGTCAACCGGGCCACCGTGCTGGCGGCCGAACAAGGCGCGACGGCGGTCAGCCACGAACACGTGCTGCGCTCGTTGGAGAGCCACCAGTTGGGCGGTGAGGTCTCGGGCATGAAGGGCCTGATGTCGCCGGAGGATCGCCACCGCATCGCCGTGCATGAAACCGGCCACGCCATCGTGGCGCACGTGCTGGCAGCGGGCAAGGTCGAGCGCGTGACCATCGAGCCGCGCGGTCAGGCCCTGGGCGTGACCTTCATGACACGCGCCAACGAATTGCCGCTGTACGGCGAGCAGGAACTCAACGCACGCTTGGGCATGTTGCTGGCGGGCCGCGAAGCCGAGTTGCTGGTCTTTGGCAACACGACCTCGGGCGCGTCCGACGACCTCAAGCGTGCCTCCGAGCTGGCCATCGACATGGTCAGCAGCATGGGCTTCAGCCAATCCTTCGGGCTGCTGAGCATGAAGGGCGTGCCCGACAAGCTGGTCGGCCCGCACATCCAGGACCGCGTGCTGGACGAGGCGCGCGTGATGCTGGAGCGGGCGCAGACAGCTTGCCGCCAAGCCTTGGAGAGCCGGCGCGAGACCTTGCAGGCCTTGACCGATGCGCTGCTGCAGGACGAGACGGTCTCGGGCACCCGCCTGACGGCCTTGCTGGATCAGCAGGCCGCCTAGCCTGCGTCCAGCTCGGCCAACATGGTTTCGAGCCGCGCCAGGTCCACGGGCTTGGTGAGGTGGTGGTCGAAGCCGGCCTCGTGCGCTTTGCGCCGGTCCTCTGCATTGCCCCAGCCGGTCAAAGCCACGAGCACGATGCCGGTCAACGCAGGCTCCAGCCGCAGCCTTTCGGCGACCTCATAGCCATTCATGCCGGGCAGGCCGATGTCCACGAACGCCACCTGAGGCCGAAAGGCCAGGGCCGCCGTCACGGCATCGGCGCCGTTGTGCGCGGTCTCGATGGTGTGGCCGATCAAATCCAGGAAGGTGGCCATGGTCTCGGCCACGTCGACGTTGTCATCGACCACGAGGATGCGTTGTCCCTGGGGGGCGGCTGGGGGTGATGCCGTCGCTTCGAGGGCGGGTGTCTCATCGGGCAGACTGGACCGCAGCAGGGGCAATCGAACGGTGAAGGTGCAGCCGTGACCCAGCCCGTCACTGTCTGCGCTCACCGTGCCGCCGTGCATCTCGACCACGCGCTTGACCAGGGCCAGCCCGATGCCCAGGCCGCCCTGGGCGCGGTCGATGGTGTGACCCAGTTGCATGAACAGGTCGAACACGCTGGGCAGGGAATCCGGCGTCAGCCCCACACCGTTGTCCCGCACGCGAATGACAGCTTCCGCCGCCTCACGGGTGACTGACAACTCGATGCGGCCTTCGCCCGGTGTGTACTTGGCCGCGTTGTTCAGGAGGTTGCTGACCACCTGTGCGATGCGCGTGGTGTCGGCGTCCAGTTCGATGGGCTCGTCCGCCATGGCGACGAACAGGCCGTGCCGTCCGGCTTCGATGAGCGGCCGGCTGACTTCCAATGCCGCGTTGATGGCATCGCGCAGGTCAATGCGGTCTTTCTGCAGCTGCATCTTGCCCGTCGTGATGCGTGCCACGTCGAGCAGATCGTCAATCAGGCGGACCATGTGGGTCACTTGCCGCTCCATGGTCTCGCGCGTCCTGGCCGCCGCCTCCGGCGAAGACGCCAACGCCAGGATCTTCAGGCCGGTGCGAATGGGCGCCAGCGGGTTGCGCAGTTCGTGGGCCAAGGTTGCAAGGAACTCGTCCTTGCGCCGGTCCTGCTCGCGTTGCAACTCGTAGAGGTGCCCGTTTTCGATGCCGCCGGCGGCGATGGCGGCCAACTGGGCCAGCACGGCCTCATCCTGCGCGGAGAAGTCATCGCCCGGCCGGGCCCACGCCAGGATGGCGCCCAGCTCTTTGCCCGCGCGGTCAACCAGCGGCGCCGCGATGCCGGCGCGTTGCGAGGGGGATGCAGGAAGGCGCACAGGCTGCCCGGTCTGCAAGGCCTGGTTGCACAAGGCCAGGTCAGCGGGCACCAGTGTCTGGGGGCCGGCTTCGAAGCGGCCGTTGTGGCCCAGGGCGATGACGGCCTGTTCGGCCTCGAGGATCGTCTGAACCTGTGAGCGCATGATGTCGGCGATGCCTTGGGCCGACCTCACCGCGCTCACCGAACGGCTGGCCTGAGCCACCCGCGCGAGCACGGCGGTCCGCCGTTTCTCGGACGAGAGCAGTGAGGTGAGTTCATCGCGCGACTGGCGATACTCGGTGATGTCGCGCGTGGTGCCGGCCACGGCTTCGACCTCGCCATCGGGGCCCATGACGGGCACCAGGATGTAGTCGTAAGTGCGCGGGCCGAAGGTGCCGTTGAAGGGCACCTCGCCCCGGACCGGTTGCTTCGTGGCCCTGACCTGATCGATTTCGCGGCCGTGCATGGCCGCGTGCCAAGGCTCGTAGCCGAGCTCCAGGCAGTTCTTGCCGATGGCCTCATCCCAGGTTTTGCCCCACATCGCCAGCAGCACCTCGTTGGCGTAGACAAAGCGGTGCTCCAGGTCGAACACGTAGGCCAGGTCGGGCGTGTTTGACAAGATGGTTTCATACAGGCGCCGCCGCCGCTCGGAGGCCTGGGTGAGGCGTGAGAGGTCTTGCTCGGCCTGATGGCGGTCCCAGGCCATGGCCAGGAAGTGGCTCACGGTCTGGAGGAATTCCACCTCACCCGGGTCGAAGGCATCACGCAGCGTGCTGGCGACCGAAAAGGTGCCGAGCACGCGGCCATCGCGGCCCAGCAAAGGGTGGCAGGCGTAGGCCTGAACCCCCATGCCACGCACGAAAGCCCCGGCAGGGTCTTCTTGGATGCGTTGGGCGTCGGCTGCCAGGGCGGCGCCCAGCCGGGCCGCTGTGCCGCAAAAGGCCTGCCCGAGTTCAAGCTGGCTGGCATCGGCTTGCATCGCATCCGGGATGCCGACGCTGGCCACCATGTGCAGCAGGTCGCCCCGGGCCAGCTTGTAATTGAACAGCACGTCCGCACGCAAAGGCCCTTTGACCATGTCGAAGACTTGGCGAGACAACTCGCCGTCGGCGGCGCGCGCTTCGAGGATGCAGCCCGCCACGGCCAGCAGCAGGGCGGAATGTCGAGCTTGATCGTGCCTGGGCGCGAATTCGGCAGGGGTGGGCAGCGAGGTCGAAATGAGGAGCTCCAGGGGGGGAATCGAAAGGGCAGGCGCAGTCCTGAAAGAATACCTGTTCTTGCGACGTGGCGCACACGGCTGCGGTGATCCGTCAGGCGTCCCTCAACCCCGGGGGGGCGGCACTGCAATATGTCACACCGCCTTGGCCAGTCCGTGATGCTGTCCACACCACAAGGCGGCCCGGAACCACCACACTGAAGACGTCTGCCCAAGTGCTCTGATTCCTTCCTCCGTGCCATGCTCCTGCCTCCTTCTTCCGTGACCTCGCTCACACCGGCTGACAGCCCTGAGTTGGACTTGGAGCGCAGCATCATGAAGACGCGCGAGCATGCCGCCCATGAGCGGATGCGCTGGTCCATGCTCTTCGGTGTGATCGCCGCCATGGGCGTGTGCGCTGTGCTTGAAGACCAGGTGCCGCATCACCTGCTGCTGGCTTGGCTGGGCGTTCGCCTGGGGGTCAGCGTGGTCAGGCTGTTTTTCACCTTGCGCTTCATGAAAGGGGCCCAGCGTGTCGGCAAGCCCTTTCGCTTTTACCGTGTCTTGTGTGCCCTCGACGGCCTGGCCTGGGGGGCTTTGGGGTGGGCCGTCACGCCCATCCATCAACTGGACGTCGCCATCGTCACCATTTGCGTGCTGGTGGGCTTGGCATCGCTGGGCAGTTCCATGTTGCACGTGGATTTGCCGTCAGCGAGTTTGTTCGTGCTGCCGATGCTGCTGCCCAATGCGCTGCATGCCCTGAGCCGCCACGACCGCCTGGGCGTGTTCTGCGCCTTTGCCCTGACGGGCTTGACCCTGCTGCTCATCTTGGAAGCCAGGCGAGCCAACCGGCGCATTGTCGAGCTGATGCGGCTGCGGTTTCAGAGCGAGCAAGTGACCCGCGCGCAGGCCGAGGCCCTGGCGCAAGCGCGCGCGCTAAGTGAGACGAAGAGCCGCTTCGTGGCCACCATGAGCCACGAGATGAGGACGCCGCTGCATGGCATCCTGGGCCTGGTGCGCCTGCTGCGGCAACGCGAATCCGATGCGCTGTCCCTGCGCCAGCTGGACCTGATCCGCAGCTCCGGCGACCACCTGGTCAACGTGATCAACGACGTGCTGGACTTTGCCCGCCTGGAGGCCCATGGCCTGCCTGTGCAGGCGCAGCCATTCAACCTGCACGCCATGCTCAGCGAGGTGGCCGAGACGGCCAGCGTTACCGCCTGCGAAAAAGGCCTGGTGCTGGAGTTGCAGGTCGATCTGCCACGCCATGTCGACACCTTGGGTGATCCGGTCCGCATCCGGCAGGTGCTCAACAACCTGCTGGGCAACGCCATCAAGTTCACCCAGGAAGGCTTTGTGCACCTGCATGTGGCCCGCGACGCGGCCAGCGGCCTGGTGTCCTTTGGTGTTCAGGACACCGGCATCGGCATCCCGGCCAGTGAGCAAGCTCAAATCTTCCAGGCCTTCCATCAGGCCGAAGGCACTTACCAGCGGCGCTTTGGCGGCACGGGTCTGGGGCTGACCATCTCGCGCGAACTGGCCCTGGCCATGGGCGGTGAGTTGAGTTGTGTCAGCGAGTCTGGTCAGGGCTCCTTGTTCACGCTCGCTTTGCCCTTGCCGGAGGTTGCTTCGGGAACCGGCCTGCCATCAGAGAGAGAGAGCGATGCCGGGGACTCGGCCCATCAGGTGGACCTGGCCTCCTTCACGCTGGCGCATGAGCGGGCGCCTCATGTCCTGGTGGTGGAAGACAACCCCGTCAACGCCCTGGTGGTCGAGGCTGAATTGCAGCGCCTGGGCATCGAGGTGACGGTGGTGACTGGTGGCCGGCAGGCGCTGGACTGGCTGGCGTCCCAACGCACCGATCTGATCCTGATGGATTGCGAAATGCCTGAGATGGATGGCATCGAGACCACCATCTGCGTCCGTGAATTCGAGCAATCAAGCGGGCGCTCAACGGTGCCCATCGTGGCCTTGACGGCCAATGGCCCCGAAGCCTATGCCGGGCGTTGCGCCAACGCGGGCATGAACGATTACCTGTCCAAGCCGTTTCACGTCGACGAGTTGACGCGCTTGCTGGCGAGGCACCTGCGCCGCAGCCTGATCCCAGGGTAAGGGGCTCAGTGCGGGCTGGCGGCCCGCACAGCCGTGTCGATTTCGCTCAGCAGCGATTCCATCCGGTCCAGCTCGAAGGCTTTGGGCAGCGAGCGAACATTGGGGCCCAGCACGCGAAGCTTGTCGCCGAAATCGTAGCCGGAGCACAGCACCACCCAGCGCTGCGGGTCGGGCGCCAGCCAGCGCCGCGCCAGATCCGTGCCCGACATGCCGGGCAGGCTCACATCCGTCACCAGGATGTCGAAGGTTTGCACGGACATCAGCTCCAGGGCCTCTTCGGCGCTCGCGCAGGTCACCACATGCCGTGCATCGCTTTCCAGCAGCAGGCTGATCGACTCGCGGAGATCTTGGTTGTCTTCCACGTAGAGAAGGTTGAGGGTTCTCAGGACGGGTCTCCAGGGCCAGGCATCAAAAGGGGCAAAGGGCACCTGCGCGCAGCGCGGATGGCCCGGAATGTTAGCGCAAGGAACAGCCCGCCTCTGAAATACTCAAGCTGGCGCCACGGCCTCTGCCCCGAATTTGGCCACCTGGGCATCCTCGAAAGGCTTGACCCCGCTGATGCCGACCGCGCCCACGCACTGCCCATCCACCAAGATCGGGACACCGCCTTCGAGCATGCCCTCCAGCCCCGGCGCGGACAAAAAAGCGACACGCCCGCCGTTGATCATCTCCTCAATGCCCTTGGTTTCGCGCTTCATGTGGGCCGCCGTGCGTGCCTTGGCCTGGGAGATGGTGGCCGAGGCGATGTTGGCGCCAGGCATGCGCAAAAAGGCCAGCAGGTGGCCGCCGTCGTCGCAGACCGCGATCGAGACGGCCCAGCGTTGGCGCTGCGCTTCGTCCTGGGCGGCGTGCACCACCTTGAACGCGTCCTCGCTCGTCATCATGGGTTTGGAGATCATCACAAGCCTTTTCAGCCATATGGAGGGGCTGACCACCGATGACGTTTGCAAGGTGCATGCCTGCTGAAGGTATATTCGGACTTCGTATTTTGATGTCGTCTAATCATTCAAGGAGGCAGCTTGCCATGAGCGCCAACCCATCTCGACTGCTGCCGATGGCGGCCTTGGTCTTGTGCCCGCTCCTGGGCCATGCCGTCACGGAAACCTCTCAGGCCATCGAGACGCCGCAAGTGGCCGTGGCCGCCAGTCCTTATGCCGGCCAGCGCACGCTGATCGCCGTGGGCAAGTTCGACAACCGCACGAGCTACATGCGCGGCATCTTCTCGGATGGCACGGATCACCTGGGCAACCAGGCCAAGACCATCCTGACCAGCCACCTCCAGCAAACCAACCGCTTCAGCGTGCTCGACCGCGACAACCTGCAGGAAATGAAGCAGGAAGCAGCCCTCAAAGGCAAGGCGCAAAGCATCAAAGGCGCCGATTTCGTGGTCACGGGCGATGTGAGCGAATTCGGCCGCAAAGAGGTGGGCGATCAGCAGTTGTTCGGCATCTTGGGGCGCGGCAAATCCCAGGTGGCCTATGCCAAGGTCAGCCTGAACGTGGTCAACATCAACACCTCCGAAGTGGTTTATTCAGTGCAGGGCGCTGGCGAATACACCTTGTCCAACCGCGAAGTGATCGGCTTTGGCAGCACGGCCAGCTATGACTCCACCCTCAACGGCAAGGTGCTGGACCTGGCCGTGCGTGAGGCAGTCAACAAGCTGGCCATGGCCATCGACTCCGGTGCCTGGCAACCCAACAACAAATGAGCAGCGGTTTCGTGATGACACATGCAGTGATTCGGCCGCTGGCCGCCGTGGTGGCGCTGGCCGCCATGCTCTCCATGACAGGATGCGCCAACGCGCCCAAACCCATCTACCAGTGGGAGGGCTACCAAGCGCAGGTCTATGAGCATTTCAAGACCCAGGGCAATGCCCCCGAAGCCCAGATCCAGGCGCTTGAGGCCGATTTGCAAAAGATCGCGGCCAAGGGCGGCACACCGCCACCGGGCTACCACGCTCATCTGGGCTTGCTGTACACCGCTGCGGGCCAGAACGACCATGCCGTGCAGGAATTGATGAAGGAAAAGGCGATGTTTCCTGAGTCGACGGCGTACGTCGACTTTCTGCTGGCCAAGTACAAGAAATAAGGGGACGACATGCGTCTGACAATCAATGCCAAGCTCGCTGCACTGGTCTGCGTTTCCTTGCTGCTGGGTGGTTGCGCCACGCCGCCGCCGCCGGTTGACTATTCGGCCTACCGTCAAAGCAAGCCCCGCTCGATCCTGGTGCTGCCGCCTGTGAACAACTCGCCCGACGTCAATGCGACGTTCAGCATGTATTCGCAGGTCACACAGCCGCTGGCCGAAGCAGGGTATTACGTGATGCCCGTTGCGCTGGTCAACGAGACCTTCAAGCAGAACGGCTTGAGCAATGCAGCCGAGATCCAAGCGGTGGCCCCGGCCAAGCTCAAGGAAATTTTCGGTGCAGATGCCGGGCTCTACCTCACCGTGACCCGCTACGGCTCCACTTACGCCGTGTTCAACAGCGTCGCTGTCGTGTCAGCCGATGCGCGGCTGGTGGACCTCAAGACCGGCGCGGTGCTTTGGACCGGCACGGCCACGGCCTCCAACGACGAAGGCGGCAACAGCGGTGGTGGTGGTCTGGCAGGGATGCTGATTGCCGCCGTGGTCAAGCAGATCATCAACAACGTGACCGATGCCAGCCACCCCGTAGCCGGAATCACCAGCTATCGCTTGCTGTCGCCGCATGCCAACGGCCTGCTGTACGGGCCTCGTTCGCCCAGGTACGGTCAGGACTGAGGACTGACAGAGCCAGCGGACCGCCTTCATGCCGAGGGCGATCCCGGTGTTGGCCTCAGCCTTGACGGCGGCGGCGGCGCGAGACGGCGGCGCTGAGCACGCCCAGGCCGGCCAGGGCCATCAGGCTGCTGTCGGCTTCGGGCACGGGGCTCAGGTTCAGGGTGAAGCTCACGTCGGCGCCGCCCTTGAAGTCTGCATCTGTGGGCAAGCTCGCTGGGTCGACTGGGAAGAGGTCTTCCACCGTGACGCGGATGCTGGTGGGCGAGAGGTACTCGACCAGGCTGTTGTAGTAGGCGGGCTGGGCATTGAGCCCGTTGGACGAGCCGGTGAACACTTGCTCCCTGATGGCTTGGTTACGCGGGGAGGCTTCGACATTGGTCACCCGGAACGTCAGTTCACTGCCTGGTGTATACGTGCCCAACGAAGCGGTGCTGCCGATTGTCGCAGGCGACTGGCCCAGTACAGGGATACCGTTGGTGCTCAGGTAGAACAGAGGGCTGGCGCCAATGGGGCCCTGGGTGCCGGCCAATTCAAGCACATGGTTGTAACTGCCAGAGACCGCGTCCAGGGTGATGCTGACCTGACCAGCCTGCGAAAAGCTGATGACGTCATTGAAACCAGCCATCGCCGAACCGCTGGACAGGGCGGCTACGCCACCTGCCAACAGCGACAGTGCTGCGTGTTTGATGTTCATGGGGAAGTCCTCCAGTGGTTGGGTCACAAGTGCCTGACTTTATCGAAGCGTGACGCGGTGGGCACTCCAATTTCGGGGGAAGGATTAACCCTAGATGTGGTGCTGAGGCAGCTTGAAGCTGAAACAACTGCCTTCATTCAACACGCTGCTCACCGCCAGTTGGCCGCCCATCATCTCCACCAGGCGCTTGCAGATCACCAGGCCGATGCCGGTGCCGGGCGTGCTGCTTTGTTCGCGCCCCAGGCGGTTGAACGGCTCAAACAGGTGCTGCAATTGGTCGGCGGTCAGCCCGATGCCGGTGTCCCGCACCGTGAACT
>CANBUA010000172.1 GCA_947372535.1 Burkholderiales bacterium
CCAGAGTTCGCTGGAAGACATCTTCGTGAACCTGGTGAAGGAACGCGCATGAGCATGAACATGAACGCCATCCGCGCCATCTATGGCTTCGAGATGGCCCGCACGCGCCGCACGCTGATGCAGAGCATCTTGTCGCCGGTCATTTCCACGTCTTTGTACTTCGTGGTGTTTGGCGCGGCCATTGGCTCGCGCATCCAGCAGGTGGACGGGGTGGCCTATGGCTCCTTCATCGTGCCGGGCCTGATCATGTTGTCGCTGCTGACGCAGAGCATCTCCAACGCCTCGTTCGGCATCTACTTCCCGAAGTTCACCGGCACCATCTATGAGCTGCTGTCGGCCCCGGTCTCACCCACCGAGATCGTGATCAGCTATGTGGGTGCGGCGGCCAGCAAGTCCATCGTGCTGGGCTTGATCATCCTGGCCACCGCCGGGCTTTTTGTGCCGCTGCATGTGGCGCACCCGTTGTGGATGCTGGTCTTTCTGGTGCTCACCTCGGTGACCTTCAGCCTGGTGGGTTTCATCATCGGGCTGTGGGCCGACAACTTCGAGAAGCTGCAGGTGGTGCCGCTGTTGATCATCACGCCGCTCACCTTTCTGGGCGGCAGCTTCTATTCGATCAAGATGCTGCCCCCGGTATGGCAGACGGTGTCGCTGTTCAACCCGGTGGTCTACCTGGTGAGCGGTTTTCGGTGGTGCTTCCTGGGCAAGGCCGATGTGGACGTGGTCACCAGCCTGGGCATGACGCTGCTGTTCACGCTGGCGGCGCTGGCCGTGGTGGGCTGGATCTTCAAGACGGGTTACCGGCTCAAGCGTTGAGCCACTGATCGGGTGAACGCATGCGACTCGGCTGTCAGTGGGGCACATTGCGGGGGTTGGCGCGTGCGCTGAAGGGCGCGGCCATTGCGTGGCTGTGCGCGTGCTTGTTGGCCGGATGGCCGCTGATCACCTTGAGCCAAGGCCTGCCGCAAGAAACCCTTCGCTTCAGCGAGGCCGAGGTGGCCTACGGCGACGGCCCCACAGCACCACAGCAAGGCTGGACACGGGTGCGCCTGCCCGACGTGTTCGAAAAGCGCTCGGACGCGGGCGGCCGCACAGGCTGGTACCGGCTTCGCTTTGACATGGCCGGGCCACCGGACGAGCCGTTGGTGCTGCTGGTGCAGCGCGCGGTGCTGACGGCCGAGTTTCGGCTCAACGGTTCGCTGCTCAATCCAGGGGTCACATTCGGGCAAACCGATGGGACACCGGGCACACAGATGCTCAACTGGCCGCACTGGATGGTGTTGCCGCCGGCATTGTTTCGCCCTGGGCGCAACGAGCTGCTGATCAAGCTGCGCGGCAGCGAGGTGATCGCCCCCTGGATATCAGGCATCAGCATGGGCAGGCCCGACGCGCTGCACGGAGAGTTCTTGCTGAGAGACATCCCGCAGCGCTTGATCCCGCAGGCCGAGGTGGTGCTGGTGCTGGCATCCCTGATCTTCGGTGTGCGCATTTGGTGGCGCGAGCAGCTGCCCTTGCAGGGCCTGGTCATCGTGGCCATGGTGCTGTGGCTGTTCACGCTGATCCTTTACTTGTCACCAGACATCCCCTTGCCTTGGCGCACGGTCGATGCCATGTACTGCGCCTTGTGGATCGCCTTCCATTGGGCTTTGTTGAACCTGCTGTGGCGTTTGAGTGATGGGGGCTGGCCCTGGTTTCCACGGGCGTTGTTCATCGGGTCGGCCGGGCCCTTGGTGGGCGCGCTTTTGGTGCTGGCGCTGCAACCTCAGGGCAACTGGCTGGCGCCATTGATGGTGCCCACCAGCTTGCTGCGTTGCCTGACCACGTTGCTGATGTTGCGCTGGGCCTGGCGGGAGCGTTCGTGGTCTGCAGTGTCGCTGGCCGCCTGCGAACTGCTCTGGTTTGCCGGGACGATTCAGTTGCTGCTGGTGGTGGTGGGCGTGCTGTCACCAGACCCGTTCATGCTGTCACCTGCCAGTGCGCTGCCGCTGTACCTGGCAATGCTGTGGCAAGGTGCGCAGCGTCTGGCGCAGCGGCGCGAAGAGGTGGCCTTGCAGCGCATGCAGGCGGTGTACGAAGAGCGCCAGCGCATGATGGCCGACATGCACGATGGCGTGGGGTCTCAGTTGGTGACGGCGCTGAGGCTGGCTCGGCGCGAAGAAGTGCCACGTCAGGATGTGGCCAAAGTGATTCAGGCCGCCATGAATGACCTGCGGCTGATCATCGACGCGCGCGATGGAACTTCCCATGAACTGCAATCACTGCTGCAGCAGTGGGTGCAACACAACCAGCCTCAGTTGGCGGCCCTGGGTCAGCGCCTGCAATGGGCGGCCGATGACTTGCCCACCCCGCGCCACCTGTCGCCACTCGAAGCCTTGCAGGTGTTGCGCATCTTGCAAGAGGCGCTGAACAACGCGGTGAAGCACTCTGGCTCTGCCACCGTCAACGTGACCTTGAAGCCTGTGCCTGGGGGCTGTGAGCTCTCGGTGTGTGACGAGGGCTCAGGCATTGCGGCACCGAGATGCGAGCAGTTCTCCGGGCGAGGTCTGACCAACATGGCTCAGCGCGCCGGGCGCATTGGGGCGCGGCTGGACGTGCGCCCTGGCGAGGGGCGCGGAACGGTGGTGAGCTTGCGTTTGCCGGATGCCGCTTGAGCAGGGCGGCCATCCACTACCAAGAACGTGCGATGGATAACGCTGGAGCTAGTCGATAAATTCCGCTTGGCGAAATTGTTTTCGCCAAGGAGTGAGTTCATGGGTGTGGTCCGCACGTTGCGCAGGCTGGTTGTCGGCTTTTTCTGGATGTTGTTGGTGCCTGCGGTGGCCTTCGGGCAAGCAACGCTCACCGTTTGGGGCGTCAATGCCGCTGGGCAGGCCATGATGCGGGACACCCATGGGCAGTGGCAGCAAACGCCCGGCACGCTCAGCAACGTGTCCATCGGTGCGGACGGCACCGTTTGGGGGGTCGACAAGGCAGGCAGGGTCCTCAACTGGGATGGGGCCAACTGGAAGCCCATGCCTGGGCAGCTGGTTCAGGTTGCCGTCGGCAGCGCGCTCAACGTTTGGGGCGTCAGCGCCAACGACAACATCTGGAACTGGGATGGTCGCAAATGGAATCAGATCCAGGGCAAGCTGACCCACGTTTCCGTCGGCTGCGACCGCTCGGTCTGGGGCGTCAACCGCGCGGGTCAGGTCTGGAGTTGGGATGGTGTCAAGTGGACGCAGATGCCGGGCGGGCTGCGCAAGGTGGCCGTGGGCAGGCGAGACAACATTTGGGGAGTCAATGCCAACGACGACATTTGGCGCTGGGATGGCAGCAAATGGACGCAGGTGCCCGGCAAGCTGAGTGACATTTCGGTGAGTTGCGCTGGCGCAGTCCTGGGCGTCAATCGCGCTGGCCAGGTGCTGAGCCGAGACGGATCGACCTGGAGGCAGATGTCTGGTTCCTTGGTGCAGGTGGCCCACGACAGCATGTTCATCGTCAACCTCGGTTCGAACTACATCGAGAAGCCGGTGAGCAACCAGATCGATGTGCCCAGCAGCCAGATCAGTTTCCCTGTTGGTCAGCCGTCGTCGACAACAGGCCAGACAACAGGCCAGACAACAGGCCCGACAACAGCCTCGACAACAGACCCGGCACCAGCGAGGAGTGACCTGGGGGGCGGCAGAATTGATGGCCCGTTTGTGATCGGTCCCGTTGGCAAGTCGATGACCTCATGCGGCGTGCAAGGTACCCAGCTGTGCGGCTACAAGCCCGCAGAGTTCGTCCATAACTCAAGCAGCAATTGCCCTGCCGGGTCGTTCATGGACATTGGCCGCATGTCTTGCTGGTCATGCCCAAAGGGCTTCGTGCGCGGAGGGGCGGCGGTGGACACCGAAAGGGCCTGCACGAAGGCCGACGCAACGGCAGCGCAAGACTTCAAACCCGCCACCTTCCAAAGCTACTTGTGCCCCGAAGGCACCTTCCATGATCCTCTCCGAGGTGGCGAGTGCTGGAAGTGCCCGCCGGGATTCAATCGCTCTGCCGCTTCCGTCGAGGCGCCCAACGCGTGCCATGTGCCCATGGGTGAGAACTTCAGTGCAGCCACACGCACACGCGTCACCCCATGGCCAAGTGACTGCGCGAACGGGTCATTCTTTGACATCTACAACGGTGGCGCCTGCTACACCTGCCCCGCTGGCCATCACCGCACGGCTTACCACATCAACGACGGCAAGGCCTGCTCAATCTTCGTGGCTGAGCAGCAGGCCAAAGCGGAGGTGGTGCAAAAGGCGCAGTGCGCCGTTGGCGAGTTCTTTGACATGAAGATCCCAGGTCAGCAAAACACGGCGCGTGGTGGGGCTTGCTACACCTGCCCTCGTACCTACGATCGCACGGTTTACTCCGTGGACGATGCAAGGGCCTGCGAGATCCCTGCGGGGGTGAGCTATGCAGTGGCTACGCGCGCACAGCCTCTGGCCTGCGAAGGCGACGAGATCTTTGACCCCATCAGCAGCGCCAACCCGGACATGGAGGTATCGCTGAATGCGCGCAACGCGGCGGCCCCAGACAACCAGGTGACCAAAGCTGCCATCGGCGGCACCTGCTGGAAGTGCCCTTCGGGCGCTCGGCGCTCGATGTTTCCGATCTTTGGCCCCTCGGCCTGCGACATGGCGTCTGGCATCCGCTGGCAGTCGGCGCGATACAACCAGCCTGGCCTGTTCGGCCTGCAAGGTGGCGAAGCCGTGGCCTTGGCCATGGTCAAAGAAAAGGCAACGATCGATGCCATCCTCGCCGACATGAAGGCCGGCCCCCTGGGCGACAAGTTGCCGCCCGATTACGTGGACAAGGCGTGGGAAGAGATCTCCAAAACGCCCCAAAACAGTCCTGCACTGAAGATGGCCGTATTCGCTCGCGTGGTGGCCGCGTCCACCACGCCGGCCCGCGCCACGCCAGACGAGATCAAACTGCGTGACGATGTGATTCGCAACATCCGTGACTTCAAGGTGTTCATGTCGCAAGACGCGCTGGATGCCTACCGCGCATGGAAGGGCAGCGAAGACTGGCGCAAAGGCATGCAAAAGCAATCGGTCTTGCAGCAGTCGGTCGACATCGGCCAGGTGCCGCCGGACTTCGAAGACATCACAGCCAGAACCATCTTGGGCAGTCTGGCGACGTCGGCTGCGATGGACACGGCCATCTATTTGGGATTCACCCAAACCAGCCTGTTCCAGCGGCTCATGCCATTTGCTCAGCGGGCGCGATTCACTGCCGTCCGCTTTGCACAGGGCACAAAATCCGCAGCGCGCACCTTAGGTAAAGCTGTCTCCGAAACGGGAATCGAGTTCGCCAAGGGGGCTACCTCCGGTGTAACGGCGAGCGTCGGCAGCATCGGCCCCCAGATCATCATTGCCATCGGCATCGAGGTGCTGGCTGCGGCCATCGAGCAGCAGATCGACATCGCCAATGCCGAGCCCAAGCTGCTGACCTCACTGGCCAATGCCAGGAATGCGCCGCTGGATTTCGCCCGCCTGATGACCACGCAAGAGGGCACCAGCGAGGTGATGGGCTATTGGTCGCAGTTGATGGCGGGCCCGTCTGTGCCCAGCCCGCTGGCTGACCTCATGGCGTCGGCGGGGCGGGTGAGCCGCACGGCCCCGGTGGATGGCTCGGCGTTCAAGGTGGCGGTGGCGAGGTGATGGGCGGTGCCCAGAGTCTCTGGCTGAATCATGCGATGGCAAATGGCGCGTGCCGCCGATATTTTCGCGAGGCTTATTGCCGTGCCTCCAACCTTCATCTCTACCTACAAGGCTGACATTGACCATGAAGACGATCCGAATTGCCCAGTTGGCAGGTGTTGTGGTGCGCACGGCGGTGCTCCCCTGCATGCTGATGTGTTGCGGGACGCAGGCCCATGCTGCAGTGCATGCGCTGTTGATTGCCGAGGGCAATTACGAAGGTTCTCAGGGGGTCACCAACCTGCTGGGTCCATCCAACGATGTGAGATTGATGAAGGGGATCCTGATCGAGCGATTCCAGGTGCCCGAATCCAACATCATGCAACTGGACGACGCCACGCACACTGAGATCGAAAAGGCCTTTGTGTCGCTCACGGCCAAGGTGAAGAAGGACGACCAGGTCTATATCCACTATTCGGGGCATGGCTCTTGGTACAAGTCACCCGAAGCAGCGCGCGAGCGACGGGGTCAGGACCAGACCTGGGTAACGCATGGCTCCCGCTCGGGCCAAAGCAATGTCAAAGACGCGGCGGATGTGTTGGACAAGGAACTGGGCACTTGGCTGCTCAAGCTGTACGACATCACCCCTGACGTGGTGCTGGTGTCCGACTCTTGCCACTCGGCCAGCGTGACGCGCGACGTGATGCAGACTGGCGCTCGCTCATCGGAAGGCGTGCCGCTGATCCACCCGCTTCGAAGCCAGTTTCCAGATGTCATTGATCTGCCCATGGACAAGGGCTTGCGCATCGGTGCGGCACGCGACACCGAAAGCGCCGTGGAAGTGGACCCCGAATACAACACCCGATGCACCGACCGGAAGAACTGCTACGGCGTGTTCACTTGGAACTGGGCCCAGGCGCTGCGCGCCAGTCGCCCGGGTGAATCCTGGGGCGACGTCTACGATCGGGCGCTGGCCGCGATCGAAGCCAACCCCTTGGTGCAGCAGCGCCCGCAAAAAGAAGGTGCTGGCGACCGCGCGGTGTTTGCCGGCAAGTTCGCCCCGCTCACGCCCACCGTTCCGGTAAAGGCAATTCAAGACGATGCCAGTGTGCTGTTGGGCGCAGGCCGGCTCGCCGGGTTGACTGTCGGCACCGAGCTGATGGGCGTGGTGCCCGAGGGCAGCAAACCGCCTCGGCTGGTGGTGGTGAGCCTCACTGCCGCCTCGGCCCAAGCCAAGCTGCTGGAAGGCCAGGTCAAGGCGGGCGCGCAACTCAAGGTGTCCATGTACCGCGACACCGAACCGCGCATCAAGCTGTTCATTGGCGGGCCGCAAGTGGCGACCGTGGATGCACCCTGGGCAGCTCAGGTCCGTCAGGCCATCGAGCAGGCCCGCAGCGGCATGCTGCAGAACTTCGAACTGGTTGATCAACGCGAGGCCGCTCACTGGCGGCTGGAACTGGTGCGTCCGAAAGACGGCGCGGCGGCACAAGCGGGCAAGCCGCCTGAACACGTGAACTGTGCAGCCCAGCCATGCGCTGCGCCGGAGTTGTGGGTGGTGAACCAAATCGGGCAACTGATGCACCAGAAAATGCGTTTTCCGATGGCTGGATCCGAGGCCCAATTGCCCCGTTTGATCGTCAATCTTGCGCAGTTTGCAGGTGCTCAGGAGGTGCGCGGCATTGCCAAACAGGGCAATCCCACACCGATGAACATGGAGGTCATCGTGCTCCGCCCACCAGCCGGTAACGTAGAAAAGTGCGCACAAGGGGCAAAGGAGACTTCGGCCTGGACGCACTTTGCCGCGCGACCACTAAACGGGCTGCACAGCGGCGATGTGCAACACCGCGATTGCCTGACCTTCAGGCTCCGCAACAAAAGCACCAAGCCCTGGTACGGCTACGTGCTGAGCGTGGACACCAACTTCGGCATCAACATCTTGTGGCCCAAGGTCGGCAACAACAAGGACACGGCCCGTATCGAGGAGGGGAAGGATGAGCTCATCCCGACCTTTTACCGCCTGAGTGATTCAGGCCAGGAAACGCTGATTTTCATCGCCAGTGAAATGCAGACCTCGATGGATGGCCTGTCTGGCAAGGGCATGCGCAGTGTCGGGGGGCAGAGTCCGCTGGCCCGCTTGTCCCGCATGGGCGCGCTGAGTCGCGGCATCGAGAACGAAACCGACGATCCAGGCATGTGGGGGGCGCAGTCGGCGGTGTTGGACATCGTCGTGCCGGATGGCGTGCGCTGATCGCGTTCACAACCACGGCTTCGTCCGATTCATGCCACGAAGGGAATCCCCATGATCCGCACCCGGCGCCCCTGGCGCCACCTGGCCTTGGCCGTGGCATTGACGTGTGCCGCTGCAGGCCCATGTGTCGGTGCAGTGGCCGGCGCCACGGACGAAGCCGAGGCGCTGAGCAGCAAAGCCGAAGCCTTGTATGAGCAGGGTCGCTATGCCGATGCGATTCCTTTGGCAATAAGGGCGCTGGCGCTCACCGAGAGGGAGCTCGGCAAAACGCATCCAGACACGGCGGAACGCTTGACCGATCTGGCCGATCTGTACCAGCAAACGCAGAATTTTGATGAGGCGATCCGGCTGAACGAACGTGCGCTGGCCATTCGCAAGGCGGCAGGCTCCGAAGGCCGCGACACCGCAGAGAGTTTGCGCAAACTGGCTTCGATTTACGACACCACCGGGGCTTACGACAAGGCAGTGGCGTTGTACAAGCGCTCGATGGCCATTCTTGACAAGACAGGGGGTGGTGCGGACAGGGACATGGCGGACAACCTGATTGGCCTGGCCTTGGTATACCGGAACATGGGTGACTTGAACCAGGCGATTCCATTGTCCAGGCGAGCACTGGAGATCAACCAGAATTTTCATGACGCCGAACCTCGAGAAATCGCGGTCAGTTTGAACAACCTGGCTGGCATGTTGGACGAGGCTGGCGACTATGCCCAGGCCGAACCGCTGTACAAGCGGGCACTGGAGATCGATACCAGGGTTCTGGGCCGCAAGCATGAGGCCACGGCAACAGACCTGTCCAACCTCGGCCTGCTTTACTACAACACGGGCGCCTTCGATCAGGCCGCGCTGATGCTGGAAGAGGCACTGAAAATCCGAAAGGATGCTTTGGGGCTCCGGCACACCGACACGGCCGACTCGATGACCAACCTGGCGGCTTTGTATGAAGCCAAGGGAGACTACCCGAGTGCCAAGCAATATGCAGAAAAGGCGCAAGAGATACGGGAAAAGGTGCTGGGCAAAGGGCATCCTGACACCGCATCAGGGCTCACCTTGCTGGGCGATCTCTACTTCTTGACAGGCGACCATGATGCTGCGGTTCCAAGGTACGTGCGCGCGCTGGCGATCAGAGAGAAGGCCTTGGGGCCAAACCATCCGGATCTGGCAACCAGCCTGAGCAGGCTGGCGATGATGTACACAGCCGCCGAAGAGTTTGCCCAGGCAGAGTCGACGTACAAGCGCGTACTGACCATCCAGGAAAACTCACTGGGGCGAGAACACCCGGACGTGGCGGAGAGTCTGACTGGCCTGTCGATGTTTTACTGGGGTCGAGGTGATCTGGCTCGGGCATTGCCGGCCGCTGTGCGCGCCCGAGAAATTGAGGAAATCAACATCGGGCGCATGGTGCAGACCGCCACCGAGGAGCGCAGGCGCCAGTACATTGCCACGTTGAGCCATGACCGAGATGTGAGCTTTTCGTTGGCCAGCCCGACGCCGGGTGCGCGAACCCTGGGTGCAAGCGCCGTGCTGCAGCTCAAGGGGCGCGTGTTGGATGCGACAGCCGACGCGCAGACCCGACTGCGCCACCACCTGGATGAGCCAGGGCGCAAGCTGTTGGCGCAGCTGCAGAAGGTGGTAGCCCAGCGCGGCAAACTCAGTCTGGCTGGCCCGGACACCAGCGGCCCCGAAGCGAGGAAGCAGGAGCTGGACACTTTGGCTCAGGAGCAGACCCAGTTGGAGGCAGATCTGGCCAGTCGCAGCGCCGAGTTCAAGCAGGCCATTCTGCCGGTGACGCTGCAGCGCGTGCAGGCCGCGCTGGGCCCCAAAGATGTCCTGATCGAATGGACCCGGTTTGAGCCATGGCGCCCCAAGTCTCAAGGAGGCCAGCTTGAAGTGAGCGCGCATCGCTACGCCGCTTACCTGATCACGCACGACCAGCCACCTGCCGTGGTGGACTTGGGGCCGGCAGAGGCCATTGAGCAGACCGCACAGCGGCTGCAGCGCCAATTGCAGGCCAGGCAGGGCGACACCCGGCCTTCCGAAGCGAGCGCACTTTACCAGCTGGTGATGAAGCCGCTGCTTGGGCTGCTGGCCAAGATGCGGCCGCAGCCTGATCAGGTGCTGCTGGCACCTGATGGGGCGCTGAATCTCGTGCCCATGGCAGCATTGGTGGACGAACAAAATACCTTCTTGGGGGAGCGCTTCTCGCTGAGCTACCTTGCGAGCGGGCGCGACTTGCTCCGCCTTCAGGAGGCGATCCGGCCCCGCAGTGGCGTGATGGTGGTGGCCAACCCGGATTACA